>NZ_JBIWIU010000002.1:649027-949794 GCF_044764755.1 Streptomyces sp. NPDC093600
CGGCGAGTGCGCGTGCCGGGGTGGCGGCTTCGCGCCGCGAGGGTCGGGGGTGCCCCGGGCTTTGAGCCGGAGGGGCGGGTTCCGGGGCTCGCCCCTCGCGGGCGAATTCGGGGTTCCGGCGCTCGCCCTTCGACGGGATGCGTGTGCCGCTGGGTCTCAGTCAGGGGCGTCGGGGACGGAAAAGGCCCGCCCCCGTGGGAGGCGGGCCTTCTCGCGTGAGGGGTTACGCCTTGCGGAGGCGGAACGTCAGGGACAGGCCCTCGTCCGTGAAGGGGGTGCCGAAGGTGGTGTCCGCTTCCGTGGGGGCGAAGTCCGTTGCCAGGACCTCGTCGGCGATCAGGGACGCGTGGTCCGTGAGCGCCGAGGTGACCTCCTCGTCCGTGGACGACCAGCGCAGCGCGATCCGGTCCGCCACGTCCAGGCCGCTGTTCTTGCGGGCCTCCTGGATCAGGCGGATCGCGTCACGGGCCAGGCCCGCCCGCCGCAGCTCCGGGGTGATCTCCAGGTCCAGGGCGACCGTCGCGCCCGAGTCCGAGGCGACCGACCAGCCCTCCCGGGGGGTCTCCGTGATGATGACCTCCTCCGGAGTGAGCGTGATGTCCTCGCCGTTCACCGAGAGGACCGCCTCGCCGGAGCGCAGGGCCAGGGACAGCGCCGCCGCGTCCGCCGCCGCGACCGCCTTCGCCACGTCCTGGACGCCCTTGCCGAAGCGCTTCCCGAGCGCCCGGAAGTTCGCCTTCGCCGTCGTGTCGACGAGCGAGCCGCCGACCTCGCTCAGCGAGGCCAGCGAGGAGACGTTCAGCTCCTCCGTGATCTGGGCCCGCAGCTCCGGCGAGAGTGCGGAGAAGCCCGTCGCCGCGACCAGCGCCCGGGAGAGCGGCTGGCGGGTCTTCACACCCGACTCGGCGCGCGTCGCACGGCCGAGCTCCACCAGGCGGCGGACCAGCAGCATCTGCTGGGACAGCTCCGGGTCGATCGCGGAGGCGTCGACCTCCGGCCAGGTGGCGAGGTGCACCGACTCCGGCGCCTCCGGCGTCACCGGAACCACGAGGTCCTGCCAGACCCGCTCCGTGATGAACGGGGTGAGCGGCGCCATGAGACGGGTCACCGTCTCCACGACGTCGTGGAGCGTGCGCAGGGCCGCCTTGTCGCCCTGCCAGAACCGCCGCCGCGAACGACGCACGTACCAGTTCGACAGGTCGTCGACGAAGCCCGAGATGAGCTTGCCGGCCCGCTGCGTGTCGTACGCCTCCAGCGCCTGCGTCACCTGGTCCACGAGCGCGTTGAGCTCGCTCAGCAGCCAGCGGTCCAGGACCGTGCGGTCGGCCGGTGCCGGGTCGGCCTCGGACGGCGCCCAGTTCGCCGTACGCGCGTACAGCGCCTGGAAGGCGACCGTGTTCCAGTACGTCAGCAGCGTCTTGCGCACGACCTCCTGGATCGTGCCGTGGCCGACCCGGCGGGCCGCCCACGGCGAACCGCCGGCCGCCATGAACCAGCGGACCGCGTCCGCGCCGTGCTGGTCCATCAGCGGGATTGGCTGGAGGATGTTGCCCAGGTGCTTCGACATCTTGCGGCCGTCCTCGGCGAGGATGTGGCCGAGGCAGACCACGTTCTCGTACGAGGACTTGTCGAAGACCAGCGTGCCGACCGCCATCAGCGTGTAGAACCAGCCGCGCGTCTGGTCGATGGCCTCGGAGATGAACTGCGCCGGGTAGCGGCTCTCGAACAGCTCCTTGTTCTTGTACGGGTAGCCCCACTGCGCGAACGGCATCGAACCCGAGTCGTACCAGGCGTCGATGACCTCCGGCACGCGCGTGGCCGTCTTCGCGCAGCCCTCCGCCGTGCACGTGAAGGTGACGTCGTCGATGTACGGGCGGTGCGGGTCGAGCTCCGACTGGTCCGTGCCGGTCAGCTCCGTCAGCTCGGCGCGCGAGCCCACGCACGTGAGGTGGTCGTCCTCGCAGCGCCAGATCGGCAGCGGGGTGCCCCAGTAGCGGTTGCGGGAGAGCGCCCAGTCGATGTTGTTGTTCAGCCAGTCGCCGAAGCGGCCGTGCTTGACCGAGTCGGGGAACCAGTTCGTCTTCTCGTTCTCCTGGAGGAGACGGTCCTTGACGGCGGTCGTACGGATGTACCAGGACGGCTGCGCGTAGTAGAGCAGCGCCGTGTGGCAGCGCCAGCAGTGCGGGTAGCTGTGCTCGTACGGGATGTGCTTGAAGAGCAGGCCGCGCGCGTCCAGGTCGGCCGTGAGCTTCTCGTCGGCCTTCTTGAAGAAGACGCCGCCGACCAGCGGCACCTCCTCCTCGAAGGTGCCGTCGGGGCGGACCGGGTTCACGACCGGCAGGCCGTACGCGCGGCAGACCTTGAGGTCGTCCTCACCGAAGGCGGGGGACTGGTGGACCAGACCCGTACCGTCCTCGGTCGTGACGTACTCGGCGTTGACCACGTAGTGCGCGGTGTCCGGGAACTCGACCAGCTCGAAGGGGCGCTGGTACGTCCAGCGCTCCATCTCCGCGCCCGTGAAGGACTCGCCGGTGGTCACCCAGCCCTCGCCGAGCGCCTTCTCCAGGAGCGGCTGGGCGACGACCAGCTTCTCCTCCCCGTTCGACGCCACGACATAGGTGACTTCGGGGTGGGCGGCGACCGCCGTGTTGGAGACCAGGGTCCAGGGGGTCGTCGTCCAGACGAGGAGCGCGGCCTCGCCGGCGAGCGGGCCGGAGGTCAGCGGGAAGCGGACGAAGACGGACGGGTCGATGACCGTTTCGTACCCCTGCGCCAGCTCGTGGTCCGACAGGCCGGTGCCGCAGCGCGGGCACCAGGGCGCGACGCGGTGGTCCTGGACCAGCAGGTCCTTCTTGAAGATCTCCTTCAGGGACCACCAGACGGACTCGATGTACTCGGGGTTCATCGTGACGTACGCGTCGTCGAGGTCGACCCAGTAGCCCATGCGGGTCGTCAGCTCGGCGAAGGCGTCGGTGTGCCGGAGCACGGACTCGCGGCACTTGTCGTTGAACGCGGCGATGCCGTACGCCTCGATGTCCTTCTTGCCGGAGAAGCCGAGCTCCTTCTCGACGGCGAGCTCGACCGGCAGGCCGTGGCAGTCCCAGCCGGCCTTGCGCGCCACGTGGTAGCCGCGCATGGTCCGGAAGCGGGGGAAGACGTCCTTGAAGACCCGGGCCTCGATGTGGTGGGCGCCGGGCATGCCGTTGGCGGTGGGCGGGCCTTCGTAGAACACCCACTCGGGGCGGCCCTCGGACTGCTCCAGGCTCTTGGCGAAGACCTTGCTCTCGCGCCAGAAATCGAGCACGGCGTGCTCGAGCGCGGGCAGGTCGACCTGGGCGGGCACCTGGCGGTACTGCGGCGGTTTCATCGGCGAGCTTCCTCCGGCGGACTGCTTCGTTTCCGTCCGGAGGGACGAGAGCGCCGTGCTGCGCGGCTCCCGCGGTACCACCCTCCTTGGCCCCGGGCGTATGCCCGTGACCCCCTCATTGGGGTCGCGATGCCGGTTCTACTGGCCGAGGGCTGCCCCACGGCGTTCTTCCGGCGGCTCCGGGGTGATGCTTCACATCGGGCTCGCCCCCGGGCTCTCACCGTCCCCGGGTCGCTCATGGCTGCGTACGACGCTACTCGTCCCCATCCAAGCCTTTCGCTGCGCCCAGTGTACGGGCCCCGGGGCGGCGCGGCAGACCGGTTTTCCGGTGACCCGAATGGCCACATGGGGTGCCGTGGAGTTCGGCCGGGGCCATGTGGGGGAGCGCGGAGCGTGATTACCGGGCGGGGAGCTGGGCACAACGGATGCAGGCTCGCCGTGCCAGGGGCATGGGCGGGTCCGAAACGGCGGCGTGCCCCGTTGCCGCGGGCCTTGGGCCGATTTATCGTCCCAGCACGATTCGCGAGCAAGATCACAAAATGTGAAGGGGCCGCGACATGGTGGCGAAGAAGACCGCCGCGAAGAAGACCTCGGCCACCGGTCCCACCGGTGCGGGCGGGTCGGCCAAGGACGTGACCGGCAAGAAGTCGACGGTCGCGAAGAAGGCGGACGCGGCGGCCCCGGCACGCAAGAGCACGACCCGGAGCACGACCGGGAGCCCGGACAAGGCCACCGCCTCGGCCAAGGCCGCGAAGAAGGTGGCCGCGGCGCCGGGCAAGAAGGCAGCCCCGGCGAAGAAGGCGGTGGCCGAGAAGACGGTGGCGAAGAAGACCGCGACCAAGAAGGCGGCGGCGAAGAAGACCGCCGCCAAGGAGGCCCCGGCCAAGAAGGAGGCGGTCACGAAGACGGCGGTGAGGAAGACGGCGGTCAAGGAAGCCCCGGCCAAGAAGACGGCCGCCAGGAAGGCGGCTGCCAAGGAGGTGCCCGCCAAGAAGGCCGCGGCCAAGGCTCCCGCCACGAAGGCGGCTGCCAAGAAGGCCGTGACCGCGAAGGCCGCGACCAAGGAGGCACCCGCCAAGAAGGCCCCCGCCACGAAGACCGCCGCCACGAAGGCTCCGGCCAAGAAGGCGCCCGCCAAGAAGGCGCCCGCCAAGAAGGCGCCGGCCGGGAAGGCGGCCCCGGTGCAGGCACCGGCCGGGAAACCCGCCGCCAAGAAGGCGCCGGTCGACAGGCCGGACGCCCGGAGAGCTCGGAAAGTCACGGCGAAGAAGATCGCCGCCCAGGAAGCACCGGCCGAGAAGACGGTCGCCGAGAAGAACCCGGCCGGTAAGGCCGGGAGCAAGAAGAAGGCCGCTACCGCGGCGCAGGTGGAGCAGACAGGAGCCATGACGGTGGCAGCGAAGAAGACCGCGGGTGGCGTCACGACCGCCGAGGACGAGGCCGCGGTGCCCCAGGCCCGGGCCGGTGACCTCGCCGTGCGCCCCGGGGAGGACCCCTGGACGCCCGAGGAGGTCGAGGAGGCCCGCTCCGGGCTGGAGAGCGAGGTGCTCAGGCTCCGTACCGAGCTGCTCCACTCCGAGCAGGAGCTGACGGGGCTCATGCGGGACCCCGGGGACGGCGCCGGGCACGACGAGGCCGACACCGGCACGAAGAACATCACCCGCGAGCACGAACTGGCGCTGGCCGCCAACGCCCGCGAGATGCTGCAGCAGACCGAGCACGCCCTGGAGCGGCTCGACGCGGGCACGTACGGCCTCTGCGAGGTCTGCGGCAAGCCCATCGGCAAGGCGCGCATGCAGGCCTTCCCACGGGCCACGCTGTGCGTCGAGGACAAGCAGAAGCAGGAGCGCCGCGGCTGACGCCCCCGTACCCCGGTGCCGTACCCTCGTGGGCAGTCAGGCACCTAGGTTGAGGGACTCACGTGGCAGAGGCGGAGCGCATCATCGGTACGCCGGATCCGGCAGGGGCCGAGGAGGCCGAGGCACCGGGCGAGCGGCCCAAGGGCCGGCGCAGGATCGTCGCGCTGTTCGTCGTGGCGTTGGTCGCGTACCTCCTCGACCTCGGCAGCAAGCTGCTCGTGGTCGCCAAGCTGGAGGGCCACGAGCCGATCCGCGTCGTCGGCGACCTGCTGACGTTCCACGCGATCCGCAACCCGGGTGCCGCCTTCGGCATGGGCGAGGCCTTCACGGTCATCTTCACCTGTATCGCGGTGGCGGTGATCGTCGTGATCGTCCGGCTGGCGCGCAAGCTCTACAGCCTGCCCTGGGCGATCGCGCTCGGCCTGCTCCTGGGCGGTGCGCTCGGCAATCTCACCGACCGGATCTTCCGCTCGCCCGGCGTCTTCGAGGGCGCGGTCGTCGACTTCATCGCGCCCGCGCACTTCGCCGTCTTCAACCTCGCCGACTCCGCGATCGTGTGCGGCGGCTTCCTGATCGTGATCCTGTCGTTCCGCGGCCTGGACCCGGACGGGACCGTCCACAAGGACTGACCGCAGGACAGGGCGGCGCCGGCACAGGGCATACTCGACGGGTGAGTACAAGTCCCGAGATCCGCACGCTGCCCGTTCCCGACGGCCTGGAGGGCGAGCGCGTCGACGCCGCCATCGCCCGTATGTTCGGGTTTTCCCGTACGAAGGCGGCCGAACTGGCCGCCTCCGGGAAGGTCCAGGTCGACGGCTCCGTCGTCGGCAAGTCCGAGCGGGTCAGCGGTGGCGCGTGGCTCGAGGTCGAGATGCCCGGCGCCGCGGCGCCGGTGCGGATCGTGGCCGAGCCCGTCGAGGGCATGGAGATCGTCCACGACGACGACGACATCGTCGTGATCATGAAGCCGGTCGGTGTGGCCGCGCACCCCAGCCCCGGCTGGACCGGCACCACCGTCATCGGCGGCCTCGCCGCCGCCGGATACCGCATCTCCACCTCCGGCGCCGCCGAGCGCCAGGGGATCGTGCACCGCCTCGACGTCGGCACCTCCGGGCTGATGGTGGTCGCCAAGTCGGAGCGGGCGTACACGCTGCTCAAGGCGCAGTTCAAGGAGCGCGTCGTCGACAAGCGCTACCACGCGCTGGTGCAGGGGCACCCGGATCCGATGAGCGGCACGATCGACGCGCCGATCGGCCGGCACCCGAACCACGACTACAAGTGGGCCGTGACCGCCGAGGGCAAGCCCTCGGTGACCCACTACGACCTCATCGAGGCGTTCCGGGCGGCCTCGCTGCTCGACATCAAGCTGGAGACCGGCCGTACGCACCAGATCCGGGTGCACATGTCGGCCCACCGCCACCCGTGCGTCGGCGACGTCACGTACGGCGCCGACCCCACCATGGCCAAGCGTCTCGGCCTCACCCGGCAGTGGCTGCACGCGGTGCGGCTCGGCTTCGAGCACCCGTCGGACGGGGAGTGGGTCGAGTTCGAGAGCACGTACCCGGCGGACCTGCGGAACGCCCTCGACAAGATCGCCGCGGAGAGCGAGTGAGCGCCGGTTTCTCCGTACGGGAGGCGCTCGGGCAGGACGACCGGGACGCCTGCTTCGCCGTGCGCAGGGACGTCTTCGTCGTCGAGCAGAACGTGCCGCAGGAGATCGAGTACGACGTGTACGACGCGACGGCGGTGCACGTCCTCGCAGTCCGCGAGGACGGGCTGCCGCTCGGCACCGGCCGGCTTCTGCACGGCGCGGACGCGGCCGGCAAGACCGGCGGCGACGCGTCCGTGGGCTCCCTGGGCCGGCTCGCCGTCTCCCGGGCGGCGCGCGGCCTCGGCGTCGGCGCGGCGCTGGTCCGCGCGATCGAGGACGCCGCGCGCGAGCGCGGTCTGAAGGCCGTGGACCTCCACGCCCAGACGCAGGCCCTCGGCTTCTACGAGCGGCTCGGCTACGAGGCGTACGGACCGGAGTTCCCGGACGCGGGCATCCCGCACCGCGCGATGCGCCGCGCGCTCTAGGCTCTTTCGTCCGGGTCAGGCCTAGGCTCTTTCGTCCGGGTCAGGCCGACTCGCGGCGGGCCGTGTGAGCGGCGCCGCACGTCGGTTTGTCCGGATCCGAACCGGTGCGTGGCAGGGTGGAGACCCTCGTCGTCGACGCGCCGGAAGGCGGAAGGGCACACCGTGGATCAACTGGCCCTGCTGTTCCTGTTGTTGCTCGGGGCGCTCCTCACGGTGCCGCTCGGTGACCGGCTCGGGCTGCCGGCCCCGGTGCTGATGACCCTCATCGGGATCGTGCTCGCCTTCCTGCCGTTCGTGCCGAACGTCGAGATCCCGCCCGAGTACATCCTTCCGCTCGTCCTGCCGCCCCTCCTCTACGCCTCCGTGCAGCGCACCTCCTGGCGGCAGTTCACCGCCAACAGACGGCCCATCTTCCTGCTCGCCGTCGCCCTCGTCTTCGTCACCACAGCCGCCGTCGCCGCCACGGCCGACGCGCTCGTCCCCGGCCTCCCCATCGCGGCCGCCGTCGCGCTCGGCGCGCTCGTCGCCCCGCCCGATCCGGTCGCCGCGACCGCCGTCGCCGGATCGCTCGGGCTGCCGCGCCGGCTCGTCTCGATCCTGGAGGGGGAGGGCCTCTTCAACGACGTCACGGCGATCGTGCTCTACCACGTGGCCATCGGGGCGGCCGTCGGCGGGACGTTCTCCTGGGCGGGCGCCGGCGGTGAGCTGGTGCTCTCCGCCGTCGTCGCCGTCGCCGTCGGACTCGGCCTCGGCTGGCTCAGCAACAAGCTCATCGGGATCCTCGGCGAGGCCACCCTGCAGACCGGGCTCACGCTGCTCGTCCCCTTCGTCGCCTACGTCCTCGCCGAGGAGCTGCACGGCTCCGGCGTCCTGGCCGTCCTCGTCGTCGCCCTCTACCTCGCCGAACACGCCGTCGACGCCGACGACGTGATGGGCCGGCTCGCCGGGCAGACGTTCTGGCAGATCGTCGACACCCTCGTCACCGGGATCGCCTTCGGCCTGATCGGCCTCGAACTCCACCACGTCTTCGGCACGGCGGAGGACCGCGTCGGCGAGATGCTCGGCTGGGGCGCCGCCGTGGTGGTCGTCGTCGTCGGCGTGCGGCTGGTGTGGCTGCTGCCCGCGACCTGGCTGGCGAAGCGGCTGCACACGCGCCGGGACTACGACGAGGAGATCCCGGTGAGCTGGCGGGAGACCGTCGTCATGTGGTGGTCCGGGATGCGGGGAGTGGCCTCGGTGGCGCTGGCGCTCGCCATCCCGCTGCGTACGGAGGACGGTGCGCCGTTCCCCGGCCGCGACCAGATCATCTTCATCGCCTTCTGCGTGATCATCGCCACTCTCGTCTTCCAGGGACTCACCCTGCCCTGGCTGGTCAAGCGGCTCGGCGTGCGGGCCGACGCGGACGCCGAACGCGCGCTGGAGCGTGAGCTCGCCCTCCGTGCGGCGAAGGCGGCCAAGCGCCGGCTGCAGGAGATCGAGAGCGTCGAGGAGCTGCCGGAGGAGGTCCAGGAGCGGCTGCTGCGCGGGGCGTTCGACATCGGGGCGCGGATCAGCCCGGACATGCTGGACGAGGAGCGGCGGGCGGCCTTCGCCGAGCGGGCGGACCGGGTCAAGGCGGTGCAGCGCATCCAGCGGGAGATGATGTCGGCCGCCCGGCACGAGGTCCTCTCGGCGCGCAGCGAGCCGGGCGCCGACCCGGAGGTGGTCGACCGGGTGCTGCGCCAGCTCGACGTACGCAGCATGCGGTGACCCGCACCCGGGCCCGCGGATCAGGGCCGGACAGGTCCTAGGTCGTGTCCGGAAGGTCTCGCCTGGTCCGCGACGCCCTGCACGCGCGGTCGCTGCGTTGGCCACAAGCCCAAGTAGCTCCGCTACGAGGGCTTCCGGCAGCCTTGCGATCGCACGCACCGGGCGCCGCAGACCCGCCCTCCGGGCGGACGGCGATACTTTCCGGACACTCCCTAGCCCCGGCCGGTGCGCGGTGGCTCGTCGCCGACGTCCTTCCGGTACGCGTCGGCGTTGTTGCTGTGGATCTCGGAGGGGAGCGGCGGCGGCGTGTCCGGGCGCCGTCCGGCGGCCCGCGGCGGCGGTACGGCGTCCGACACGGCGATCCGGGGCAGGGCGTGCGGATGCTCCTCCGCCAGCCAGGCGATGATCTGCTCCCGTACGGTGCACCGCACGGTCCACACGTCGTCCGCGTCCTTGGCCGTCACCACGGCGCGCACCTGGATGGTGCTGGGGGTGGTGTCCGTGACGGCCAGGCTCCAGTCCCGGCCGTCCCAGGAGGGGCAGTCCGCCAGGATCTCCTTGAGCTTGTCGCGCATCTCGGCGACCGGGGCCGAGTGGTTCAGGTGGAAGAAGACCGTGCCGGTCATCTGCGCGCCGCCGCGCGACCAGTTCTCGAACGGCTTGCTGGTGAAGTACGACACCGGCATCGTGATGCGGCGCTCGTCCCAGGTCCGTACGGCGAGGAAGGTCAGCGTCACCTCCTCCACCACGCCCCACTCGCCGTCCACCACCACGGTGTCCCCTATGCGGACCATGTCGCCGAAGGCGATCTGGAAGCCGGCGAAGAGGTTGCCGAGGGTGGACTGGGCGGCGATGCCCGCCACGATGCCGATGATGCCCGCGGAGGCCAGCATCGAGGTGCCGATGGTGCGCAGGGCCGGGAACGTCAGCAGCATGGCCGCCACGGCGACCACGGCGACGACCGCCGTCACGATCCTCATGATCAGCGTGACCTGGGTCCGTACGCGGCGGACGCGGGCCGGATCGCGGCTGATGGAGGCGTACCGGGCGAAGGACGACTCGACGACGGCCGCGGCGATCCTGGTGACCAGCCAGGCGCTGGAGCCGATCAGCACCAGCGACAGGCTCTGGCCGATGCCGGCCTCGTGCTCCTCGACCAGGGGCCAGCGCGTCTCCCGGTAGGTGCCGCGCAGCACGGCCGTGAGCAGGACCGCCTGGAGCGGTATCCGGCAGCGGCGGAGCAGCCCCCACAGGGGGGTGTCGGGGTGCCGGGCGTCGGTTCGGCGCAGCAGCAGGTCGGCGAGCCAGCCCGCCAGCAGGGTGAGCAGGACCGATCCTCCGAGGACCAGCATGAGGCGCACGAGGTCTTCCTCTCCTCCGTGATCGGGGTGCGGGGGCCCGGCTGGCAGGATGGATCGCATGGACATCATGCTTTTCCACTCGACCTACGGTCCGCGTCCCGCCGTGGAGGCCGCGGCCGAGCGGTTGAGGGCCGCCGGGCACCAGGTTCGCGTGCCCGACCTCTTCGAGGGGCAAACCGCGGAGACGGTCGAGGAGGGGATGGAGCTCCAGAAGGCGATCGGCAAGGAGGAGCTGCTGAAGCGGGCGGTCCTCGCCTCCGCGCCCTACTCCGACCGCGGGCTCGTCTACGCCGGTTTCTCGTTCGGTGCCTCGGTCGCGCAGACCCTGGCTTTGGGGGACGAGAAGGCGCGGGGGCTGCTGCTGCTCCACGGCACCTCGGACATCGCCGAGAGCGCGTCGGTCGACGACCTTCCCGTGCAGCTGCACATCGCGGACCCCGACCCGTTCGAGTCGCACGACTGGCTGACGTCCTGGTACCTGCGGATGGGGAAGGCGGGGGCCGATGTGGAGGTCTACCGCTACCCGGGCGCCGGCCACCTGTACACGGACCCGGACCTGCCCGACTACGACGAGGCGGCGGCCGAGGAGACCTGGTCGATCGCGCTCGCCTTCATCGAGAGCCTCCAGGACGGGTGAGCGGACGCTTTCCCGAGAACGCCTCCGAGAGCGCATCCGAGCACGCCTCCGAGAACGCATGAGAGGGCGCGGCGGGGGCTCTCCCGCCGCGCCCTCCCTCAGGCGATCGGGTCTCAGCCGGCGCGGTACGCGGTCCAGGCGTCGGTCATCCGCGTGACCTGGCCCACGGTGAACTGGGTCATGCACGCGTCGTAGGTGTAGTCCATGAAGTTCTTGATCGGGTCCACACCGGGCTTGGACGCGCAGCTGTCACGTCCGACCGGGCACTCGTACGCCGGGCTCTTCTCGGCCGGGGTGTCGCTGACGTAGTCGCCGTTGCCGTTGCAGCCGCCCTGGAACGTGTGGTACAGCCCCAGCCAGTGGCCGACCTCGTGGGTGGCGGTGTCGCCCTCGTCGTAGTTGGTCGCCGAACCGCCCGGCAGCGAGGCGTCGAGGACGACGACACCGTCCATGGACGGGTTGGAGTTGTACGAGGACGGGAAGGTCGCCCAGCCGAGCAGGCCGCCGCTGAGGTTGGCGGTGTAGAAGTTCAGCGCGCCGGGGCCGCCCTGGCGGAGCGTCGACTTCATCTCCTTCTCGGCGGTGGAGCCGGAGGAGAGGTTGTACCAGGACGCGTTGTCCGTGTAGGTGGTCGCGGCGAGGGTGAACTGGAAGTTGGTGTTCACATTGCCGGTCCCCTGGCCGCCGAAGGCCGAGTTGAGGACTGCCATCTGGTTGTTGATGTCGGTGGCGGTGAGCTTGCCCGTCGTACCGCTGTGGATGACGTGGAAGTAGACCGGGATGTTCACGACGCCGGCGGTGGCGTTCATGCCGCCGGCGCGGGACGACTCCAGTCTCTTCTTCAGGTCCGCGTCCATGGCCTTGGCCTGGGCGGCGGTGACCTCGTTGGGCTCGTGGCCGTGGGCGTCGGCGCCACGGGACTTACGGGCGCTGGAGTGGGCGTCCGTACCGTCCTCGCACTCCTCGGCGGAGAGGGCGGCGGCGGAGGTGTTCACGGCCGGGGCGGCCGACGGGGCGGAGAGGGGGGCCAGGGCCAGGGTTCCGGCCATGACGGCAGTGCCGAGCATACGACGTGACATACGCGGCGATATACGGGCAAGAGCACGCACGGTGACTCCTCGCGGGGGGTTGTGGAGAGGGACTTCCTCGCCACCGCGGGGAGATTACGGGTCCATGTCAGACGCTGATGAGGACCGATCAAGCCCAATCATTCCTAGGGCATTTCGGGTCATCGAGAAGAAAAATTTGCGCCTGTTCCGGAGTTTGAGATGTCGACGTAACGAACGGGGATACGGAGGTGGGTGGTGTGTCCGGATTCGATCGCCCGAACGCCACCACCCGCCGTACCGATGTGATCTCCCGTTAACAGACGGGATCATGGCCGAAAATCGACCCTGCCGTCATCTCAGAGCACCGGCTGGTACACCCGCTCGACACGCTGGGTTCCGCTGAGCGTCCGATAGGAACGCGCCCAGGCGGTCGTCGCGTCCGCCCTGGCCTTGTCGGAGACCGTGTAGTAGTCCATCTGCGAGCGCTCGGCCGTCACGTCGAGGACGCCGTAGCCGTGGTGGTCCATGTCCACCCACTTCACATGGCGGTTGGCGGCCTTGACCGCCCCCGCCGCGACGACCGAGACCGTGCCGGGCGCCACCCGCAGGATGTCGTCGAGGTTGTCCGAGGTCACGGACGTCACCACGAACTCGGTCGCCGCCGACCGCGACAGCGGGTACGTCGCCGCCTTCACCGGTACGTCACTGGCCCAGGCCATATGGATGTCACCGGTCAGGAAGACGGTGTTCCGGACGGACCGCTGGGTCAGATGCGCGAGCAGCTCCTTGCGGTCGTCGGTGTAGCCGTCCCACTGGTCGACGTTGACCGCGATGCCCTCCTTCGGCAGCCCGAGCAACTCCGCGAGCGGCCCCACCAGATGGGCGGGCAGCGCGCCGAAGGCGACCGGCGAGATCATCACCGACGTGCCCACCAGCTTCCAGGTGGCGTCCGAGCCGGCGAGGCCCGACTTCAGCCAGTCCAGCTGGCCGCGTCCGGTGAGCGTCCGCTCCGGGTCGTCGACCGCCCCGTTCCCCACACTCGACTGCCGGGAGCGGAAGGAGCGCAGGTCGAGCAGGTGCAGATCGGCCAGCCTGCCGAAGCGCAGCCGCCGGTAGACCGTTCCCTCGGTGGAGGCGCGGACCGGCATCCACTCGAAGTACGCCTGCTTGGCGGCGGCCACCCGGGCCGCCCACGCGCCCTCGGCGCCCTCCGTGTGGTTCTCCGCCCCGCCCGACCAGGCGTCGTTGGCGAACTCGTGGTCGTCCCAGATCGCGATCACCGGGTGGGCCGCGTGCAGCGCCTGGAGGTCGGGGTCGGTCTTGTACGTCGCGTGCCGGACGCGGTAGTCGGCCAGCGAGACGATCTCGTGCTTCGGCTCGTGCGACCGGACCGTGGACCCCTCCGCCGGGTAACCCCCGCTGGCGTACTCGTAGAGGTAGTCCCCGAGGTGGAGGACCGCGTCCAGGTCGGCGCGGGCGGCGAGATGGCGGTACGCGGAGAAGTAGCCGGCCTCCCAGTTGGCGCAGGAGACCACCCCGAAGCGCACACCGGTGGCGGTGGCGTCGTGGGCCGGAGTGGTGCGCGTACGGCCGACTGGGGAGACGGTCCCGCCGGCGGTGAACCGGAACCAGTAGGTGGTCGCCGGGCGCAGGCCCCGGACGTCCGCCTTCACGGTGTGGTCGGAGAGAGCTGTGGCGGTGGTGGTGCCACGGGCCGCGATCGTGCCGAAGGCGCGGTCCTCGGCGACCTCCCACACGACCGTGACATCGGGTCCTTCGAGGGAGCCGGGCACGGCGGCGCGCGTGGGGGTGACGCGCGTCCAGAGCAGGACGCCGTCGGGAAGCGGGTCGCCGGAGGCGACGCCGTGGAGGAAGAGGGGGGCCTCGGAGTCCGCGGTGGCGGGGGAGGCGGCGCCCACCAGGGCCGGGGTGGCGACGGCCGTGACGGCGGCGGCTTTCACGACCGTACGGCGGGTGGGTGCTGAGGATATGAAACGACTGGTCACGGGCAGTCAGATTACTGACCAGTACGACGAACAGGCAGGCGAAATCCGGAAAGTTCGCCTGCCTGTCGGCCGGTTGTCGCTGGTCGGGGGGTCAGCCCCGGAGCATGATCACCCTTCAGTGCCGTGGTCAGCCCTTCAGCGCCGGGGTCAGCGCCGCGTTGAACTCGTCCACCGTCAGCGGCGGGTTCTTGCTGCCCTCGGCGGTCAGCGTCTTGCCGTCCATCTTCAGCGTCGGGGTGCCCGTCACGCCGCTCGCGTCGAAGGCGGCGGACATCTTCATCGCCCAGGCGTCGAAGGTGCCGTTCTCCACGTTCTTCTTGAACTGCTCGTTGCCCTTCAGAAGCGGGACCGAGTCGGCGATCTCCAGGATGTACGAGTCCTTGGCGAACTTGTCCTGCGTCTCCTCCGGGTGGAACTTGGTGGAGTAGAGCGCCGCCTTGAACTTCAGGAACGCCTCCGGGCTCACGTCGAGCGCCGCGCCGAGGGCCGACAGGGCGTTCTTGGAGCCCTCGCCCCGGGCGGCGTTGTCGATGAAGGTGGCACCGATGTACTTGATCTTGTACTTGCCGTCCGCGACGTCCTTGTCGACCGTCGGGCCGACCTGCTGCTCGAACGTGGCGCAGACCGGGCAGCGCGAGTCCTCGTAGAGCTCCAGCGTCTTCTTTGCCTCGGGCTTGCCGATGACGACCGTCGTGCCGTTCTTGCCCTCGGTGTTCTTGGGCGCCGTGATGTTCGTCGCCTTCGCCGCCGCCTCCCACTGGGAGGGCTTGTTGGCCTGGACGACGATGTAGCCGATACCGCCCGCGACGGCCAGCGTGGCGACCGCCGAGACGCCGACGATCACCTGGCGGCGCATCTTGTCCTTCTTCGCCTGGCGTTCGCGCTCGATGCGCAGCCGCTCGCGGGCGGCCGCCTTGTTGGCCTGGCTGTTGCGTGCACTCATGATCTTTGATCTCCGTGGAGTGAAAAGGAAGAAGTCAGGGACTGCGGTGCTCAGGCGAGGGCGAGGCCCGAGCACGGAGGTCCCCGCCGACCGACGGAGTGCACGAGGAGCCGGGTGCCCGACCGGCGCGGCCGGTCCGACGGGCGCCCGCGGCGCACCGCAACCGGGCGCGTCACTCCGTGGAGCGCCGCCACCAGCAGCAGCGGCCGGAACGCGCAGGTCGCCACCGCGCCGGCCAGCCGGGCCAGCGCCCGCTCCCCGTGGCGCAGCCAGGCCGCGGCGAACAGCCCGACCGACACATGGGCGGCGAGGAGGAGCCACGGCAGAGCCGGGTTCGGCGTGTGCAGCGCGGCGGCCAGACTCCCGCTCTCGGGCGCGGCCACGCCCGGCAGCGGGACGCCCACGGCGCCGCCGCACAGCAGGTCCACGCCGACCGCGCGCAGCGAACCCGCGACCGGGCCGCCCGCGGGGCCGTAACAGACCGTCTGCCCGGTGGTGAAGACCGTGTCGGCCGCCAGCTCCAGCGGTATCAGCAGCCCGGCGATCGGCCCGAAGCCGCGCTCGCGGCCGGCCAGCGCGTAGGCCACGGCGAAGACGGCGGCCGCGAGCACGCCGACGGTCGGCAGCGGCAGCGGGACCCGGGACAGCAGCACGTGAGAGCCGGCGGACAGCGTCACGACCAGTGCCGTGAAGAGCGCCGCCCGCAGCCCCCTGAGCCGCGTCCCTGATATGTCCATAGCGCTGGAGAGTGTGCCATGCCTTCCCGTAAGACCCTCCTAAGGGCTCCCTGTGAACGAATCAGAGGCCCGGGATCCGGCCGTTGCGGAACAGGTCCACGAAGATCTGGTGGTCGGCACGCGCGCGTGCGCCGTAGCTGTGGGCGAAGTCCACCAGGAGGTCCCCGAAGCCGTCCTCGTCGGCGGCGATCGCCGCGTCGATGGCCCGCTCGGTCGAGAACGGCACCAGCGAGTGGCCGCTGGAGTCGTCCGCCGCCGCGTGCATCGTCGCCGTCGCCCGGCCCAGGTCGGCGACGGTCGCCGCGATCTCCTCCGGGTCGTCGATGTCCGACCAGTCCAGGTCCACCGCGTACGGCGAGACCTCCGCGACCAGCTGCCCCGAGCCGTCCAGCTCCGTCCAGCCCAGCCACGGGTCGGCGTGCGCCTGCAGCGCCCGCTGCGAGATGACCGTGCGGTGGCCCTCGTGCTGGAAGTACTCCCGCACGGCGGCGTCCGTCACATGGCGCGAGACCGCCGGTGTCTGCGCCTGCTTCATGTAGATCACGACGTCGTTCTCCAGGGCGTCGCTGTTGCCCTCGAGCAGGATGTTGTACGACGGCAGGCCGGCCGAGCCGATACCGATCCCGCGCCGGCCGACGACGTCCTTGACCCGGTACGAGTCGGGCCGGGTCAAACTGGACTCCGGAAGCGTCTCCAGATAGCCGTCGAAGGCGGCCAGGACCTTGTAGCGGGTGGCCGCGTCCAGCTCGACGGAGCCGGCGCCCGAGGTGAAACGGCGCTCGAAGTCCCGGATCTCCGTCATCGAGGCCAGCAGCCCGAACCGGGTCTTGGCGCGGGCGTCGCGCAGGGCGGCCAGGAGCGCGCCGTCGGCCGTGTCCAGCGTGAAGGGCGGGAGATCGTCGTTCTTCCCGCCCGCCGCCAGGGCGTGGATCCGCTCCCGGTAGGCGGCGGCGTAGATCCGTACCAGCTCGGTGATCTGCAGGTCACTGAGCGCCTTGGCGTACCCGATCAGCGCCAGCGAGGCCGAGAGCCGCTTCAGGTCCCAGGTGAAGGGGCCCACGTACGCCTCGTCGAAGTCGTTGACGTTGAAGACCAGGCGGCCGTTGGCGTCCATGTACGTACCGAAGTTCTCCGCGTGCAGATCGCCGTGGATCCAGACCCGGCCGGTCCGCTCGTCCAGATACGGACCGCCGCGACGCTCCCGCTCCAGGTCGGCGTAGAACAGGCACGCCGTGCCCCGGTAGAAGGCGAAAGCGGAACCGGCCATCTTCCGGAACTTGACCCGGAAGGCGGCCGGGTCGGCGGCGAGGAGATCACCGAACGCGGTGTCGAAGACGGCGAGGATCTGCTCACCGCGCTCCACGGCGGTGGGCTGGGGGACCGACATCGAGGGTGCCTCCTGGTGCGGGCTCTGGCGCAAAATGGTGCATGACAGACGGACGCGTGTTCCGCGTCTCCCAACGCGCGACGGTACCGCCGAGTGCCCGCCCGTCGCCCGGCCCCCACCCCTCACCGAGGGGGCTCCGCCCCGCGGTGTTCGCCCTCGGTTGTCAGTGGAGAGCCGTAGACTTCCTGGCTGTCCCCCCAGACTGTTTTGGAGGCCTTCCGCCGTGACCAAGCCGCCCTTCACGCACCTTCACGTCCACACCCAGTACTCCCTGCTGGACGGTGCCGCGCGGCTCAAGGACATGTTCGACGCGTGCAACGAGATGGGCATGTCCCACATCGCGATGTCGGACCACGGCAACCTCCACGGGGCGTACGACTTCTTCCACTCCGCGAAGAAGGCCGGGGTGACGCCGATCATCGGCATCGAGGCGTACGTCGCCCCCGAGTCCCGGCGCAACAAGCGGAAGATCCTGTGGGGCCAGCCGCACCAGAAGCGCGACGACGTCTCCGGTTCCGGTGGCTACACCCACAAGACGATCTGGGCGGCGAACGCCACCGGTCTGCACAACCTCTTCCGGCTCTCCTCCGACGCCTACGCCGAGGGCTGGCTGCAGAAGTGGCCGCGTATGGACAAGGAGACCATCGCGCAGTGGTCGGAGGGCCTGATCGCCTCCACCGGCTGCCCCTCCGGCGAGCTCCAGACCCGGCTGCGCCTCGGCCAGTTCGACGAGGCCCTGAAGGCCGCCTCCGAGTACCAGGACATCTTCGGCAAGGAGCGGTACTTCCTGGAGCTGATGGACCACGGCATCGAGATCGAGCGCCGCGTCCGCGACGGCCTCCTGGAGATCGGCAAGAAGCTCGGCATCCCGCCGCTGGTCACCAACGACTCGCACTACACGTACGCCCACGAGGCCGGCGCCCACGACGCGCTGCTGTGCATCCAGACCGGCAAGAACCTCTCCGACCCGGACCGCTTCAAGTTCGACGGCACCGGCTACTACCTCAAGTCCACGGACGAGATGTACGCCATCGACTCCTCGGACGCCTGGCAGGAGGGCTGCGCCAACACGCGGCTGGTCGCCGAGCAGGTCGACACCACGGGCATGTTCGAGGCCAAGAACCTCATGCCGAAGTTCGACATCCCCGAGGGCTACACCGAGGTCACCTGGTTCCGCGAGGAGACCATGCGGGGCATGCACCGCCGCTTCCCCGGCGGCATCCCCGAGGACCGCCTCAAGCAGGCCGAGTACGAGATGGACACCATCATCTCGATGGGGTTCCCCGGCTACTTCCTCGTCGTCGCCGACTTCATCATGTGGGCGAAGAAGCAGGGCATCGCCGTCGGCCCCGGCCGAGGCTCCGCGGCCGGTTCGATCGTCGCGTACGCCCTGGGCATCACCGACCTCGACCCGATTCCGCACGGTCTGATCTTCGAGCGCTTCCTCAACCCCGAGCGCATCTCGATGCCCGATGTCGACATCGACTTCGACGAGCGCAGGCGCGTCGAGGTGATCCGGTACGTGACCGAGAAGTACGGCTCCGACAAGGTCGCCATGATCGGCACGTACGGCAAGATCAAGGCGAAGAACGCGATCAAGGACTCCGCCCGCGTCCTCGGCTACCCGTACGCGATGGGCGACCGGCTCACCAAGGCCATGCCCGCCGACGTCCTCGGCAAGGGCATCGACCTCAACGGCATCACCGACCCCTCCCACCCGCGCTACAGCGAGGCGGGCGAGATCCGGGCGATGTACGAGAACGAGCCGGACGTGAAGAAGGTCATCGACACCGCGAAGGGTGTGGAGGGGCTCGTCCGGCAGATGGGCGTGCACGCGGCCGGCGTGATCATGTCCAGCGAGCCGATCGTCGACCACGCCCCCCTCTGGGTGCGGCACACCGACGGCGTCACCATCACGCAGTGGGACTACCCGAGCTGCGAGTCGCTCGGCCTGCTGAAGATGGACTTCCTCGGCCTGCGCAACCTGACGATCATGGACGACGCCGTCAAGATGGTGAAGTCCAACAAGGGGATCGACATCGATCTCCTCTCCCTGCCGCTCGACGACCCCAAGACCTTCGAGCTGCTCCAGCGCGGTGACACCCTCGGCGTCTTCCAGTTCGACGGCGGACCCATGCGGTCCCTGCTGCGGCTGATGAAGCCCGACAACTTCGAAGACATCTCCGCCGTCTCGGCCCTGTACCGGCCGGGCCCGATGGGCATGAACTCGCACACCAACTACGCCCTGCGCAAGAACGGCCAGCAGGAGATCACCCCGATCCATCCCGAGCTGGAAGAGCCGCTCCGGGAGGTCCTCGGCGTCACCTACGGCCTGATCGTGTACCAGGAGCAGGTGCAGAAGGCCGCCCAGATCATCGCCGGGTACTCCCTCGGCGAGGCCGACATCCTCCGCCGCGTGATGGGCAAGAAGAAGCCCGAGGAGCTGGCGAAGAACTTCACCATCTTCCAGGCCGGCGCCAAGAAGAACGGCTACAGCGACGAGGCCATCCAGGCCCTCTGGGACGTGCTGGTCCCCTTCGCCGGCTACGCCTTCAACAAGGCGCACTCCGCCGCGTACGGCCTGGTCTCCTACTGGACCGCCTACCTCAAGGCCAACCACCCCGCCGAGTACATGGCGGGACTGCTGACCTCGGTCAAGGACGACAAGGACAAGTCCGCGGTCTACCTCAACGAGTGCCGCCGCATGGGCATCAAGGTCCTGCCGCCCAATGTGAACGAGTCCGAGTCGAACTTCGCCGCCCAGGGCGACGACGTGATCCTCTTCGGCCTCTCCGCCGTCCGCAACGTCGGCACCAACGTCGTCGAGTCGATCATCAGGACGCGCAAGGCCAAGGGGAAGTACAGCTCCTTCCCCGACTTCCTCGACAAGGTCGAGGCGGTCGTCTGCAACAAGCGGACCGTCGAATCGCTGATCAAGGCCGGCGCCTTCGACGAGATGGGCCACACCCGCAAGGGCCTGGTCGCCCACCACGAACCGATGATCGACAACGTGGTGGCGGTCAAGCGCAAGGAGGCCGAGGGACAGTTCGACCTCTTCGGCGGGATGGGCGACGAGGCCACCGACGAGCCCGGCTTCGGCCTGGACGTCGAGTTCTCCGACGTCGAGTGGGAGAAGGCGTACCTCCTGGCCCAGGAGCGCGAGATGCTCGGCCTCTACGTCTCCGACCATCCGCTCTTCGGCCTGGAGCACGTGCTGTCCGACAAGACGGACGCCGGAATCTCCCAGCTGACCGGCGGCGAGCACGCCGACGGGGCGGTCGTCACCATCGGCGGCATCATCTCCGGCCTCCAGCGCAAGATGACCAAGCAGGGCAACGCCTGGGCCATCGCCACCGTGGAGGACCTGGCCGGCTCCATCGAGTGCATGTTCTTCCCGGCCACGTACCAGCTGGTCTCCACCCAGCTCGTCGAGGACACGGTCGTCTTCGTCAAGGGCCGCCTCGACAAGCGCGAGGACGTCCCCCGGCTGGTCGCGATGGAGCTGATGGTCCCCGACCTGTCGAACTCCGGCACCAACGCGCCCGTCGTGCTCACCATCCCGACGGTGAAGGTCACCCCGCCGATGATCAGCCGGCTCGGCGAGATCCTCGGGCACCACAAGGGCAACACCGAGGTACGGATCAAACTCCAGGGCCCGCGGAAGACGACCGTGCTCCGGCTCGACCGGCACCGCGTCCAGCCCGACCCGGCGCTCTTCGGTGACCTGAAGGTGCTGCTCGGCCCGTCCTGCCTGGCCGGATAGCCCGTCCCGCAGCCCGTCCCGCCCGGCCGGGGAAGGCCGGGCGGTATGCGGAAGGGGCGCGCCCGTCGTCACGGGCGCGCCCCTTCCGCATACCTGCGGACCGATCCGTCGTGGGATCAGTTGTGGCCGAAGCGCTTCTGCCGGCCCTTGCGGGCCATGTCGCCGGGAGTCACCTGCGCGGCGCGCTGCTCGGTCTGCGACTCCATCGCCGACTGCTGCGCCTGCTGGGTGCCGCGCTCGGCCGGGGACTGCTTCTGCGGACGGTTCTGGTTCTTGTTCTTGGCCATGGTGATGCCTCCTCGGGGGGATCTCGGGGCCAGGGCCGCTGTCAGACTCACATACGGTATGAACCGCCGCATTTTGGATCATTACGGACCGTGAGCGCGCCCGGAAGCACGCCCGGCGTGTGACATCCGCCACGCCGATGATCCAGTTCCGGCCTTCAACCTCCCGGCCGTCGGGCAGACTCGAAGGATTCCGAAGCACCTCCCGATCCCGAGGTTCCCGAAAGAGGGTGGAACACGTGGACCGCTGCGTCGTTCTCGTGGACGCCGGCTATCTGCTGGGCGCCGCCGCGAGCCTCCTCGCCGGGGAACCGGCCCGCTCCCGGATCACCGTCGACCAC
Source organism: Streptomyces sp. NPDC093600 (assembly GCF_044764755.1). Lineage (NCBI taxonomy): Bacteria > Bacillati > Actinomycetota > Actinomycetes > Kitasatosporales > Streptomycetaceae > Streptomyces > Streptomyces sp. NPDC093600. The sequence goes on from NZ_JBIWIU010000002.1 coordinate 670,587, forward strand.
GCCGCCCTCATCCAGGGCCTGCGCGAACGCGCCGAGGCCGACACCGAACAGCCCCTGCTGCGCATCTACTGGTTCGACGGCGCACCCGACCGCGTGCCCCAGCCCGAACACCGCCGGCTGCGTGTGATGCCCCGCGTCACCGTCCGGCTCGGCGCCCTGACCCGCAGCGACGGCCGCTGGGCGCAGAAGGGCGTCGACGCCGCCATGCACGCCGAACTCACCGAACTGGCCAGAAACCGCGCCTGCTCCGACGTCGTCCTCGTGACCGGCGACGGCGACCTCCTGCCCGGCCTGATGTCCGCCAAGGAACACGGCGTCGCCGTCCACCTCTGGGCCGTCCAGGCCGCCGACGGCGACTACAACCAGTCCGAGGACCTCGTCGCCGAGGCCGACGAGCGCCGGGTCCTCGACCGCGCCTGGATCACCCGCGCCGTCCGCGCCAAGGACCTCGCCGGCCTCTGCGCGCCCGCGCCCGCCCCCCGCCCCGAGATCGCCGCGATCCTCTCCGCCCCGCTGCCCGAATCGGCGCTCGCCGCCTCCGCGGAACGGGCCGCCGAGGCCGCCGCCGCGGCCGCCGGACAGAACGGAACCCCGGCCCCCGCCCCCTCCGCGCCCTCCCCGAACGGATCGGCGGCGCCCGTCCCCGCACCCGGCGCGGGCAAGGGCGTCCCCACCCCCAAGGACCTCGCCGGGCTGCGCGGCCCCGGCGCCCCGGCCGCCCCCCAGCCGCCGGCCAACGCGACCCTGCGCTGGTCCTCCGACAAGGGCTGGATCGAACGCCCCGGCAGCTCCCTCGGCGAACCCGCGGAGACGGCCTCGCTGCCCACCCTCGCCCAGCTCACCAGCGCCGAGCAGCGCTGGGCCGACCGCGAGGAGGACATCACCACCGTCGGCGGCGACCCCTTCGAGGTGGGACAGGTGTTCGCCCGCCGCTGGATGGAACGGCTCCCGGAGCAGGCCCATGTCCAGCGGCTCTCCACGATGTACCCGCGCATCCCGCACCGCATCGACGGCGAACTCCTCCGGTACGCGGCACGGTTCGGCCTGCTCGCCCACAAGGACGACCAGATCGACGAGCACGACCGGTATGCCATCCGGGCCGGGTTCTGGCGCGAGATCGACGTCCGGGCCGCCGCGGAACACGCCCCCGCGGGGGAGTAGGCCCGGCGACCCCGTAGGCTCATCCCTCGTGAGTACGGTGTGCGTGGTGCGGGATCTGGTCAAGACGTACCCCGCCGCGCGCGGCAGGCGAGGGGCGCCCGCGACCCCCGAGGTGCGAGCCACCGACGGCATCAGCCTGGACGTCCGCGGCGGCGAGATCTTCGGCCTGCTCGGCCCCAACGGCGCCGGCAAGTCCACCCTCGTCCGCCAGCTGACCGGCCTCATGCGCCCCGACTCCGGCACCGTCGAGCTGCTCGGCCACGACCTCGTACGCCACCCGGAGCGCGCCGCGCGGCTGCTTTCCTACCTCGGCCAGGAGTCCACCGCGCTCGACGAGCTGACGGTCGCACTCGCCGCCGAGACCACCGGACGGCTGCGCGGTCTGACCGCCCGCGACGCGCGGGCCGCGCGCGACGCCGTCCTGGAGGAGCTCGGCCTGACCGAGCTCGCCGGACGCCCCCTGAAGAAGCTCTCCGGCGGCCAGCGACGGCTCGCCTGCGTCGCCGCCGCCCTGATCGGACAGCGGCCGGTCCTCGTCCTCGACGAACCCACCACCGGCATGGACCCGATCGCCCGGCGGGCCGTCTGGGCCGCCGTCGACCGGCGGCGCGCCGAACACGGCACGACCGTGCTGCTCGTCACCCACAACGTGATCGAGGCCGAGACCGTACTGGACCGGGTTGCCGTCCTCGAACGGGGCCGGGTCATCGCCTGCGACACCCCGACCGGGCTCAAGGAACGCGTCGCCGGCGAGGTCCGGCTCGACCTCGTCTGGCGCGAACGCGCCCCCCTCGACGTCCCCGAGGTCGCCGCGCTGCGGGCCTCCGCGCAGGAGTCCGGCCGGCGCTGGACCCTCCGGCTCGCCCCCGACGAGGCCCGGGCGGCGGTCGCCGCCGTCACGGGAGGCGCCGCGTTCGCGGCCCTGGACGACTTCACGCTGGCGACGCCGAGCCTGGAGGACGTGTACCTGGCGCTGGGCGGCGAGACCAAGGGACTGGTGAAGGCGTGACGCATCGCCCGAGTGACAGGAGCAGGACGCAGTGAGCATCGTGCCCGCCGAGGCCCGGTCGGCCGGTGCGCCGGTCGCCCAGGCCCGTGACGGCGACAGGGAGGGCGCCGCGCCCCTCGCGCCGCGGGCCAGGCTGCTGCCCGCCCTCGCCGCCGTGTACCGCGCGCAGCTCTCGCGCGCCCGGGTCTCGCGCATCCCGCTGCTCTTCGTGGCGACGTTCCAGTCCGTCGGGATCATGGTGCTGATGCGGGGTGTCGTCGACGGCGGGGCGGAGGCGCGCGCCGTGGTGGCCGGTTCGTCCGTCCTCGTGGTCGCCTTCGTCGCGCTCAACCTGCTCGCCCAGTACTTCGGGCAGCTGCGGGCGGGCGGCGGGCTCGACCACTACGCGACGCTGCCGGTGCCGCCGGCGGCCGTGGTCCTGGGCGCGGCCGGCGCGTACGCCTCCTTCACCGTGCCCGGGACGGTGGTGACCGCCGTCATCGGGTCCGTGCTCTTCGGGCTTCCCCTCACTCACCTGTGGATCCTCGCGGCGGTCGTGCCGCTGGCCGGGGCGGCGCTCGCGGGGCTCGGAGCGGCGCTCGGGCTGCTCGCGCCGCGTCAGGAGATCGCCACGCTCCTCGGTCAGCTGGGCATGTCGGCGGCGCTGCTGCTCGGTGTCCTGCCGGCGGACCGGCTGCCCGGGCCGATCGGCTGGGCACGGGACCTGCTGCCGTCGACGTACGGCGTGGAGGCGCTCGCCCGGACGTTCGATCCGCGGCCGGACTGGGCGGCGGTCGGGCTCGACCTCGCGGTGTGCGGGGCGGTCGGTGTGGTGTCGCTGGCGGTGGCGACGTGGGCGTACCGGCGGGCGGCGGTCCGCTGAGGCGGCGCGCGGGGGGACCTGGCACGATGGCCGTGTGACCGCACCTCTGACACCGCCTCACCAGCCGCAGCCGCACGACGCCCATGCGTGGCCCTCGCCGTACCCTCCGCTGTCCGAGAACGACGGCGTACCGAGCACGGCCACGGAGCTGCGGCAGGCCGCCGTGGTGGCCGCCGTCTCGACGGTGGCCGGGACGGCGCTGGGGCTGCTCTGGCTGTGGCTGGCGCCGAGGGTGCCGCTGATCTCCGACGGCAAGGCGGTGTTCCTGCGGCACAGCGAGGGCGAGGCGGCGATCGGCGCGGACGGCACGTTCGTGCTCCTCGCACTGGGCTTCGGGGCGGTCGCGGCGCTGGTCGTCTTCCTCTTCCACCGGCACGGCGGGGTCGGACTCGTCCTCGGCCTTGCGGCGGGCGGCGTGCTGGGATCGCTGCTCGCCTGGGGCGTGGGGACGTATCTGGGGCCGACGCACGATGTCGTGGGCCATGCGAAGGCGGTCGGGCCGAACGTGGTGTTCGACGCGCCGCTGAAGCTGGAGATGTGGCAGGGGGCGATCCTGGCGTGGCCGCTGGCGGCGATGATCGTCCACCTGGGCGTGACGGCGGTGTTCGGCCCCCGGGACCCGGAACCGGAATGGCCCCCGACCGCGCCGGATCAGCTCTGAGGCCTTCCGCCGTCCCGGCCTGATCGGGACGCAAGTCCCTAGGCGCGGCCGATCGGGGCCAGGACCGCTGTCGTCAGGGTGGCCAGGTCCGTCGGGGAGAGCTCGACCTCCAGGCCGCGGCGGCCCGCCGAGACGCAGATCGTCGCGTGGGTGGCGGCCGAGGAGTCGAGGACCGTGCGGAGGCGTTTGCGCTGGCCCAGCGGGGAGATGCCGCCACGGACATAGCCCGTGGTGCGTTCCGCGGCCGCCGGGTCCGCCATCGCCGCGCGCTTGCCGCCCACCGCCGAGGCCAGCGCCTTGAGGTCCAGCTGGCCCGCGACCGGCACGACGGCGACCGTAAGTTCGCCGTCCACGTCCGCGACCAGGGTCTTGAAGACGCGCTCGGGCGTCACGCCCAGCGCCTCCGCCGCCTCCTCGCCGTACGACGGCGACGCCGGGTCGTGGTCGTACGCGTGGAGCGTGAACGGCGTGCCCGCCGCCGCCAGCGCCACCGTCGCCGGAGTTCCGCCGCCCCCGTTGGCCGCCTTCTTCTGCTTCTTCGCCACAGGGCTCCTCCGTCAGTTCGGGCTCGTCGGCGCCCGCGTCAGGTCGACCGCCGGCAGCGACGGCAGATGCCGCAGCACCGCCGTCTCCGCCCGCAGCAGCGCCAGTTCCTCGCGCAGCCGCGTCGCCGTGTCCGGCGCCTGCAGCAGCCGCTGCTTCGCCGGGGTGTCGAGCACCGCGGCCGCGGCGACCAGGTACGACACCACCGACGGATCGTCCGGCAGCTCACTCGTCGTCAGCGACCGCTCCCGCGCCCCCGCGAGCCGCTTCTGGTAGTTCCGGAACGCCCGCAGCACGCCCTCGGCGAGCGTGGCCGCCTCCTCGCCCTGCTCCTCCGGGATCTCCTCGACCTCCGCGACCAGGAACGGCCCGCTCGCGTCGACCGAGAGCAGCTTCACCCGGGTCGTCCCCGTCGCCATCACCTCGAAGCTGCCGTTCGCGCGCTCATGGATCGTCGCCGCGTCGGCGATGCAGCCGACCCGGTGGAACGCCTGGATCGGATCGGAACCGAAACCCGCGGCCGGTCCCTTCTCCGGCTGCGCCGTCGGGTCCGGCATGCCCGGTGCGGTCTGCGCGACCTCACGGCCGTCGCGGATCGCCACGACGACGAAGCGGCGCGGCTCCGACTCGTCGGTCTTCAGCAGCTCGCGCATCATGGCGCGATATCGCTCCTCGAAGACGTTCAGGGGCAGCACGAGGCCTGGGAACAGCACCGCGTTGAGCGGAAAGAGGGGCAGGCGAGCGGTGGTCACAGCGGTCAAGCGTAATGGTCGCGGGGCCCGCCTCGTCCGGCCCGTCCCTGTCCGGCTCCCCGCAGGGGTGTCGTACGGGCGACTTCCAGCCGGGCCGCGTCCCGCGCGGCGAGGAACCGGGCGAGCGGATCCTCGCCCACCAGCGTCCACGGGAAGGACGTGGCGTACGCCCCCACCCGCCGGAACTCCTCCAGCGCCTCGTCCCACCGCCGGCGCCGCAGCAGGACGTAGACGAGCACGTTGCGGACCTCGGCGGGCCACGGATCGCCGTCCGGATAGTCGGCGGACAGCGCGATCGCCCGGTCCGCCGCCGCGTCGATCCGGTCCTCGTGCGGGTGGCCGTGGCCGACCAGGAGCTCGGCGAAGGCGGCCCGGGCGGGCAGCGCCTGGATCAGCGAGCCGGGCAGCGCGTCCTCGGCGGCCTGCTCCGCGAAGTCGAAGCACTCGCGGTGCGAGCCGTACCACTGGGCCGAGAGGTACTTCAGGGCGGCGACATGGCAGCCGTAGTGGTGCGGGGAGCGGCGCACCGCCTGCTCCCACAGCGCCTCGAAGACCGAGTGCCCGGCGTGCGTGCCGCGCGCGTGGTCCAGGGCGAGGCGCCACGGCACCGGGTCGCGCGGTGCCGCCTCGGAGGCCGCGTCGATCAGCGGACCCAGCTCGCGCAGCCGCTCGGCGCGGGCCGGCGACTCCCACGCCCTGCGCACCGCCAGCTGAGCCTTGACGAGAAGGGCGTCGGGGTCGCGGGGCGTGGCGGCGAGCCAGTGGGACAGCCACTCGTCACGGCTGTAGGCGAAGGTGGCCAGCCGGGCGACGTACCGGTCACGGTTCTCCCATTCGGCGGCCTCCCGGGTGGTGGCGAGGAGCTTGGCCGCCGGCTCGGGGTCCGCCAGGGCGGCGGCGACCAGCGCGGGGGCGAGCCGCTCGTCCGGCACGTCGAGCAGCACGTCGTCGTCCGGCGGCAGGGCGGCGGTGAGCCGGGGCGCGTGCCGGACGAGTCGGGCGGTGCCGATCAGGGCGCGGAGCAATGACATGGTGCGGACCATTGAAAACCGCAGGTGAGGGCGGCGCCAGTGGAGAGCTGTGAAGCTTTGGTAGCGGCGGGAAAGTTGTCCTGACCGAGGTCAAGACCGGGTAAAGAAAGAGGTGGGATCCGCTGGAATGCGCGCGCCGCGCGCCCCGCCCGCGCCCCCCCGGCACCGCGCTCCCGCTCACCACGACACCGCCCGCCCCGCCCCCGCCAGCGCCCCCCACACCGCCCTAGCCCCGCCTCAGCAGCCTCGACGCCCCCGCCGCCACCGTCGTCGCCAGGACCCACCCCAGCAGGATCAGCACGGTCGAGACCCACTGCCAGGCGCCCTCCAGCCGCCAGTAGCCGTCCTGGCCCAGGTTGATCACCGGCAGCAGCAGATCGAGCGCGTACAGCGTGGCGTTCCACCGAGGGGACTCGTCCCCCTTCAGCGGCACCGGTTCGTAGCGCGAGAACGCCACCGCACCGGCCGCCCACAGCACCGCCATCCACAGCGCCGCCCGGCCCGGGCGGTAGCCGTACGCCACCGTCCAGTCCTGGAGATAGCCCCACAGCTTGCCGGCCACCGGCAGCGTCTCCCGGCGTCTGCGCTGCTTGGCGAGCAGCACCTCCCGGGCGTCCGCGTCCTCCCCGCTGGCACGCAGCACCGTCGCCAGCCGTTCGTACGGCTCCGGGGCGTACTCCGGCGTCGCCGCCGCCACCCACTCAAGGCGTCTGGCCAGGGGGAAGTGGCCGTACGGCACCAGGTTCTCGTAGACGAAACCGTTGATCGCGAGCCCGCCGGGCCCCGGCCAGCTGGTCGACAGGTCGATCAGGGTCACGATCTTGGCGCCGTTGAGCACCACCCGCCCCTCCTCCGGGCGCTCGCCGTTGAACCGCAGCTCCGGCGTGACGATCCGGCGCAGCGACACCTCCTCGCGGTGCGCCCCGTTCAGCACGAAGCGGGCGTAGTGCAGGTCCACCGCGTCCCCGAACCGCCCGTCGTCGAGCCGCACCCCGCCATGGCACTCGACCGGCTTGCGCCGCGCCCCCCGCACCGGGGTGTACCCGATGCCGTACGGGGGAGTGGCCGTGGCGTTCCCCGTGGAGTCGTACACCCAGGCCGCGTTCAGATACAGCGAGCGCTCCACCGTCAGCTGCGGCGCGTTCAGCGCCCGCCGCTCCTGCGCCCCGCGCAGCACGCTGCCCCGCAGACTGAGCGAGACGCCCACCTTCGCGCCGCGCAGGCTCAGCTCGCCATGTGTCTCGATCAGCTCGGCCTGCAGGTCCTGCGCCACCACGAGACCGTCCGCGGTGATCGCCCGGCCCTGCCGGTCGGGCCACACCTGGATCTGGTTGATCAGCAGGTCCGTGCCGATCTGCGCGTCGGTGAGCCGGATGCCCCGCTTCACCCGGCAGCGCGGCAGATGGAGGTCGCCCGCGGTGTGCAGCCGCGCCGCCTCCAGGCGCGGTATGGCGCACTCCACCATCCGCAGCGTCCCGAAGTGCGCCTCGGGCAGCACGATCTCGCTGTCGAACCGGCAGCGGTTCAACTCCACGTACGGGCCTATCGTCCCGCCGGCGAGGTTCAGCGCCCCCGTGATCCGCACCCCCCGCAGCTTCAGCGCCGCGACCCGCCCCGACCGGGCCGCCGGGCCGTCGAGCAGCAGCAGAGCCACCACCTCGGCCCGCACGCTGCGCTCGTCCCCCCACGGATGCGATCCGAACGGATCGTCCCGCACCGCGTCGCCGTCGCTCATGTCGCATGTCCCGCCCACCCGGAACGCCCACCACATGGACCGCTCCGGGCCCGTGAGACCGTCCGGCATACCGTCCTCGTGCGGCTCGGTCACTGCCGCCCCCTCGCTTTCCACGAACCCGTTTCCCTGGATTCGTACAGCCGTTCTTCCCGCTGAGTGACGGACTGAACGCTAACGGTCAGCTGTGGCGACAAGACGCCAGTGTGGCTCGTATCAGCCAGTGATACGGACGTCCGGCGCCTGTGGGGCGTCTGAGAGAATTGACCCGTGATCTCTCGAATCGATCTGCGCGGCGACGCCCTCCCCGAGGGTGGCGCACTGCGCGACCTGCTGCCCCGTGCCGAGTTCGACGTGGAAGCCGCCCTGGAGAAGGTGCGGCCGATCTGCGAGGACGTACGGCATCATGGCGCGGTCGCGGTGATCGACTACGGGGAGAAGTTCGACGGCGTACGCGTCACCGACCTGCGGGTCCCCGCCGAGACGATCGCCCGCGCCCTCGACGAGCTGGACCCGGCGGTCCGGGCGGCCCTGGAGGAGTCCATCCGCCGCGCCAGGATCGTCCACCGCGAGCAGCGCCGCACCACCCACACCACGCAGGTCGTGCCCGGCGGCACGGTCACCGAGAAGTGGGTCCCGGTCGAGCGCGTGGGCCTCTACGTCCCCGGCGGCCGCTCCGTGTACCCCTCGTCCGTCGTCATGAACGTCGTCCCCGCCCAGGAGGCCGGCGTCGAGGGCGTTGCCATCGCCTCGCCGCCGCAGAAGGAGTTCGGGGGCCTGCCGCACCCGACGATCCTCGCCGCCTGCGCGCTGCTCGGCGTCGACGAGGTGTACGCCGCGGGCGGCGCCCAGGCCATCGCCATGTTCGCCTACGGCACCGAGGCCACCGAGGACGCGCCCGGCTGCGCCCCCGTCAACCTCGTCACCGGCCCCGGCAACATCTACGTCGCCGCCGCCAAGCGCCTCCTCAAGGGCCGTATCGGCATCGACGCCGAGGCCGGGCCGACCGAGATCGCGATCCTCGCGGACTCCACCGCCGACCCGGTGCACGTCGCCGCCGACCTGATCAGCCAGGCCGAGCACGACCCGATGGCCGCCGCCGTCCTCGTCACCGACTCCGAGGAGCTCGCCGCCGCCACCGAGGCCGAGCTCAAGACCCAGGTCGCCGCCTCCAAGCACATCGACGACCGGATCGTGCCGGCTCTGGCCGGAAAGCAGTCGGCGATCGTCCTCGTCCGCGACCTGGAGGACGGCCTCAAGGTCGTCGACGCGTACGGCGCCGAGCACCTGGAGATCCAGACCGCCGACGCCGCCGCGCGCGCCGACCGCGTCCGCAACGCCGGCGCCATCTTCGTCGGCCCCTGGGCGCCGGTCTCCCTCGGCGACTACTGCGCCGGCTCCAACCACGTGCTGCCCACCGGCGGCTGCGCCTGCCACTCCTCAGGCCTGTCCGTGCAGTCCTTCCTGCGCGGCATCCACATCGTGGACTACACCCGCGACGCCCTCGCCGAGGTCACGCACCACGTGGTGACCCTCGCGGAGGCCGAGGACCTGCCCGCCCACGGCGCCGCGCTCAAGGCCCGGTTCGGCTGGAAGGTCCCCACGCAGTGACCGAGATCCGCATCGACGATCTGCCCATCCGCGACGAGCTGCGCGGCAAGTCCCCGTACGGCGCGCCCCAGCTCGACGTCCCCGTCCAGCTGAACACCAACGAGAACCCCTACCCGCTGCCCGAGCCCCTCGTGGCCCGGATCGCGGAGCGGGTCGCCGAGGCCGCCCGCGGCCTCAACCGCTACCCCGACCGGGACGCCGTCGAGCTGCGCACCGAGCTCGCCCGCCATCTCACCCGTACCGGAAAGTACCCGGTCTCCGCCGAGAACGTGTGGGCCGCCAACGGCTCCAACGAGGTCCTCCAGCAGCTGCTGCAGACCTTCGGCGGCCCCGGCCGTACGGCCATCGGCTTCGAACCCTCGTACTCGATGCACGCGCTCATCGCCCGCGGCACCGGCACCGGCTGGATCTCCGGACCGCGCGGCGACGACTTCACCATCGACGTCGAGGCGGCCGAGAAGACGATCGCCGAACACCGCCCCGACGTCGTCTTCATCACCTCGCCCAACAACCCCACAGGCACGGCCGTCGAGGCCGAGACCGTGCTCGCGCTGTACGAGGCCGCCCAGGCCGCCAAGCCCTCGCTGGTCGTGGTCGACGAGGCGTACGTGGAATTCAGCCACCGCGACTCGCTGCTGCCGCTGATCGAGGGCCGGCCGAACCTGGTCGTCTCCCGCACCATGTCCAAGGCCTTCGGCGCCGCCGGACTGCGCCTGGGCTATCTCGCCGCCCACCCCGCCGTGGTCGACGCCGTTCAGCTCGTACGCCTGCCGTACCACCTGTCCGCCGTCACCCAGGCCACCGCGCTGGCCGCCCTGGAGCACACCGACACGCTCCTCGGCTACGTCGAGCAGCTCAAGACCGAGCGCGACCGCCTGGTCACCGAACTGCGGGCCATCGGCTTCGACGTCACCGAGTCCGACGCCAACTTCGTCCAGTTCGGCCGCTTCGACGGAGCCGAGGGCTCCCACGCGGCCTGGCAGAAGATCCTCGACCGGGGCGTCCTGGTCCGGGACAACGGCGTACCGGGCTGGCTGCGGGTCACCGCCGGCACCCCCGAAGAGAACGACGCGTTCCTCGATGCGGTTCGCGCACTGAAGAAGGAGCAGAGCTCATGAGCCGCGTAGGACGGGTCGAGCGCACCACCAAGGAGACCTCCGTCGTCGTCGAGATCGACCTCGACGGCACCGGCAAGGTCGACGTCGCCACCGGCGTCGGCTTCTACGACCACATGCTCGACCAGCTCGGCCGCCACGGCCTGTTCGACCTCACGGTCAAGACCGACGGCGACCTGCACATCGACTCGCACCACACCATCGAGGACACCGCCCTCGCGCTGGGCGCCGCCTTCAAGCAGGCCCTCGGCGACAAGGTCGGCATCTACCGCTTCGGCAACTGCACCGTCCCCCTGGACGAGTCGCTGGCCCAGGTGACCGTCGACCTCTCCGGCCGCCCCTACCTCGTGCACACCGAGCCCGAGAACATGGCGCCGATGATCGGCTCCTACGACACGACGATGACCCGGCACATCTTCGAGTCCTTCGTCGCCCAGGCCCAGATCGCGCTGCACATCCACGTGCCGTACGGCCGCAACGCCCACCACATCGTGGAGTGCCAGTTCAAGGCGCTGGCCCGGGCCCTGCGCTACGCCTCCGAGCGCGACCCGCGCGCGGCCGGCATCCTGCCCTCCACGAAGGGCGCGCTCTAATCACATGACCGGCCTCTCCACCATCCTCATCGTCGTCGGGCTCTTCCTCGCCGGCGGTGTGTACTCCTTCGTCAAGCAGAAGATGCCCAAGGGCCTCATCGTGCTGGTGACCATCGCGTCCGTGATGTGCCTGGTCGCCGGGGTCCTTCGGATTCAGGGAATCTGGGAATGAGCGGCATGAGCACTGCGAGCACCTCCAAGAAGGTCGTCGTCTTCGACTACGGCTTCGGCAACGTCCGCTCCGCCGAGCGCGCCCTCGCCCGGGTCGGCGCCGACGTCGAGATCACCCGCGACTACGACAGGGCGATGAACGCCGACGGACTCCTCGTCCCCGGCGTCGGAGCCTTCTCCGCCTGCATGAAGGGCCTCAAGGAGGCCCGCGGCGAGTGGATCGTCGACCGCCGGCTCTCCGGCGGCCGCCCCGTCATGGGCATCTGCGTCGGCATGCAGATCCTCTTCGCCCGCGGTATCGAGCACGGCGTGGAGACCGAGGGACTCGACGAGTGGCCCGGCACGGTCGAGCCGCTGAAGGCCCCGGTCGTACCCCACATGGGCTGGAACACCGTCGACGCGCCCGAGGACAGCCAGCTCTTCGCGGGCCTCGACGCCGACGCCCGGTTCTACTTCGTGCACTCCTACGCGGTACGCGAGTGGAACCTGGAGATCGGCAACCCCAACATCCGCGCACCCAAGGTCACCTGGGCCACCCACGGCGAACCCTTCGTCGCGGCCGTCGAGAACGGCGCCCTGTGGGCCACCCAGTTCCACCCCGAGAAGTCCGGCGACGCCGGCGCCCAGCTCCTCACCAATTGGATCGAGACCCTCTGATCATGGCTCAGAAGCTTGAACTCCTCCCCGCCGTCGACGTCCGCGACGGCCAGGCCGTCCGCCTCGTGCACGGCGAGTCCGGTACGGAGACCTCCTACGGCTCCCCGCTGGAGGCGGCCCTCGCCTGGCAGCGCTCCGGCGCCGAGTGGCTGCACCTGGTCGACCTCGACGCCGCCTTCGGCACCGGCGACAACCGCGAGCTGATCGCCGAGGTCGCCCGCGCCATGGACATCAAGGTCGAGCTGTCGGGCGGCATCCGCGACGACGCCTCGCTCGCCGCCGCCCTCGCCACCGGCTGCACCCGTGTCAACCTGGGCACCGCCGCACTGGAGACCCCCGAGTGGGTCGCCAAGGTCATCGCCGAGCACGGCGACAAGATCGCCGTCGGCCTCGACGTGCGCGGCACCACCTTGCGCGGCCGCGGCTGGACCCGCGACGGCGGCGACCTCTACGAGACGCTGGCCCGCCTCGACTCCGAGGGCTGCGCCCGCTACGTCGTCACCGACATCGCCAAGGACGGCACGCTGCAGGGCCCCAACCTGGAGCTGCTGCGCAACGTCTGCGCCGCCACCGACAAGCCGGTCGTCGCCTCCGGCGGCGTCTCCTCCCTGGACGACCTGCGCGCCCTGTCGGGGCTCGTCCCCGAGGGCGTGGAGGGCGCGATCGTCGGCAAGGCGCTGTACGCCAAGGCGTTCACCCTGGAGGAGGCGCTGGAGGCGGTGGCTTCCGTATGACCGACTCCGTGCGCAAGGTGGTGACGGGCGCTCCCTGGGAGGAGCAGTTCGGGTACTCCCGCGCGGTGGAGCTGCCCAACGGCCTGGTGCTGGTCGCCGGCTGCACGTCCATCGTCGACGGCCAGATCGCCGGCGGAGGCCCCTACGAGCAGACCGTCAACTCCTTCAACGTCGCCTTCGAGGCGCTGAAGCAGCTCGGTCTGGGCGCGGAGGACGTCGTACGGACCCGGATGTACATCACGCACGCCCGGGACGTGGACGACGTCGGCCGCGCGCACAAGGAACTGTTCGACGCGATCCGTCCGGCCGCGTCCATGATCATTGTCTCCGGCTTCGTCGACCCGAGCCTGGTCGTCGAGGTCGAGGTCGAGGCATACCGAGGGGGCGGGACGGCATGAGCCTCGCCGTACGAGTGATTCCCTGCCTGGACGTGGACAACGGCCGGGTCGTCAAGGGCGTCAACTTCCAGAACCTGCGCGACGCGGGCGACCCCGTCGAGATGGCCAAGCTGTACGACGCCGAAGGCGCCGACGAGCTGACCTTCCTCGACATCACCGCATCGTCGGGCGACCGGGAGACGACCTACGACGTGGTGCGCCGCACCGCGGAGCAGGTCTTCATCCCGCTCACGGTGGGCGGTGGCGTCCGGTCGGCGGGCGACGTCGACAAGCTGCTGCGGGCCGGCGCCGACAAGGTCGGCGTGAACACCGCGGCCATCGCCCGGCCCGAGCTGATCCAGGAGATCGCGGAGCGCTTCGGCCGCCAGGTCCTCGTCCTCTCGGTCGACGCCCGGCGCACGGCCTCCGGCTCGTTCGAGGTCACCACGCACGGCGGCCGCAAGGGCACCGGCATCGACGCCGTCGAGTGGGCCCACCGGGCCGCCGAGCTGGGTGCGGGCGAGATCCTGCTCAACTCGATGGACGCCGACGGCACCAAGGACGGCTACGACACCGAGATGATCGCGGCCGTCCGCAAGCACGTGACCGTGCCGGTGATCGCCTCCGGTGGCGCGGGCAAGCTGTCCGACTTCCCGCCGGCGATCGAGGCGGGCGCGGACGCGGTGCTCGCGGCGTCGGTCTTCCACTTCGGCGACCTGCGGATCTCCGAGGTCAAGGACGCGCTGCGGGGGGCGGGCCACCCGGTCCGCTGAACCGCCGTACGCGAAGGGCCCCTTCAGAGGCCCTTTCCCTTGGCCAGATCCACAGGATTATTTGTGCAATTTCCATTGCGCAAGTTTTCCTTCGTACCTACGGTGGAGGCATGTCGTCCCCCGAGACTCGCCGGATCACCGACGTCGGCACCCTCAAGGCCATCTCCCACCCGCTGCGCATGCGGCTCTACCGAGCCCTGTTCGTCGCCCGGACCGCCACCGCCTCCCAGCTCGCCGACCAGGTCGACGAGGCCGTCTCGCTCGTCAGCTACCACCTGCGCAAACTCGCCGACCACGGGCTGATCGAGGAGGCCGAGGCGCAGTCGGCGGACGGGCGCGAGCGGTGGTGGCAGCCCAGCTCGTACGGGATCACCATCCGCGACGAGGACATGCGGGACGCCCCCGAACTGGTCGCCGCGAGCGACGCCCTCGGCCGCGCGATCAACGATCAGCGCACCACACTCCTGGAGCGTTTCCTCGACGAGCGGCTCACGTGGTCCGACGAGTGGCGTTCGGCCTCCGTCAGCGCCGAGTGGCTGCCCCGCCTCACCGCCGCCGAACTCGCCGCGCTCGGCGAGGAGCTGGAAGCGGTCCTCAGGAAGTACGACCAGCGGGCCCGCGCCGCCGAGGCCGCCGGCGACACCGAGGGCCGCGAGAACGTCGCCGTCCACCTCCACGCCTTCCCTTACCGCTCATGACGGCGGCCACCGAGGCTCCGGTCTCCCTCCCCGCCACCCCCGCCCACCGCGACGGCAACGTCCTGCGCTGGCTCGGGGCGTACTCCGCCTCGACCCTCGGCGACAGCGTGTACCACCTCGCGCTCTCCTGGACCGCCGTCCGCAACGGCACCCCCGCCGAGGCCGGCCTTGTGATGGCCGTCAGCGCCGTGCCCCGCGCGGTGCTCATGCTCGGAGGGGGAGTGGTGGCCGACCGCTTCGGCCCGCTCCGGGTCGTCGTCCTCTCGGACGCGGTCCGCTGCCTGGTGGTCCTGGCCGTCGCCGCTTTTCTGTTCGTCAGCAGCCCGACCCTCTGGGTACTCGCCGCCCTCGCCCTCGTCTTCGGCGCCGTCGACGCCCTCTTCCTTCCGGCCGTCGGCGCCCTCCCGCCCCGGATCGCCGCCCACGACCAGCTCGCCCGCGTCCAGGGCATGCGCGGCCTCGCCCAGCGCGCCGCCCTCGTCCTCGGTGCCCCGCTCGGCGGCCTCGCCGTCGCCCTCGGCGGACAGGCGGGAGCGTTCGGGGTCGCGGGACTCCTCTTCGCGGTCTCCCTGCCCCTGCTCCTGGCGCTCCGGCTCACCCCGCTGCCCAAGGACACGGGGGTGAAGGGCTCCACGGCGTTCCGCGACCTCGCCGACGGCCTGCGCTACCTCCGCCGGCACCGCGTCCTCGGCCCGCTGATGATCGTCATCGCGCTCAGCGACCTCGGCTTCGTCGGCCCCCTCAACATCGGCCTCGCCCTGCTCGCCGACGAACGCGGCTGGGGCGCGGCGGGCATCGGGTGGATCCTCGCCGGCTGCGGTGCGGGAGCGGCCGCCGCGTCCCTGCTCCTTGCCGTGCGCGGGCGTCTCCCGCGCGCCGGGGCGGTCATGGGTGCGACGATCGCCCTCGGCGCCGCCTCGATCGCCGCCCTCGCGTACGTACCGTCGCTCCCGCTCGCCGTGGCCGTGGCCCTTTCCGTGGGCCTGCTCGCCGGACTCAGCGGCGCTTTGTGCGGCGCCCTCACCCAGACCGCGTGCGACCCCGCGTACCTGGGCCGGGTCACAGGCGTCTCCGGCTTCGTCAGCCTCGGCATCGCCCCCTTGAGCTTCCCCCTCACCGGGGCGGCGGTCGGCCTGTGGGGCCTCGGCCCGGTGTTCGTGGCGAGCGCGGCGATCTGCGCGCTGGGCGGGGTGTACGGGCTCCTGGTCCCGGCCCTGCGCGGTGCGGAGTTGCCGACGGTGCCGGCCCGGCGTACCTAAGTCGTGTCCGGACACTCCCTGGCTAGGGCCTGACCCGCGCCTGTCGTCGAGGGGCCTGTTCGCTCCTGAGGAGGGCGTCCGTCACGAGGCGGACTCCCCGGGCCAGGCGGCTCAGCTGTTCCAGTTCGAAGGCGTACAGCCTGATCGTGCTCTCGATCGTGGGACCGGACACGCCGAGCGTGGGCAGCTCCGCACGGCAAGTCTGCATCGCCACCCGCACCGCACGGACCTCGTGCTCGATCTGCAGCTGGGCGTGGCGGGCCAGCAGAACGGGATGACGCGTGAGGGTGGTGTAGCCGCCGTAGCGGGCCGGGAGGAGCTCGCGCAGCCACCGGACGGCCGTGCCTTCCCAGTCGCGGTTGCCCGGGGTCGTGACCGAGTAGGGCCAGTCGCTGCTGACCGGAGTGCGGTGGTGGGACATCGTTGTCGCCTTCGGCAGGGGCCTGTTCGGAGGGGTGCGGCGGCTCGGCCCAGGGGTAGACCGGAGCCGCCGCAGAGGCACCCGCGCGAAGCGCGACGTGCTCCGGGGGAACAACCCAGGGGTCGACTGAGGAGGAGGGGGTCGACCCATCGGCGTTCGATCCGAGCCCGCGGGGGCACACGTAGTAAATATATATACCGTCGAGTAAGCAAGGGCATGAAAAAATTCATGCGTCTCCCGAGGCGGCGAAAAGCCGGTCCCGCGGTATCGGGACCGGCTCAGTCCTCCAGGAAGAAGTCGTACTGGTCCGACGCCTGCTCGTACTTCTCAAGACGGACCTGCGTGCGCTCCGGATCGGCGTCCGCCATGGCCTGCAGGATCGCCGCGGAGAGGACCCCCGGCGCCGCGTACGAGTCGAAGACCAGCCGCGAGCCCGTACCGGCCGTGAGTGCCACGTCGGCCTCGTGGGCCAGCGGCCCGAGCGCCCTGTCCGTGATCAGCGCGACGCGCAGCCCGGTACTGCGCGCCGCTCTCATGGCGGCGAGGGTCTCCTTGGCGTGCCGGGGCATCGCGAAGGCCAGCACCCAGGTGCCGCCCGCCTCGCGAGACTGGAGCAGTGCGTCGTAGGCGACGCTGCCGCCACGGGTCACCACCCGCACATCGGGGTGGATGCGCCGCGCCGCGTAGCCGAAGTACTCCGCGAGGGAGACCGAGATCCGCAGACCAAGCACGGTAAGCGGGACGGATCGGGCGAGCTCGCGGCCGATGTCGAGGATGCGGTCGGTGTTCGCGAGGGTGCGGCGCAGCGACGTCAGGTTCTCGATCTCGGCGTCGACCGCCGCCTGGAGCTCGTTGCGCCGCTGCGCCTGCAGGTCCTCGGGGGATCCGGCGATCGCACTGAGGGCGATGGGCTGGAGCGCGTCCCTGAGCGCGGGGTATCCGCTGAAACCGAGCGACGACGCGAACCGGGTCACGGACGGCTGGCTCACGCCCACGCGTTCCGCCAACTCGGTGATCGACAGGAACGCGGCCTCGGTGAGGTGGTCGAGCAGGAACTGTGCGATACGCCGCTGGCCCGGTGAGAGCCGGTGTCCGCCGAAGAGCGCGCGCACCCGCTCGACGGGCGTCGCCTCCTCCGTCTCCGGGGCAGGCGCGCCGGGTGTGATCGCCGCCGCCTGCGCGCGTGCCTGTTGGCCTGATGGCACGGGGTGCCTCCGTTTCGTCCCGATGCCGCCCAAGATAGTTCACGGACGATCGCTGCAGGAGGCAACTGTCATACCGCGCGAGCGTCGCGAGACGGGTCGTCCGCCAGCGCGCTGACGGACTGTCCGATCGGCGTCAGGCGGGGCGTTTCCGTGCGCGGACGAGGCGTTCGCGTGCACGGGCCGGACGTCTCCTGCGCGGACAGGGCGTTCCCGTGCGGGATGAGCCCGCACGGGCGGACGAAGGGTCCTAGATCCCCAGCTGTTTCGCCTGGTGCAGGCGCTCCACGGCGTCCTGCTCGCCGTCCAGCTCCACCTTCGCCGCGTCCTGGCGGCCGAAGAGGAACATCGTCAGCTCGCCCGGCTCCCCGGAGACCGTCACCACCGGGGTACCGCGGTGCGCCACCGCCGTCTGGCCGTTCGGGCGGCGCAGGACCAGGCCCACGGGGGCCTTGCGGCCGAGGAGCCGCGCCCCCTTCTCCAGGCGGTTCCACAGCACGTCCGAGAAGACCGGGTCCAGCTCGCGCGGCGACCAGTCGGGCTGCGCCCGGCGGACGTCCTCCGCGTGGACGTAGAACTCCACCGTATTCGCCCCCTCGTCCACCTGCTTGATGGTGAACGGGGACATCCGCGGCGGCCCCGTGCGGATGAGCTGGATCAGTTCCTCGTACGGCTTCTCGGCGAACTCGGCCTGCACCCGGTCCAGCCGGGCCTTCAGCGCCGGGACGAGCGTCCCGGCCGCCGCGTCAGGACGGCGCTCGCGCACCACCACATGGGCCGCGAGGTCCCGGGTCAGCCAGCCCTCGCAGAGCGTCGGGGCATCGGGCCCGGCCGCCTCCAACAGATCGGCGAGCAGAAGTCGTTCACGCTTGGCATGGGTCGACATGCCCGCCAGCGTACGGCCCGGGCCGCCGGTCCGCCCAGTGGACGCCCCGCCGGGCGAACGTCCCGGTCACGGCACAATGGCCGCATGAGCAGCAATCTCGACCCGGCCATCTCCGCCCGCCTCAAGCGCAGCCCGGACGGACTCGTCCCGGCGATCGCCCAGCAGTACGACACCGGCGAGGTGCTGATGCTCGGCTGGATGGACGACGAGGCCCTGCACCGCACCCTCACCACCGGCCGCTGCACCTACTGGTCGCGCAGCCGCCAGGAGTACTGGGTCAAGGGCGACACCTCCGGCCACGTCCAGCACGTCAAGTCCGTCGCCCTCGACTGCGACGCCGACACCGTGCTCGTCAAGGTCGACCAGGTCGGAGCCGCCTGCCACACCGGCGCCCGCACCTGTTTCGACGCCGACGTGCTCCCGCTCTCCCAGTAAGGTCACCCGCCATGGACCTCGAGACCTTCCGCAAGCTGGCGGCCGACCGCCGCGTGATCCCTGTCAGCCGCCGCCTCCTCGCGGACGGCGACACCCCGGTCGGGCTCTACCGCAAGCTCGCCGCCGAACGCCCCGGCACCTTCCTCCTCGAGTCCGCGGAGAACGGCCGCTCTTGGTCGCGCTACTCCTTCATCGGCGTCCGCAGCGACGCCACCCTCACCGTCCGGGACGGCCAGGCCCACTGGCTGGGCACACCCCCCGTCGGCGTGCCGACCGACGGCGACCCCCTCCAGGCCCTGCGCGCCACCGTGGAAGCCCTGCACACCCCTCGCGACCTGGCCGGTGGCATGCCGCCGTTCACCGGTGGCATGGTCGGCTACCTCGGCTACGACATCGTCCGCCGCCTTGAGAAGATCGGCGAGCACGGCCGGGACGACCTCCGGCTCCCCGAGCTGACCATGCTCCTCACCAGCGACCTCGCCGTCCTCGACCACTGGGACGGCACGGTCCTGCTGATCGCCAACGCGATCAACCACAACGACCTGGAGACCGGCGTCGACGAGGCGTACGCGGACGCCGTCGCCCGCCTGGACACGATGGAGGCCGACCTGGCCCGCCCGGTCGCCACCGCCCCCGCCGCGCTCCCCGACTCCGAGCTGCCGGAGTTCTCCGCGCTGTGGGGCGGCACGGCCTATCAGGGGGCCGTCGAGGACATCAAGGAGCGGATCAGGGCCGGGGAAGCCTTCCAGGTCGTCCCCTCGCAGCGCTTCGAGACCCCCTGCCGGGCCTCCGCCCTCGACGTCTACCGCGTGCTGCGGGCCACCAACCCGTCCCCGTACATGTACCTCTTCCGCTTCGAGAACGGCTTCGACGTCGTCGGCTCGTCCCCCGAGGCCCTGGTCAAGGTCGAGGACGGGCACGCCATGCTCCACCCCATCGCCGGCACCCGGCACCGCGGCGCCACCCCGCAGGAGGACCACGACCTCGCCGAGGAGCTGCTGGCCGACCCCAAGGAGCGCGCCGAGCACCTGATGCTCGTCGACCTCGGCCGCAACGACCTCGGACGGGTCTGCGAGCCCGGTTCGGTGGAGGTCGTCGACTTCATGTCGATCGAGCGGTACTCGCACGTCATGCACATCGTGTCGACCGTGACCGGCCGCGTCGCCGAGGGGAAGACCGCCTTCGACGTCCTCACCGCCTGCTTCCCGGCCGGCACGCTCTCCGGCGCGCCCAAGCCGCGCGCGATGCAGATCATCGAGGAGCTGGAGCCCTCGCGGCGCGGACTCTACGGCGGGTGCGTCGGCTATCTCGACTTCGCCGGCGACTCCGACACCGCCATCGCCATCCGTACCGCCCTGCTCCGCGACGGCACCGCGTACGTGCAGGCCGGAGCCGGTGTCGTCGCGGACTCCGACCCGGTGGGCGAGGACAACGAATGCCGCAACAAGGCGGCCGCCGTGCTGCGCGCCGTCCACACCGCCAACCGGATGAACGGCCCGGAGGCGCGTAAGGGATAGTGGGGTACGTGAGTGCTGTACCCGTACCCCAGCCCCGAGCCGCACGCGCGAGCGGAACGGCCGCCCCGTCCGGCGGCCGCCGCAGTCTCGCCGCGGCTCTCCTGCTCGGCGCCCTCGGAGCCACCGTCGTGCTGCTCTCCTCGGGCCAGATCTGGGCCGAGGGAACCGCGTCCGTCGGGGGCGGCACCGTGCCCGTCGAGGCCGACGGCGGTACCGTCACCGGCGTACCGACGGCGCTCGCCGTCGTCGGGCTCGCCGCGCTCGTCGCCGTCTTCGCCGTCCGCCGCACCGGCCGCACTCTCGTCTCCGGGCTCCTCGCGCTCAGCGGCGCGGGCGCGGCGCTGGCCTCGGTCCTCGGCGCCTCCGACAGCGCCGCCCTGGACGCCGAGGCCGCCCGCGTCACCGGCGCCTCCGCGGCCACGGTGTCCGGCCTGACCCACACCGCCTGGCCGTACGTCACCGCAGCGGGTGCGCTGTTGATCCTGCTCGCCGGACTCCTCGCCCTGCGGTACGGCAGCGGCTGGCCCGCGATGGGCGGCCGCTACGAACGCCAGGGCGGCACCCGGGCCGCGCGCCCGGCCGGCGCCACCACCCGGCCCGGCGGCGGCGGCCCTGACCGGCCCGAGGATCTGTGGAAGGCCCTGGACCGCGGCGAGGACCCGACGCGCGAGGGCTGAGCGCGACGCGTGATCGTTGCGCCACCCCGATTCATCCGCGCGCCCCGGTGTGCGGGACAATGACCGTGAGTGTCCGCGCAGGCGAGACCTCACCACTGAGCCACCACCGAGCAACAGCAACGAGGAGCAACTCATGGCGGGCAGCGCCCACGGACACACCCCGGCCGCCTGGACCGGTGTCATCATCTCCTTCATCGGCTTCTGCATCGCCGGGGTCTTCATGGTGGCGGCGAACGTGGCCGGCTTCTGGGCCGGGATCGCCGTCGTCCTCCTCGGCGGTGTCGTCGGCCTCGCCATGAAGGCCGCGGGCCTCGGCATGCCGAAGGAGCCGGAGCACATCAAGGCCGCCCGCGAGGCGGCTTCCACGAAGGCCCGGGTCTGACGACGTACGACCCGTGCGAAGGCGCGGTCCGGCCATGCCGGGCTGCGCCTTCGCGCGTCAGGGGCGAGAATCACCGGGTGACCGCGAAGCCGACGACCGCCCCCGACGATCCCACCGCCCCGCCGCCGCGGGTGCCCCCGGGGCCGACAGCCCCGGCCGACCACCAGACGACGGCCCCGGCCCCGGCCGACCCCCGGTCGGCGACGGCCTCAGGCCCTGCGGGTGACCGCGCCGCGACCGACCCGGGGCCGGGCCACGCCGTACCCGCCGGTCACGTAAGCCCCATGGGCCCCATCGGACCCACGGGCCCCATCGGACCCAAGGGCCACCTGGGCCCCACCCGCCCCGTCGCGCCGCCGTCCCTCGGGCGGCGGTTGGTCGCGCCCCTGGGCGCGCTCGCCGGCGTCGCCGCCGCCTTCGCCTACGTCGGCACCGTCGACCCCAACGAACCCGGCCACTACCCGGTCTGCCCCCTGCTGCGGTTCACCGGCCTCTACTGCCCCGGCTGCGGCGGCCTGCGCAGCGCCCACGCCTTCATCACCGGGGACTTCGGCGCCGCCGCCGGCGCCAACGCCCTCGCCGTCGTCGGCTACGGCCTCTTCGCCGTCGTCATGATCGTGTGGCTGATTCGCGCCGTCCGAGGCGTGCCGATGCGCTTCGTGATCTCCCCTCCCTGGTGGTGGGGGATCGGCGCCGTCCTGGCCGCCTTCACCCTGGTGCGGAACCTGCCGTTCGGGTCCGCGCTCGCGCCGTGAAGTCCCAGCAGGTGGGACGCGTCTCCACCGGATGCGGGCCCCACGCCGTCCTGCGGATACCATCGACACGGCTGAACCTGGTTCATCTTCACCAACGTCACCATCACCGTCCCGGAAGGGGGCCTCTCGCGTGAGTGTGCTCGACGAGATCATCGAAGGCGTGCGCGCCGACCTCGCAGAGCGGCAGGCGCGGGTCTCCCTCGACGAGCTCAAGGAGCGCGCCGCCAAGGCGCCGCAGGCCAAGGACGGCGTCGCCGCACTGCGCGGGGACGGCGTCAAGGTGATCTGCGAGGTGAAGCGCTCCAGCCCGTCCAAGGGCGCGCTCGCCGCGATCGCCGACCCGGCCGCACTGGCCGCGGACTACGAAGCGGGCGGCGCGGCCGTCATCTCCGTGCTCACCGAGGAGCGCCGCTTCGGTGGTTCGCTCGTCGACCTGGAGGCCGTCCGGGCCCGGGTCGACATTCCCGTGCTGCGCAAGGACTTCATCGTCACCGCGTACCAGCTGTGGGAGGCGCGGGCGTACGGCGCGGACCTCGCGCTCCTGATCGTCGCCGCCCTCGATCAGGAGGCCCTGGTCTCCCTCATCGAGCGCGCCGAGTCCATCGGCCTCACGCCGCTGGTGGAGGTCCACGACGAGGACGAGGTCGAGCGCGCGGTCGAGGCCGGCGCGCGGGTGATCGGCGTGAACGCGCGGAACCTCAAGACCCTCAAGGTCGACCGGTCCACCTTCGAGCGGGTCGCTCCGGAGATCCCCGCCCACATCGTCAAGATCGCCGAGTCCGGCGTCCGCGGTCCGCACGACCTCATCGCCTACGCCAACGCCGGCGCCGACGCGGTCCTCGTCGGCGAGTCCCTCGTGACCGGCCGCGACCCCAAGGCCGCCGTCGCCGACCTGGTCGCCGCCGGCGCCCACCCGGCCCTCCGCCACGGCCGGAGCTGACCCCTCCATGACCATCCGCCGCGCCACGCCGACCGCCCAGGGCCCCGCCGCCCCGGGCGCGGTCGCCGTGGGCGCGGAGCGGCCCGATCGGGCCGTCGGTGCGACGATCCCGGCCCCGCGGCGGGTTGCGGCCGTGGCCGGTTCCGTCCACGTCCCCAGTCGCGCGATGCGCACCCGGCTCCGTACCGCCGCCGCGCCCGCGCACGCCCCGCTGGCCCGGGGCTGCCGCCCGCGCGGCTGCCGGGCGCCCGCGCGCCGTGTCCACGGCCGCCGGGTGCGGTACGTGATCGGCGACGAGCCCGGCCAGGTCAACGGCATGCGATGGCGCCCGCGCCCCGCGCGCGTTCTCACGTACCGCAACCACGCCTAGCCGACGCCGGCTCGGCCCTCACCGTTGTGGGCATTCGTTCCGCTGGGGCGGAACGGATGGGCACAACGACGGCGCCTTGGCGGGCGCCTCCGCTCCCTGGACCTCGGCCACCACGAGGGTGCCGCGCCCTCGTGGGCAACGCCGACCTGGGAGCCTGGGCCCGGCAAGGGCGTCGTCCCGTGTGCCCACCCGTCCCGCCCTGCGGGACGATTGCCCACACGGGGGCGTGAGCGAGTCGCGCGCATAACGTGACCACTGCCAGCACATCATTCCGGGGCACCCCGCCCCGCGAGGAGCAGTCGCATGTCCAGCGAATACTTCCTTCCCGACCCCGAGGGTCAGATCCCCACCCCCGAGGGCTACTTCGGCGCCTACGGCGGCAAGTTCATCCCGGAGGCCCTCGTCGCCGCCGTCGACGAGGTCGCCGTCGAGTACGACAAGGCCAAGGCCGACCCCGAGTTCGCCCGCGAGCTCAACGACCTGATGGTCCATTACACCGGTCGACCCAGCGCCCTCACCGAGGTGCCCCGGTTCGCCGAACACGCGGGCGGGGCCCGGGTGTTCCTCAAGCGCGAGGACCTCAACCACACCGGCTCGCACAAGATCAACAACGTGCTCGGCCAGGCCCTGCTCACCAAGCGCATGGGCAAGACCCGCGTCATCGCCGAGACCGGCGCCGGTCAGCACGGTGTCGCCACCGCCACCGCCTGCGCCCTCTTCGGGCTCGAATGCACCATCTACATGGGCGAGATCGACACCCAGCGCCAGGCGCTGAACGTCGCCCGGATGCGGATGCTCGGCGCCGAGGTCGTCCCGGTCAAGTCCGGCAGCCGCACCCTCAAGGACGCCATCAACGAGGCGTTCCGCGACTGGGTCGCCAACGTCGACCGCACCCACTACCTCTTCGGCACCGTCGCCGGACCGCACCCCTTCCCGGCCATGGTCCGCGACTTCCACCGCGTCATCGGCGTCGAGGCCCGCCGCCAGATCCTGGAGCGCGCCGGCCGCCTCCCCGACGCGGCCGTCGCCTGCGTCGGCGGCGGTTCCAACGCCATCGGCCTCTTCCACGCCTTCATCCCGGACACCGGCGTCCGCCTGATCGGCTGCGAGCCGGCCGGCCACGGCGTCGAGACCGGCGAGCACGCCGCCACCCTCACCGCCGGCGAGCCCGGCATCCTGCACGGTTCGCGTTCGTATGTCCTCCAGGACGACGAGGGCCAGATCACGGAGCCGTACTCCATCTCCGCGGGCCTGGACTACCCGGGCATCGGCCCGGAGCACGCGTACCTCAAGGACAGCGGCCGCGGGGAGTACCGCGCCGTCACCGACGACGAGGCGATGCAGGCCCTGCGGCTGCTCTCCCGTACCGAGGGCATCATCCCGGCCATCGAGTCCGCGCACGCGCTGGCCGGCGCGCTCCAGGTGGGCAGGGAGCTGGGCGAGGACGGACTGATCGTGGTCAACCTCTCCGGCCGCGGCGACAAGGACATGGACACGGCGGCCCGCTACTTCGGGCTGTACGGCGCCGACGCCGCTCCGGTCGAGGCCGACGCCTCCGCCGAGAACGGCGCCGCCGAGATCCAGCGGGACACCGAGATCCAGGGGGGCTCCAAGTGAGCGGGAACATCCGACTGCTGAGCGACACTCTCGCCGAGGCCAAGGCCGACAACCGCGCCGCCCTCATCGCCTACCTCCCGGCCGGATTCCCGACCGTGGACGGCGGCATCGAGGCCGTCAAGGCGGTCTTCGACGGCGGTGCCGACATCGTCGAGGTCGGCCTGCCGCACAGCGACCCGGTCCTGGACGGCCCCGTCATCCAGACCGCCGACGACATCGCCCTGCGCGGCGGCGTCCGGATCGCCGACGTCATGCGCACGGTCCGCGAGGCGCACGCCGCCACCGGGAAGCCGGTGCTCGTCATGACGTACTGGAACCCGATCGACCGCTACGGCATCGAGCGGTTCACCGAGGAGCTGGCCGCGGCCGGCGGCGCCGGCTGCATCCTGCCCGACCTGCCGGTCCAGGAGTCCGCCACCTGGCGCGAGCACGCCGACAAGCACGGTCTCGCCACCGTCTTCGTCGTCGCGCCGAGCAGCAGGGACGAGCGCCTGGCCACCATCACGGCCGCCGGTTCCGGCTTCGTCTACGCCGCCTCCCTGATGGGCGTCACCGGCACCCGCGAGTCGGTCGGCGAACAGGCCGCCGATCTCGTACGCCGCACCCGGGCCACCAGCGAGCTGCCGGTCTGCGTCGGGCTCGGCGTCTCCAACGCCGAGCAGGCCAAGGAGGTCGCGGGCTTCGCCGACGGCGTCATCGTCGGCTCCGCGTTCGTCAAGCGGATGCTCGACGCCGACGACGAGGCCGCCGGCCTGGTCGCCGTAAGGGAACTGGCGGCCGAACTCGCCGCGGGTGTGCGCCGCGTTTCGTAACCCGTACGGGTGGATCTGGGACCGGGGAGGCGCGGACGTGCCTCCCCGGTTCGTTGCTGAGGCGTGAGCGAGAACCGAGACGGTAAGCAGAGCGCGCGGGAGCGCCTCAAGGAGCAGCGCGACCGCGACAAGGCGCGCGAGAAGCAGCGGCGGGTCCTCATCGTGTCGGCCGCGGTCGTCGGCGTCCTCGGCCTGGCCGCGGTCGTCGGCGTGATCGCCGCCAACACCGGGGGCAAGGGCGGCGGCTCCGACAAGGCGGGCCCGGTCGTCGCGCCGACCGGCGCCGTGGGCGGAGATCAGCCGGCCATCCCGACGGGCCGTGCGGACGCCCCGTCCACGCTCACCGTCTGGGAGGACTTCCGCTGCCCGGCGTGCACCTCCTTCGAGAACGCGTTCCGGGACACCATCCACGAGCTGGAGGCGGCCGGGGCCCTCAGGACCGAGTACCACCTCGTCACCATCATCGACGGCAACATGGGCGGCAGCGGTTCGCTGCGCGCCGCCAACGCCGCCGCCTGCGCGCAGGACGCCGGGAAGTTCACGCCGTACCACGACGTGCTGTACATGAACCAGCCCCCGGAGACCGACGACGCCTTCGCGAAGAACGACAAGCTGCTGGAGCTGGCGGCGAAGGTGCCCGGGCTCGACACCCCCGCCTTCCGCAGCTGTGTCGAGAAGGGCACGCACGACAGCTGGATCGCCAAGTCCACCGAGGCGTTCCGCAAGGGCGACTTCCGCGGCACCCCGTCGGTCCTCCTCAACGGAGAATCGATCTTCCCGACCAAGGGCAACGAGCAGATCTCGCCGGAGAACCTGAAGAAGTGGGTCGCCGAGGCGAACAAGGGCAAGAAGCCGGGCACGGCCTCCCCCGCGGCCGGCCGCTGAGAGCGGTAGTTACGCAGACGTTGCCGGGTGGGCTGCCGTACGGCCCGCCCGGCAGGGTAGCGTCGGTCATGCCATGGACCTTGCCTACATTCCCAGCCCGTCGACCGGTGTGATCCATCTCGGACCGGTTCCGCTGCGCGCTTACGCCTTCTGCATCATCATCGGTGTCTTCGTCGCCGTCTGGTACGGCAACAAGCGCTGGATCGCCCGGGGCGGCACCGCCGGCACCGTGGCCGACATCGCCGTCTGGGCGGTGCCCTTCGGCCTCGTCGGCGGCCGGCTCTACCACGTGATCACCGACTACCAGCTGTACTTCAGCGAGGGTGAGAACTGGGTCGACGCCTTCAAGATCTGGGAGGGCGGCCTCGGCATCTGGGGTGCCATCGCCCTCGGCGCGGTCGGTGCCTGGATCGCCTGCCGCAGGCGCGGTATCCCGCTGCCGGCGTACGCGGACGCCATCGCGCCCGGCATCGCCTTCGCCCAGGCGATCGGCCGCTGGGGCAACTGGTTCAACCAGGAGCTGTACGGCAAGCCGACCGATGTGCCGTGGGCTCTGGAGATCAGCGCCGGCGCGAACCGCGAGGCCGGGCTCTACCACCCGACCTTCCTGTACGAGTCCCTCTGGTGCGTCGGCGTCGCGCTGCTCGTCATCTGGGCGGACCGCCGCTTCAAGCTGGGCCACGGGCGGGTCTTCGCCCTCTACGTCGCCGCGTACTGCGCGGGCCGGGCGTGGATCGAGTACATGCGCGTCGACGAGGCCCACCACATCCTCGGCCTGCGGCTGAACGTCTGGACGGCGCTCGTCGTCCTCGTCCTCGCCGTCGTCTACATCGTGATCTCCGCGCGGGTCCGACCCGGCCGCGAGGAGACCGTGGAGCCCGCGGCGGGCGGCGACACGTCCGCCGTCGGCGCCGGCGCCGGTGCCGACGCCGACGCGGACGATGAGGAGGGTGACGTCACGGACGCCGCCGGAGCCACCGAGCCCGGCGCCGAGCCGGGAGCCGAGCCCGAGGACGCTCCCGCCGACGGGGCCGCGGACACACCGAAGAACGGCGCGGAGTCCACCGCCAAGAGCTGAGCGGACACCCACAGAGCGAGCGCGGGGCCGCCGGGACCGAAGGGTCCCGGCGGCCCTGTTGTATGCGGCCCTGTCGCGTACGGCCGGGGTGAGGGGGCGGGGTGGTGGGTCACGCCCTGGCCGCCAGGGTCAGGACACGGCGGGCGCCCTCCACCACGGCCGCGTCGACGAAACGGCCGTCCGGGAGGGCCAGGGCGCCTTCCTCGGTCTCCGCGGCCTTGACGACCTCCTCGGCCGCGGCGACCTCGTCGGGGGTCGGGAGGTAGGCCCGCTCGATCACCGGCAGCTGGCGGGGGTGGATCGCCGCCCGGCCAAGGAAGCCGAGGGAACGGCCCCGGGCGCAGCCGGCCGCCAGGGCCTCCAGGTCCCGGACGTCGGGATGGACCGACTGGACCGGGGGCGGCAGGGCGGCCGCGCGGGCGGCGACCACGACGCGGCCGCGCGACCAGTCGAGGCCGCTGTCCTCCCGTACGCCCAGATCGGCGCGGAGATCCGCCTCGCCCAGGGCGATGCCCCGGACGGCGGGGTGGGCCGAGGCGATGGCGTAGGCGTGCTCGACGGCCGGCGCGCTCTCCAGGAGCGCGTAGAGCGGAACACCCGGTGCGGCGTCGGCGATCCGGTGGATGTCAGTGGCGTGTGTCACCTTGGGAACACGGAAACCGCCGAGGCCGGGGAGGGAGGCCAGTGGGGGGATGTCGCGTGGGGTGTGGATGCGGACATGGACCGGTACGGGGTGCGGGTCGGAGAGCAGATCGACGGTGGCGGCCAGGGCGTATGCCTTGCGGTCCGGTGCCACCGCGTCCTCCAGGTCGACGATGACCACGTCGGCGCCGGAGGCCAGGGCCTTCTGGACGACGGCTGGGCGGTCGCCGGGGGCGTACAGCCAGGTGAGGGGGGTGCTCATACGGCGCCCTCGCCGCGCAGCGCGCTGATCTCGGCGGGGGAGAGGCCCAGTTCGGCGAGGACGTCTGCGGTGTCGGCGCCGTGCGGCCGGCCGGTCCAGCGGATCGCGCCGGGGGTCTCGGAGAGCCGGAAGAGGACGTTCTGCATACGGATCGGGCCGAGTTGGGGGTCCGGGACCTCGGTGATGGTGTCCAGGGCGCGATATTGCGGATCGGTCATCACGTCCCGGATGTCGTAGACCGGCGCGATCGCCGCCTCCGCCTTCTCGAAGGCGGCCATGGCCTCGTCGCGGGTGCGGCGGGCGATCCAGGCGCCGACCGCGTCGTCGAGGACGTCCGCGTGGGCGGCGCGGCCTGTGCCGTCGGCGAACCACGGCTCGTCGATCAGCTCGGGCCGGCCGACCAGCCGCATCACGCGTTCGGCGATGGACTGGGCGGAGGTCGAGACGGCGACCCAGGAGCCGTCGGCGGTGCGGTAGACGTTGCGGGGGGCGTTGTTGCGGGAGCGGTTTCCGGTGCGGGGCTGGACATAGCCGAGCTGGTCGTACCAGAGGGGGTGCGGTCCGATGACGGAGAGGATCGGTTCGATGATCGCCATGTCGACGACCTGGCCACGGCCGGTGGTCGTCCTGGCGGTGAGCGCGGTCATCACCGCGTACGCCGTCGCCAGGGCGGCGATCGAGTCGGCGAGACCGAAGGGGGGAAGGGTGGGCGGGCCGTCCGGCTCGCCGGTGATCGAGGCGAAACCGCTCATGGCCTCGGCGAGGGTGCCGAAGCCGGGGCGGTGGGAGTACGGGCCGAACTGGCCGAAGCCGGTGACCCGGGCCAGGACCAACTCCGGGTTGACGGTGGAGAGTTCCTCCCATCCCAGACCCCACCGTTCCAGGGTGCCGGGGCGGAAGTTCTCCACGATCACATCGGCGTCGGCGGCCAGGCGCAGCAGCGTGTCGCGGCCGCCGTGGGTGGACAGGTCGAGGGTCATGGTCCGCTTGTTGCGGCCGAGGACCTTCCACCACAGACCGACACCGTCCTTGGCGGGGCCGTGGCCTCGGGACGGATCGGGCTTGCGGGGGTGCTCGATCTTGATGACGTCGGCGCCGAAGTCGCCGAGCATCATCGCCGCGAGGGGGCCGGCGAAGAGGGTGGCGAGGTCGAGGACGCGCAGTCCGTGCAGGGGGGCGGGGGTCTCGGGGCGGGTCATACGGCGTCGACCTCCAGGCCGGTGACGGAGCCGTGGGCCGCGTCGATCTCGGCGCGGTACGGCATCGAGGAGGAGGCGCCCTCGCGCTGGACCGAGAGCGCGGCCGCGGCCGACGCCCAGGACAGCGCCTCCGGGACCGGCCGGCCCTCGCCGAGGGCGACCGCGAGCGCGCCGACGAAGGTGTCGCCCGCGGCGGTGGTGTCCACGGCCCGGACGCGGGGGGCGGGGACGGTGACCGGGGCGGCGTCGCGGGCGGCGTAGAGGCTGCCCCGGGCGCCGAGGGTGATGACCACCTCGGGCACGTCCCTCAGCAGCGCCGCCGCGGCGGAGTGTGGGTCGGCGATCCCGGTGAGCGCGGCGGCCTCGTGTTCGTTGGGCACCAACAGGTCGGTGGCGGCGAGGAGGTCGGGGGGCAGCGGCTGGGCGGGCGCGGGGGTGAGGACGGTACGGACGCCGAGGCGGCGGGCGGTCGTGGCGCCCGCGACGACGGCGGAGAGGGGGAGTTCGAGCTGGAGGAGCAGGGCGTCGGCGGTGCCGATCAGGGCCTCGTCGCCGTGGCTGAGGGTGGTGACGGTGCCGTTGGCGCCGGGGACGACGACGATCGCGTTGCCGCCCTCGTCGTCGACGACGATGTGGGCCGTGCCGGAGGCGCCCTCGACGGTGCGCAGCAGATCGGTCTCCACCCCGGCCCCGTCCAGGGCGGCCCGGAGCCGTACCCCGAAGTCGTCGGAGCCGACCGCGCCGATCATCGCGACCTCGGCGCCGGCCCGGGCGGCGGCCACGGCCTGGTTGGCGCCCTTGCCGCCGGGGATCGTACGGAACTCCCGGCCGGTGACGGTCTCTCCGCGCGCCGGGGCCCGGGGGACGAAGGCGACGAGGTCCATGTTGGTGCTGCCGAGCACCACGATGCTGGTCATGGGTGTACTGCCTCCAGATGGGTCAGGTCGGCCAGGGTGTCGAAGCCGATGCCGTCGAAGGACGGGATCGAGGTGGAGAGCCGGTTCTTGAGGGGGGAGGTCCAGCGCTCGGGCAGCCGGTCGGGGTGGCCGGCGAGGAGTCCGGCGACCGAGCCGGCGGTGGCGCCGTTGGAGTCGGTGTCCCAGCCGCCGGAGACCGCCGCGCAGATGGAGCGGGAGAAGTCGCCGTCGGCGTGGGTGAGCGCGGCGGCGAGGAGGGCGGCGTTGGGGACGGCATGGACCCAGTGATACCCGCCGAGGGCGGTGTGGAGCCGGTCCACGACACCGTCGAAGTCGGCGGTGGCGCGAGCGGTGTCGATGCCGAGGCGGACCGCTCGGGCGAGGCGTGAGCGGGGAGGGATCACGCCGAGGCCGCACTCCAGCGACCGGTGGACGTCGGCGGTGCCGGTCGCGGCGGCGGCGAGGGTGGCGGCGACGAACATGGCGCCGTAGATCCCGTTGGCGGTGTGGGTGAGCGCCGCGTCCCGGTACGCCTGCGCGGCGGCGGCGACCGGGTCGCCCGGGTGGGTCCAGCCGTGGACGTCGGCGCGGATCTGGGCGCCGATCCACTCCCGGAAGGGGTTGCGGCGGACGGCGGTGAGCGGGGGCTCGATGCCGTCGAGCAGATTGCGGTAGGCGACGCGCTCGGCCGTGAAGGTGCGGCCGGCGGGGAGTTCGTCGAGCCAGAGGCGGGCGACGTCGGCGGTGGTGAAGTCGCGGCCGTACCGCTGGAGGAGGAGCAGATTGAGGAGGGGGTAGTTGAGGTCGTCGTCCTCGGGCATGCCGTCGATGTTCTCGGCGAGCGAGGTGGCCGCGGAACGGCGGTTCCAGGGGTGGGCGGCGAGCAGGTCGGGGGGTACGCCGACCTCGGTGAACCAGGAGGAGAGGGGCCAGTCGCCGGTGGCGCGGGCGAGGGCGCGGATGGCGGACAGGGGCAGCTTCTCGACGGGCTTGCCGAGCAGGCACCCGGCGGCCCGCCCGAGCCAGGCGGCGTGCAGCCGGTCGCGGAGGGAGTCCGGTCCGTCCGTTCCGCTCTCCGTCGAGGACCGTACACGAGGGGCGGCGGACCGGGGGGCGCACTTCTGGATGGCGGGCAGTGCGGTGGGTTCCTCGGGAGCCAGGGGGGCCGGGAGCGTGGACAGTTCGTCGAGGAGGCGCTCCGCCAGGGGGCGGAGGTCGGGGCGGGGGGTCGGGGACGCGCCTGCCGTGCGGGGGGCGGGATGGCCACCCGCCGCCTGCCAGCGGGCGGCGATCGCGGAGGCGTCGCGGCCGTCCTCCGCTGCCTGGCGGAGCTCGTGGCCGACAAGGTCCTCCGGCTGCACCCAGGTCACGCGCAGGATCATCGGTCCGCGCTCGTCAGGGCCGCGTACGCCGACTCGTGCGCCCGGCGCCTGGCCGCGTCACGGGCGAAGACCTCCCGTGCGACCGAGGCCAGGGCCTCCGCCGGGGCGTGCAGATCCAGGCGGCTCGCCTCCGCGACCCGCTTCGACCAGTCGGCGGGGACCGCGTCCTCACCGCCGAGCGCGCCCGCGATCACCCCTGACATCGTGGCGATCGAGTCGCAGTCACGGCCGTAGTTGACCGAGCCGAGCACTGTATGCCGGTAGTCGCCCTCGCCGATCAGCAGCATGCCCAGGGCGACGGGGAGCTCCTCGATCGCGTGCAGACGGGACGGGCGGCGCGCGCCGAGGGACGGGGCGCGGTAGTCCGGGCCCACCGTGTCGAACGGGGCCACGGCCTCGCGCAGCGGAGCGAGGGCGGACTCGAAGTCCCGGTGGTGGGCCGCCACTTCCACGACCGCCTCGATCGCCGACCGTGTGCCGTCCTTGGCGAGGGAGAGGGCCGCGCGGACGACGGACTCGGGCGTCGCGCCGGGAGCGCACGCCGCGGCCACCGCCGCCGCGAACACCCCCGCCGCCTCCCGGCCGTAGGAGGACTGGTGCGCGCCGGCGACGTCCAGGGCCTCCGCGTACGCGCCCTCCGGGTTGGCCGCGTTGACCAGGCCCACCGGCGCCATGTACATCGCCGCCCCGCAGTTGACGATGTTTCCGTGACCCGCCTCGCGCGGGTCGGCATGGCCGTAGTGGAGTCGGGTCACGATCCACTTCTCCGCGAGGAAGATGCGTTGGAGGGGGAGGGCTTCGGCCTCCAGCTCCGGGATCCAGACGGGTTTTCCGATGAGTTCGGGGACCAGGTGGTCGGCCACCGCGTAGGCGTCGAGGTGGTCCCGCACCTTCTCGTAGACCCTGATCAGGGCGTGGGTCATCAAGGTGTCGTCGGTGACGTGGCCGTCGCCCTTGTGGTACGGCGCGATGGGGCGGGCCGTCCGCCAGGACGCGCCGTGCCAGGGGCCGACGATGCCGGTGATCCGGCCTCCGTGGCGCTCCACGATCTGCTCGGGGGTGTAGCCCTCGACGGGGCCGCCGAGGGCGTCGCCCACCGCCGCGCCGATGAGGCTGCCCGTGATCCGGTCATCCAGTGTGGGTGTCATGCCGGAATTGTCCACCCGTGGTGGTCAGTTCCGTGTCTCCCAGCAGCCCGGCGAGTTCCACCAGGTCGGTGCCCGCGAGGCGGGGGAGGGCGCAGCCGGCGAGGGTGCGGCAGGCGTCGCGCCAGGTGGCGGGGATGGACTCGCCGCCCCCGAGCGCACCGGTGAGCGCGCCCGCGAGGGCGGGCGCGGAGTCGGCGACGCGGGAGAGGCAGGCGGCCGCCGGTACGGCCGCGGCGGCCTGGCCGCGCGCGGCGAGGGCGAGGGCGAGGGCGACGGGGACGGTTTCGGCGGCGGCGATGCCGTAGCTGTAGACGTGGTCGACGATCTGGTGCTCCAGAAGGGGGACGAGCTCGAAGGCGGTCGCCGCGTCCCGCGCCATCTTCACGGCCTGGCGGGCGTTGCGGCCGATCTCGGTGGCGGGCGGGAGCTGGGCGAGCGCGGCCGCCACGGCGTCGTCGACGGTCGCCCCGCCGAGGGCCGCGGCGACGGCCGCGGCGGTCGCGCGGGCACCGTGGACGCCGTCACCGTCCTGGGTGTACCGGGCGTCGAACTCGGCGAGTTCGGCCGCGGCGGCCGGGTCGCCGGAGTGGACGACGGCGAGGACCGCGGCCCGTACACAGGCGGCGTCGTCGAAGTAGTGCGGGTTGTCGTGGCCCGTGGCGGGCGGGCGCAGGCCGGTGGCGAGATTGCCGAGCCCGGCGCGGACCGAGATCCGGGCCCGCAGGGGCAGGACGGCGGACTCCACCTCGGGGGCGCGGTCGGCGGCGGCGGCGATCTGGCTGGCGAGCGCGTTCCAGGCAAGGTCGACGGCGGCGCGGAGGCGGCGCTCCGGAGGGAGGGGGGAGAAGAGGGGGCCGGCGGCGGCGAGGACGGCCTCGGCGGTGAAGACCGCCCACTCGGCGTCGTCGGAGGGCCCGAGGCGGAGGGGTTCGGGCGGCTGGTTGAGGGCGATGGGGACGGGGAGGGTGGTGGTCGCGTTCTGTTCGGCGAAGGTGTCGAGTTCGCGGGTGAGGCGGCGGGTCCATTCGGGCATACGGGCGGCGCGGTGCCTGGCCGCGGGCCACCCGGCCGCGTCGCCCGCGGCGAGCCCGAGGAGGAGTCCCTCGATGGCCTCGCGCCGCGCGGGGGCGCCGGGGCGTGGAGCGGGCTCCGGGGTCCCATGGGCACCGGCCCCGTGCGGGGTCGCCGGAATCTCGTGGGTGCCGTCCATGTCGCGGGCGCCGCGCGCGTGGGCTGTGCCCACCCTCCCCCGGACTTCGTCCGGCGGGACCCGCCTCGCCCCAGCGGAACCGATGCCCGCGGCGGTGACGGGTACGGCAGCCGTCCCGGCCGGGCCGGGTGGGGCGGCGGTGACGCCGCTCGGGGCGCTCATGCCGCCTCCTCGTCGTCCGTCGTCAGCAGATCGGCGATGTCCAGGACGTGGTAGCCGCGCATCGAGGGCAGGCAGCTGCCCGTCACCGGGGCGATCGCCGTCGCCCACTCCTCCGGGATCGCCGACACCCCCGCCGACGCTCCGGCGAGCGCCCCGGCGACCGCGGCGGTCGTGTCGGCGTCGCGGCCCATGTTGACCGCGGTCAGGACGGCCGTACGGAAGTCGCCCCGCGCCGCCGCGAAGGCGCCGAAGGCGAGGGCGACGGCCTCCGGGGCCAGGTCCGTCCAGGGGTAGCCGCCGATGACGACCGCCGAGCGGACCGTGCGCTCCCGGGTCAGGGGATCGGGCTCCAGCCGCTGCGCCGCCACCACCGCGCGGCGCATCGAGCGGGCCGTCCAGGAATCCATCGGGACCGCGGAGAGCGCGGCCGCGATCACCGAGGTCACCGACGCGCCCGCCATCGCCGCCGCGACGCCCGCCGCGACCGCCTGGCCGCCGTAGATGCCCTCGCCGTCGTGGCTGACGGTGCCGTCGATGGCGACGAGCCGGGCGGCTTCGGCGGGGCGGCCGGCCGCGAAGACCCCGAAGGGCGCGGCGCGCATGGCCAGCCCGTCCGACCAGGCGTGGCGGTGCTGGGCCGAGATGGGGGCGGCCAGACCCCGGCGGAGGTTCTCCAGGGTGCCGCGCTCGGAGAAGCCCGCTCCACGGAACGGGCCCTCGTCCAGATCGGCGATCCAGTGGTGCCAGGCCCGTTCCACATGCTGGACGGTCAGGGCCGAGCCGTGCCGGGCGAGCAGCAGCCCCGAGAAGATCGCGTACTCCGTGTCGTCGGTGCCGGCCGGACTGTCCGTCACGAAACCCTCGATCCGGCCCCAGCGGCGGCGGATCTCCGAGGGGCGCATGTTCTCGGCGGGCGCGCCGAGCGCGTCGCCGACCGCGAGGCCGAGGAGCGCGCCCCTGGCTCTCTCCCGCGTGTCGCAGGCAGTCGTTCGCATCTCGCTCGCCCCTCTCGCTCGCCTTTCGCGGTTCCTGGATCTGTGCCACGCGCGGGGCCCGACGTGTGCGCGGAATCGTTTCTGTCACCCGGCTGACACCCGCCCGGCACCTCGCGCGGAAGATCAGGCCGCCCTTACTAAGTACGGCCTGCCTTGCTGGCGCACCCCTTACATCGCGCGTACTTTCGAGGGTGTTGAGGGCGGCGGGGTCGGTCCGGACCGCCGGAAAGGCAGGGGAGAAGCATGTCCATCATCGAAGCCGAGGCGCCACTTCACGAGGCCCACCGCGACAACCACACGCACCGCGACGTGAACGGCGGCTGGCTCCGGCCGGCGGTGTTCGGGGCGATGGACGGACTGGTCTCCAACCTGGCTCTGATGACCGGTGTCGCGGGCGGCGCGGTCTCGCAGCAGACCATCGTCATCACCGGACTCGCGGGGCTCGCGGCCGGCGCGTTCTCCATGGCCGCCGGCGAGTACACCTCGGTCGCCTCCCAGCGTGAGCTGGTCGAGGCGGAACTGGACGTCGAGCGCCGCCAGTTGCGCAAGCACCCCGTCGACGAGATGGAGGAGCTCGCTGCGCTCTACGTCTCCCGCGGGGTCGAGCCCCCGCTCGCCCGCGAGGTGGCGATGCAGCTCTCCCGGGACCCGGAGCAGGCGCTGGAGATCCATGCCCGCGAGGAGCTGGGCATCGACCCCGACGACCTGCCGTCGCCGATGGTCGCCGCCGTCTCCTCGTTCGGTTCGTTCGCGCTGGGCGCCCTTCTTCCCGTACTGCCGTATCTGCTCGGCGCCACCGCTCTCTGGCCGGCCGTGCTGCTCGCGCTCCTCGGGCTCTTCGCCTGCGGTGCGCTGGTGGCCCGGGTGACGGCCCGCCGCTGGTGGTTCAGCGGAATGCGCCAGCTCGTCCTCGGTGGCGCGGCGGCCGCCGTGACGTACGGGCTCGGGATGCTCTTCGGCGCCGCGCTCTGACCCGTGCGCCATGGCTCCGACCCGTGCGCCATGGAGCTCTGACTCCCGTGCACCCTGGAGGGGACCCCGCCCTGTGGCGGGGTCCCCTCCGCGGTGCTGTGATGTATATCCCCTGGGCGGATCCACCGCCCCGGTGAGACACTATGCATAGTGCTGAATAGGTAGCCGTTAACGGGCGGTTTCGAGTCCCGGACCACCGGGCATGAGGCGTAAGCGCCGCGGGCAATGAGGCCCGCTCCTCGACGGGTCCTCGAACCCCCTCGAACGCCACGAGATCGACCTGTCCCCACGTGAACCGACACCACCGCTCCGTGTCAGCGGTGTCCGCATGCTGGAATGCGCTATCCGCTTCCCGAGAAGCCAGCCATCATGTAACCTGCACGAAATTTCGCGGAGGGCCAACGTCGTCCCTCGGCTGCTGCATATGCCACGACGACGACGGGAGAGCCGATGCGTTCCGACGCCTGGTCGCCCATGGACGGTCGCCCCGCTCCGCAGGGGATGTACGACCCCCGTAACGAACACGACGCCTGTGGTGTCGGGTTCGTGGCCACCCTCACCGGTGTAGCCAGCCACACACTGGTCGAGCAGGCGCTGACCGTACTGCGCAATCTCGAACACCGCGGCGCCACCGGCTCCGAGCCCGACTCGGGAGACGGCGCCGGCATCCTGCTCCAGGTCCCCGACGCCTTCCTGCGCGAGGTCACCGACTTCGACCTTCCGGCCGCCGGCGCGTACGCCGTCGGCATCGCCTTCCTCCCTGCCGACGGCTCCGCACAGGCCGTCTCGCAGATCGAGACGATCGCGTCCGAAGAAGGTCTCACGGTCCTCGGCTGGCGCGAGGTTCCCGTCGCCCCCGAGCTGCTCGGCGCCTCCGCCCGCGCCACCATGCCCGTCTTCCGCCAGCTGTTCGTGGCGGACGGCAGCAGCGAGGGCATCGTCCTCGACCGCAAGGCGTTCCTGCTGCGCAAGCGCGCCGAGCGCGAGGCCGGGACGTACTTCCCGTCGCTCTCCGCCCGCACCATCGTCTACAAGGGCATGCTGACCACCGGCCAGCTGGAGCCCTTCTTCCCGGACCTGTCGGACCGCCGCTGCGCCACCGCCGTGGCCCTGGTCCACTCCCGGTTCTCCACCAACACCTTCCCGAGCTGGCCGCTCGCCCACCCGTACCGCTTCGTCGCGCACAACGGCGAGATCAACACGGTCAAGGGCAACCGCAACTGGATGGTGGCCCGGGAGTCCCAGCTGGCCTCCGACCTGTTCGGCGAGGGCGAGCTCGACCGCATCTTCCCCGTCTGCACCCCGGACGCCTCCGACTCCGCCTCCTTCGACGAGGTCCTTGAGCTGCTGCACCTCGGCGGGCGCTCCCTCCCGCACAGCGTCCTGATGATGGTCCCGGAGGCGTGGGAGAACCACGAGACCATGGACCCGGCCCGGCGCGCCTTCTACCAGTACCACGCCACGATGATGGAGCCCTGGGACGGCCCGGCCTGCGTCACCTTCACCGACGGCGTCCAGGTCGGCGCGGTCCTCGACCGCAACGGTCTGCGCCCCGGCCGCTACTGGGTCACCGACGAGGGCCTCGTCGTCCTCTCCTCCGAGGTCGGCGTCCTCGACATCGACCCCGCCAAGGTCGTCCGCAAGGGCCGCCTGCAGCCCGGCAAGATGTTCCTCGTCGACACCGCCGAGCACCGGATCATCGAGGACGACGAGATCAAGGCCGGCCTCGCCGCCGAACTCCCCTACCAGGAGTGGCTGGAGACCGGCGAGATCGAGCTCTCCGACCTCCCCGAGCGCGAGCACATCGTCCACACCCACGCCTCGGTCACCCGCCGCCAGCAGACCTTCGGCTACACCGAGGAAGAGCTCCGCGTCATCCTCGCCCCGATGGCCCGCACCGGCGGCGAGCCGCTCGGCTCCATGGGTACGGACTCCCCGATCGCGGCCCTGTCCGAGCGCCCCCGGCTGCTCTTCGACTACTTCACCCAGCTCTTCGCCCAGGTCACCAACCCGCCGCTGGACGCCATCCGCGAGGAGCTGGTGACCAGCCTGCGCTCCTCGCTGGGCCCGCAGGGCAACCTCCTGGAGCCGACCGCCGCGTCGTGCCGGAGCGTCACCCTGCCCTTCCCGGTGATCGACAACGACGAGCTGGCCAAGCTCATCCACATCAACGCCGACGGCGACATGCCCGGCATGAAGGCCGTGACCCTGTCCGGCCTGTACCGGGTCTCCGGCGGAGGCGACGCGCTCGCCGCCCGCATCGAGGAGATCTGCGCCGAGGCCGACGCGGCGATCGAGGGCGGCGCCCGTCTGATCGTCCTCTCCGACCGGCACTCCGACGCCGAGCACGCGCCCATCCCGTCGCTGCTGCTCACCGCGGCCGTCCACCACCACCTCATCCGCACCAAGCAGCGCACCCAGGTGGGCCTCCTCGTCGAGGCCGGCGACGTCCGCGAGGTCCACCACGTCGCGCTCCTCATCGGCTACGGCGCCGCCGCGGTCAACCCGTACCTCGCCATGGAGTCGGTCGAGGACCTGGTCCGCGCCGGCACCTTCATCGAGGGCATGGAGCCCGAGCAGGCCATCCGCAACCTGATCTACGCCCTCGGCAAGGGCGTCCTCAAGGTCATGTCCAAGATGGGCATCTCGACCGTCGCCTCCTACCGCGGCGCCCAGGTCTTCGAGGCCGTCGGCCTCGACGAGGCCTTCGTCCACAAGTACTTCAACGGCACCGCCACCAAGATCGGCGGCGCCGGGCTCGACGTCGTCGCCAAGGAGGTCGCCGCCCGCCACGCCAAGGCGTACCCCGTCTCCGGCGTCCCCTCCGCGCACCGCGCGCTGGACATCGGCGGCGAGTACCAGTGGCGCCGCGAGGGCGAGCCGCACCTGTTCGACCCGGAGACCGTCTTCCGCCTGCAGCACGCCACGCGCAACAAGCGGTACGACATCTTCAAGAAGTACACGGAGCGGGTGAACGAGCA
Source organism: Streptomyces sp. NPDC093600 (assembly GCF_044764755.1). Lineage (NCBI taxonomy): Bacteria > Bacillati > Actinomycetota > Actinomycetes > Kitasatosporales > Streptomycetaceae > Streptomyces > Streptomyces sp. NPDC093600. Next base: position 710,173 of record NZ_JBIWIU010000002.1, read on the forward strand.
GTCCGAGCGCCTGATGACGCTCCGCGGCCTGTTCGGCTTCACCTCCGACCGCCCCTCCATCCCCCTCGACGAGGTCGAGCCGGTCTCCGAGATCGTCAAGCGGTTCTCGACCGGCGCCATGTCGTACGGCTCCATCTCCCAGGAGGCGCACGAGACCCTCGCGATCGCCATGAACCAGCTGGGCGGCAAGTCCAACACCGGTGAGGGCGGCGAGGACCCGGAGCGCCTGTACGACCCGGCGCGCCGCTCCTCCATCAAGCAGGTCGCCTCCGGCCGCTTCGGTGTCACGAGCGAGTACCTGGTCAACGCGGACGACATCCAGATCAAGATGGCGCAGGGCGCCAAGCCCGGCGAGGGCGGCCAGCTGCCCGGCCACAAGGTCTACCCGTGGGTCGCCAAGACCCGGCACTCCACCCCGGGTGTCGGTCTGATCTCGCCGCCGCCGCACCACGACATCTACTCCATCGAGGACCTGGCCCAGCTGATCCACGACCTCAAGAACGCCAACCCGGCGGCCCGCATCCACGTGAAGCTGGTCTCCGAGGTCGGCGTCGGCACGGTTGCCGCCGGTGTCTCCAAGGCGCACGCGGACGTCGTCCTCATCTCCGGCCACGACGGCGGTACGGGCGCCTCGCCGCTCACGTCGCTGAAGCACGCGGGCGGCCCCTGGGAGCTCGGCCTCGCCGAGACCCAGCAGACCCTGCTGCTCAACGGCCTGCGCGACCGGATCGTCGTCCAGACCGACGGTCAGCTCAAGACCGGCCGCGACGTCGTCATCGCCGCGCTCCTCGGCGCCGAGGAGTTCGGTTTCGCGACCGCGCCGCTCGTCGTCTCCGGCTGCGTCATGATGCGCGTCTGCCACCTGGACACGTGCCCGGTCGGCATCGCCACCCAGAACCCGGTCCTGCGCGACCGGTTCTCCGGCAAGGCCGAGTACGTCGTCAACTTCTTCGAGTTCATCGCCGAGGAGGTCCGCGAACTCCTCGCCGAGCTGGGCTTCCGCACCCTCGAAGAGGCCGTCGGCCACGCCGAGCTGCTCGACACCAGCCGCGCCGTGACGCACTGGAAGGCGCAGGGCCTGGACCTGGCCCCGCTCTTCCACGTGCCCGAGCTGCCCGAGGGCGCGGTCCGCCACGCCCTGATCGAGCAGGACCACGGCCTGGAGAAGGCCCTCGACAACGAGCTGATCGAGCTCGCCGCCGAGGCGCTGGGCGCGGCGAGCGCCGAAGAGGCGCAGCCGGTCCGGGCCCAGGTCGCGATCCGCAACATCAACCGCACGGTCGGCACCATGCTCGGCCACGAGGTGACGAAGAAGTTCGGTGGCGCGGGCCTGCCCGCCGACACCATCGACATCACCTTCACCGGCTCCGCCGGCCAGTCCTTCGGCGCCTTCCTGCCGGCCGGTGTCACCCTCCGCCTGGAGGGCGACGCCAACGACTACGTCGGCAAGGGCCTCTCCGGCGGCCGGATCGTCGTCCGCCCCGACCGGGGCGCCGACCACCTCGCCGAGTACTCCACCATCGCCGGCAACACCATCGCGTACGGCGCCACCGGCGGCGAGCTGTTCCTGCGCGGCCGCACCGGCGAACGCTTCTGCGTCCGCAACTCCGGCGCCCTGGTCGTCTCGGAGGGCGTGGGCGACCACGGCTGCGAGTACATGACCGGCGGTACGGCGGTCGTCCTCGGCGAGACGGGGCGCAACTTCGCGGCCGGCATGTCCGGCGGCGTCGCGTACGTCGTCGACCTCGACCGGGACAACGTCAACTCCGGCAACCTGGAGGCGATCGAGGCCCTGTCGGACTCCGACAAGGCGTGGCTGCACGACGTCGTGCGCCGCCACCACGAGGAGACCGGCTCGACCGTCGCGGAGAAGCTCCTCGCGGACTGGTCCGTGAACGTGGACCGCTTCAGCAAGATCATCCCCACCACGTACAAGGCAGTGCTCGCCGCCAAGGACGCCGCTGAGCTCGCCGGTCTCTCCGAGGCCGAGACCACCGAGAAGATGATGGAGGCGGCGACCCATGGCTGACCCCAAGGGCTTCCTGACCACCGGACGCGAGGTCGCCAAGACCCGCCCCGTGGGCGAGCGAGTCAAGGACTGGAACGAGGTCTACGTCCCCGGCTCCCTGCTGCCGATCATCAGCAAGCAGGCCGGCCGCTGCATGGACTGCGGCATCCCGTTCTGCCACAACGGCTGCCCGCTCGGGAACCTCATCCCCGAGTGGAACGACTACGCCTACCGCGAGGACTGGGAGCAGGCCTCCGAGCGGCTGCACGCCACCAACAACTTCCCGGAGTTCACCGGCCGCCTGTGCCCGGCTCCGTGCGAGGCCGCGTGCGTGCTCGGCATCAACCAGCCGGCCGTCACCATCAAGAACGTCGAAGTCTCCATCATCGACCAGGCATGGGACCGCAACGACGTCAAGCCGCAGGCGCCCGAGCGCCTGTCCGGCAAGACCGTCGCCGTCATCGGCTCCGGCCCGGCAGGTCTCGCCGCCGCCCAGCAGCTGACCCGGGCCGGCCACACGGTCGCCGTCTTCGAGCGCGCCGACCGCATCGGCGGCCTGCTGCGCTACGGCATCCCCGAGTTCAAGATGGAGAAGCGGCACATCAACCGCCGCATCGAGCAGATGCGCGCGGAGGGCACCAAGTTCCGTACAGGTGTCGAGATCGGCCGCGACATCACGGCGACCGACCTGCGCAAGCGGTACGACGCCGTGGTCATCGCCGCGGGCGCCACCACCGCCCGCGACCTGCCCGTCCCCGGCCGGGAGCTGAACGGCATCCACCAGGCGATGGAGTACCTGCCGCTCGCCAACAAGGTCGTCGAGGGCGACTTCGTCACCCCGCCGATCACGGCCGAGGGCAAGCACGTCGTCGTCATCGGCGGCGGCGACACCGGCGCGGACTGCGTGGGCACCGCCCACCGCCAGGGCGCGGCCTCGGTCACGCAGCTGGAGATCATGCCGCGTCCGGGCGAGGAGCGGACGGCCGGCCAGCCCTGGCCGACCTTCCCGATGCTCTACAAGGTCACCTCTGCGCACGAGGAGGGCGGCGAGCGGGTCTACTCCGTCTCCACCACCCACTTCGAGGGCGACGAGGACGGCAACGTCCAGTTCCTGCACCTGGTCGAGGTCGAGTTCGTCGAGGGTAAGCTGACCCAGAAGCCGGGCACGGAGCGCAAGATCCCCGCCCAGCTGGTCACGCTCGCGATGGGCTTCACGGGCACGGACGTCGAGAACGGCCTGGTCTCGCAGTTCGGCCTGGAGCTCGACGAGCGCGGTAACATCGCGCGGGACGCGGACTTCGCCACCAACGTCGGCGGCGTGTTCGTGGCCGGCGACGCGGGCCGCGGCCAGTCGCTGATCGTCTGGGCGATCGCCGAGGGCCGCTCGGCGGCGCGCGGAGTCGACCGCTTCCTGACGGGTGCGAGCGACCTCCCGGCCCCGATCCGCCCGACGGACCGTGCCCTGACGGTCTGACCCCGGGGTCCGACGACCCCACCTGACGTCCCGTACAACGGAGTGCGGAACTGAGCGCGGCGCCTGCCCCACTGTCCCCGACCGGACGACTGGGCGGGCGCCGCGGCGCGCTCCGGTACGGGAGACAGGCACGCGACGCACCGACCTCGGCGCCCGTGGACGATCACGTACGCTCGGCACCTCGTAGGGGGCACGATGGAGGGGAGCCGTCCGTGGCGCTGAGTCTGCGCAAGGTCGAGGAGTCCGCACCCGCGCTGGTGAGCCTGTACAAGTCGGCGGGGGTCTCGCTCCGGAAGCACGGCATGAGCGGACAGCGCGTCGCCGTCTACCTCGTGCTCGACTACTCCGGGTCGATGAAGCCGTACTACCAGGACGGCAGCGTCCAGGCGCTCGCCGACCGGGTGCTGGGGCTCTCCGCGAACCTGGACGACGACGGGCGGGTGCCGGTCGTGTTCTTCTCCACCGACATCGACGCCGAGACCGACATCGCGCTCGACGACCACGAGGGCCGGATCGACCGGATCGTCGCCGGCCTCGGCCACATGGGCAGGACGAGTTACCACCTGGCGATGGACGCCGTCATCGACCACTACCTCGACAGCGGTACCACCGCGCCCGCGCTCGTCGTCTTCCAGACCGACGGCGGGCCGATCAACAAGCTCGCCGCCGAGCGCTATCTGTGCAAGGCGGCGAAGCTGCCGATCTTCTGGCAGTTCATCGGCTTCGGCGACCCGGGCAGCCGGCAGTTCGAGTTCCTGCGCAAGCTGGACGAGCTGGCGGTCCCCGCCAAGCGGCCCGTCGACAACGCCGGCTTCTTCCACGCGGGCGAGGACCCGCGCCGGGTTCCGGACGCGGAGCTGTACGACCGGATCGTCGCGGAGTTCCCCCTCTGGCTGTCCGCGGCGCGCGCCCAGGCCATCGTGCGGTCGTGAGGCCGGGTCGTAAACCAGTGGCCGCAGCGGACCCCCGTCCGACAGGGTGACGCCATGGCATCTCTGGTGAGACATGTGACGATCGACAGCTCCGACGCCTACGCCCTGGCCACGTTCTGGGCAGCCGCGCTGGACTCCCGGCTCTCCGACGACGACCGGCCGGGCGACGAGGAGGCACTGGTGCAGGCGCCCGGCGCCGCGCTCCTCTTCGTGACCGTGCCCGAGAAGAAGTCGGTCAAGAACCGGGTCCACCTCGACCTCCAGCCGCAGGACCGCACCCGCGACGAGGAGGTCGAGCGGCTGCTGCGGCTGGGCGCGACCCTGGTGGACGACCGTCGGAACACCGACGGTACGGGCTGGGCGACGCTGGCCGATCCCGAGGGCAACGAGTTCTGCGTGGAGCGTTCCGCCGGCGAACGCGCGGAGTGACTGCGCGGAGTGAACAGGCGGAGTGAACCGGGCGGAGTGACCGGACGGAAGCTGTCCCGTGCCGGTGTTCCAGAATGGTGACGTGCCGACGAACAGCAGCAGGAAGACCCCGGCGACCGCCTCGCCCGAGCGGCGTGAGGAGCTCCTCGCCACCGCGGCCGAGGTGTTCGCCGCCCAGGGCTACAACGCCACCACCGTCCGCGAGATCGCGGACGCGGCCGGCATGCTCGCGGGCAGCCTCTACTACCACTTCGATTCCAAGGAATCGATGCTCGACGAGATCCTCTCCCGTTTCCTGACCGAGCTGTGGGAGGGGTACGACGCCGTCCTCGCCGCCGGGCTCGGGCCCAGGGCGACCATCGAGGCCCTGGTCACCGAGTCCTTCCGGGAGATCGACCGGCACCGCGCCGCCGTCGCCATCTACCAGAAGGAGTCCCGACACCTCACCGGGCAGCCCCGCTTCGGCTACCTCGCCGACTCGCGGCAGAAGTTCGAGAAGGCGTGGCTGGGCACGCTGGAGCGGGGCGTCGAGGCCGGGGTGTTCCGGGCCGACCTCGATGTCCGGCTCACCTACCGGTTCGTGCGCGACACCGTCTGGGTCGCCGCGTCCTGGTACCGGCCGGGCGGACAGCACAGCCCGGAGGAGATCGCCCGCCAGTACCTCTCGATGGTCCTGGACGGAATCGCCGTACGCACCTGACCCGAGGCGCGTGTGACGCTCGTCGCTGTCCCGCCCCTGGGGCGGGACGGCATGCTACTGTTTCTCCGTTGCTAGTTTTGGTACCCATGAACTTTATGTGCGCCTGACGGGAATGTTCCTTCAGGCGCAATTTTGTTTTCCGGACTCTCCGGGATGGGGCCCCTACCTGTTCAGGAGATACACATGGCTACTGGAACCGTGAAGTGGTTCAACTCGGAAAAGGGCTTCGGCTTCATCGAGCAGGACGGCGGCGGCGCCGACGTCTTCGCCCACTACTCCAACATCGCGACCTCCGGCTTCCGTGAGCTCCAGGAAGGCCAGAAGGTCTCCTTCGACGTCACGCAGGGCCAGAAGGGCCCGCAGGCGGAGAACATCCTCCCCGCCTGATTGCCGTAACGCGTTTTCTCGCAGCCGGGGCCCGCACCGCGCAGGTGCGGGTCCCGGCTCGCGCTGTGCTCAGGCCAGGAAGGCATTTCCGTATGACTCGCTCCGAAAAGCGGCCCCGCCGGGCCGCGGACTCCACTTCCGGAACCCCGTCCGGAAATGCCTCGGGCCGCCCCGCGCGCGGCTCCGGCAGCCGTAACGGCTCGGGCGGCGGTGCCGGCTCGCGCCGTGGCGCCGGCACCGGTGCCGCCAAGGGCAAGGGCGGCGCCTCGCGCGGCCGCGGCCCGGCCACACCTCCGCCGCCGCGTGAGTTCACCCTCCCGGAGACGCTGACGCCCGCGCTCCCCTCCGTCGAGTCCTTCGACGCCCTCGACATGCCCGCGGCGCTGGTCAAGACGCTCAACGCCCAGGGCGTCACCGAGCCGTTCCCGATCCAGGGCGCCACCCTGCCGAACTCGCTCGCCGGCCGGGACATCCTCGGCCGCGGCCGCACCGGCTCCGGCAAGACCCTCGCCTTCGGCCTCGCCCTGCTCGCCCGCACCGCGGGCCGCCGCGCCGAGCCCAGGGCGCCGCTCGCCATGGTCCTCGTGCCCACCCGCGAGCTCGCGCAGCAGGTGACCGACGCCCTCACCCCGTACGCGACCTCCGTGCAGCTGCGCGTGGCGACCGTCGTCGGCGGCATGTCCATCACCAAGCAGGCCAACTCGCTGCGCCGCGGCGCCGAGGTCCTCGTCGCCACGCCCGGCCGCCTCAAGGACCTGATCGAGCGCGGCGACTGCCGCCTCGACCAGGTCGCGATCACGGTCCTGGACGAGGCCGACCAGATGGCCGACATGGGCTTCATGCCGCAGGTCGTCGCGCTGCTCAAGCAGGTCGAGCCCGACGGTCAGCGGATGCTGTTCTCCGCGACGCTCGACCAGAACATCGACCGGCTGGTGAAGATGTTCCTCACCGACCCGGTCGTGCACTCCGTCGACCCCTCGGCGGGCGCGGTGACGACGATGGAGCACCACCTGCTCTACGTCGCCGACGAGACCGACAAGAAGGCCGTCACCACGCGGATCGCGGCCCGCGACGGCCGCACGATCCTCTTCCTCGACACCAAGCGTGCCGTGGACCGGCTGGTCAAGCGGCTCCTCGCGAGCGGTGTCCGCGCCTCCGGCCTGCACGGCGGTCGTTCCCAGCCGCAGCGCAACCGCACCCTGGACCAGTTCAAGACCGGCCAGGTCACCGTCCTCGTCGCGACCAACGTGGCCGCCCGTGGCATCCACGTCGACGACCTCGACCTGGTCGTGAACGTCGACCCGCCGATCGACCACAAGGACTACCTGCACCGCGGCGGCCGCACCGCCCGGGCGGGCGAGTCCGGCAGCGTGGTCACCCTCGTCCTGCCCGAGCAGAAGCGGGACATGAGCCGGCTCATGTCCAACGCGGGCATCAGCCCCCGCACGGCGCAGATCAAGTCGAGCGACGAGGAACTGACCCGTCTCACCGGCGCCCGGGAGCCCTCCGGTATACCGGTCGTCATCGACGTCCCGCAGCCGGCGCAGCCCGCACAGGGCCGCGGCGGCGCGTCCAGGTCCGGCGCCCCGAGGACCGGCGGCCAGCGCTCGCGCCGCGGTGGCGGCGGGGCCGGCGGCGCCGGCGGACGCTCGCGCACCACCTCCACCAGCCGTACGGGTACGGGCGGCGCTCCGGCCACCCGCACCCGCAGCGGCGGCGGCGCCCGCCGGGGCGCGGCCTAGGGAGTGTCCGGAAAGTATCGCCGTCCGCCCGGAGGGCGGGTCTGCGGCGTCCGGTGCGTGCGATCGCAAGGCGGCCGGAAGCCCTCGGAGCGGAGCTACTTGGGTTTGTGGCCAACGCAGCGTGGGGGCGCCTCCCGTGCCCGAAGGGCTACGGGGGAGTGCGTGCAGGGCGTCGCGGACCAGGCGAGATTTTCCGGACACGACCTAGGAACGCCCGCCGGGCCCAGGTGAACCACGCCGGGGCCCGGCGACCCGCGTGTCCGGGACGCAGGGCGGGAGGGCGCGCGGACAAGGGGCGCGTACACCGCGCACACCGCGCGCACATCGTCCGCACACTCGGCGGACGAAGTCAACGTCCGGGGAATTCAAGCGAGTTGGGCTGCCGCTGGTGGTTCTCCGCGCCTCATCATGCTGTCCATGCGCATCCCCCCACGCCTCACCGTCATCGGCGGCACCGCCGCCCTGCTCTCGGCCCTGCTCGTCGGCGCCCCGGCCACGGCCGCCGTCACCCCGGCGCCGCTCCCGGCCACCGCCCCGGCCGCCGCCGTCGGGGACATCTGCTCCTCCGACCTCCCCTCCCAGGCGCACGACACCCTCCGCCTGATCGAGTCGGGCGGCCCCTTCCCGTACCGCCAGGACGGCGGCGTCTTCCAGAACCGGGAAGGCATCCTCCCGGCCCACTCGACCGGCTACTACCACGAGTACACGGTCAAGACGCCCGGCTCCTCCACCCGGGGAGCCCGCCGGATCGTGACCGGCGAGTCGTACCGGGAGGACTACTACACCGCCGACCACTACGCCTCGTTCGACCTCGTCGACCACACCTGCTGACCGGTGCGCGCGGGGGTGGACGTCAGCGGCAGCGGGGAGCCGTCCACTCCAGCCGCCGCCTGACCCGCTCGTCGCGGACGAACTCCAGGGCGGCGAGGGCCGTGTCGCGGGCCGTGCCGTCCGGGGCGCCGTCCGCGAGGAGGGCGGCGAGGGCCTCGGTGGCGCGCGGGTCCTGACGCATCGCCAGGCCCCGGGCCGCCTCGGCGACCACGTCCGGATCGGGGTCGCCGAGCCGCGCCGCCAGGGACTCCCGCACGGCCGGCGTGTCCTCGGGCACCTCCGCGAGGGCCAGTGTCGCCCAGTCCCGCACCCCGGAGTCGTGGTCCCGGCTCAGCGCCACCAGCGTGTCGACGGCCCGCGCGTGCCCGGCCGGTACGAGCCCGGTGAGCGCGGTCCCGACCGCCCGCCGCACCTCGGCGTCGGGGTGCCCGGCGAACGCCAGCAGCTCCGGCAGCCCGGCCGAGTCCCCGACCCGCCCCAGCGCCGCGACCACGGACAGCGCAGGCTCCCGCCCGCCCTCGCCGCCCACCGGCCCCGACGCGGGGCCTCCCGCCGTCGAGGCCCCCGTGGTCGAGAGCGTCTCCGTCGCCAGGCGGCGGAGCAGCGGGAGGCCGCGGGGGCCGAAGGTGTCCAGGCCGCCCAGGACCGATGCGCCCAGGGCCCGGCGCAGAGGAGTGCCGCTCGCGCACCAGGCGGCGGCCGCCTGGAAGGTCTCCTCGTCGGCGCGGCTCGCCAGGGCCGCGACCGCCTCGGTCCAGTCATCCAGGTCGGGGTCCTCGCACCGCAGGGCCCGGGCGGCGAGCTCCTCGTACGGCGTGCGGACGCCGAGCGCGGTCTCCAGGAGCGTGGCGATCGCGGCGTGGCCGGTCTGCTGTTCGTTGCCGCTGCCGGGAGTGCCGTCCTCCCGCAGCAGGTCGACGACGACGGTGATCCCGCCGTCCTCCCGGACGCGGCGGACGACGGCCTCGTACGGTTCGGAGCCGTGCGTCTCCAGCAGGCCGCGCAGCACGGCGCCCGCGATGTCCACGCCGATCCAGCGGCGTGCCTCGCGCAGTGCGTCCTCCAGGCCGCCGGCGCCGTGTTCGAGGAGTGCGCGGACGCTCGGCGTGGATCCCCGCCGGGCCGCCGCGACGAGCGGCGGCAGGCCGTCGGGGCCGGGGCGGTCGGGGTCGGCGCCGTGCTCCAGCAGGGCTCGCACGGTCTCCGCGTGCCCGAGCCGCACGGCCCAGGCCATGGCCGTGAACCCGTACACCTCCTCCTGGTCCGGGTGCACCCCGGCGGCGAGCAGCGCCCGTACCACCTCGGCATGCCCTCCGCACGCCGCCCCGCACAGCGGCAGGTCCCCGCCCTCGTCGCCACTGCCCCGCGCCGGGTCCGCCCCGGCGGCGAGCAGCACCCGTACGATCGCGGCCTCGTCCGCGACGGCGGCCAGGTACAGCGCGGTCTGCCCGCCCGTCACGGCCTCGGCCGGTTCCCCGCCCCGCAGGGCCCGTACGACGGCGTCGACGTCTCCGTCGAGAATTGCGTTGAACAACGTGCTCATCCACCGACCCTGACCCGGGCCGCCCGGACGGCGCAAATCATTACGCCTCGCACTCCAGCACCGACCCGCACACCCGGCACCTCGCGTGGAGCCGTCGCCCCGCCGGGACCCGCAGCCGCTGCCGGCAGACCGGGCACGGGAAGGAGACCCGCATCGACGCCCCCGTGCCCTCGAAGGCGTACGAGGCGCCCGGGGCCGCCCGGCCGTACCGCCGCTCCTTGGTGTAGCGGTGCCGCGCCGCCCACCCGGCCTGCGCCAGCGGGGGCCGCCGGCGGTCGCCGGCCGCCAGGTCCCGGCCGCGTACCCACGCCTCGTACGCCGCCGCGCTCGTGAACCAGGGCGAGGGGTCCTCGTCGAAGACCTCCGCGCGCTTGGCCAGCACGTAACCGAACTCCTCCGGCGTCAGATAGCCCAGCTTCTGGCTCGACACCGCGTCCTCCCGGTACGCGTCGAGCAGCAGCCACCCCGCCCCCAGATACGTGGTCACCACGTCCGTGAGGATCTCGTTGTCGCGGGTGGTCGCGAAGCCCAGGTCGAGCCGGTGCAGCAGCACATGGGTGATCTCGTGGGCCAGCGCCGCCCCCACGTCCCGGCGGTGCCGGCGGAAGCGGTCGTTCAGCTCGATGAAGTACTCCGGCCCCGCCGCCAGCTCGACGCTCGCCGCGTGCTCCATCTCCCGGAAGGTCACGACCATCCGCGCCTGCGGCAGCCCCGGCAGGCCCAGGTGGCGTACCAGCGCCGCGGCCACCCGCTGCGCCCCCAGATGAAGATCGTCCTCGTCCCCGAAGGCGACGTCCGCCGCCGGCACGCTGATGGCGTACCGCCTTACTCCGTCCGCCGACAGTCTCCGGTACAGCGCGGTGATCGCGGTCCGAACCGTGTCGAGGTGCGGAAACCCGTGGGCGACTTCGTTAGCGTTCGGCACGCCGGACCCCCTTTTCTCCACTCTACGGGCCGCCGGGCCATGTCCGCCTGGCCGAAAACGTGTCCTTGTGGCCCCCGCGACGCGGTGCCCATAATCCGGATCAAGCCTTGACGGGCACATGCCATCAAGGCCAACCCCCCATGAAAGGTTGTCACTTGAAGAAGAACAGGATCGTCCGCGCGCTCCAGAGAATCGCCGCCACCGGCGCCGTCGTCCTCGCCGCCGTCAGCCTTCAGCCCAGCACCTCCTCCGCCGCGCCGGCGCCCGTCGTCGGCGGCACCCGCGCCGCCCAGGGCGAGTTCCCCTGGATGGTCAGGCTCTCCATGGGCTGCGGCGGTTCGCTGCTGACCCCGCAGATCGTGCTCACCGCCGCCCACTGCGTGAGCGGTTCCGGCAACAACACCAGCATCACCGCCACCGCCGGAGTCGTGGACCTGCAGAGCAGCAGCGCCATCAAGGTCCGCTCGACCAAGGTTCTCCAGGCCCCCGGCTACAACGGCACGGGCAAGGACTGGGCCCTGATCAAGCTCGCCTCGCCGATCACCTCGCTGCCCACGCTCAAGATCGCCGACACGACCGCGTACAACAACGGCACGTTCACGGTCGCCGGCTGGGGCTCCGCCCGCGAGGGCGGCGCGCAGCAGCGGTACCTCCTCAAGGCGACGGTCCCGTTCGTCTCCGACGCCGCCTGCAAGGAGGCCTACGGCAGCTCCCTCGTCCCGAGCGAGGAGATCTGCGCCGGATACGACCAGGGCGGAGTCGACACCTGCCAGGGCGACTCGGGCGGCCCGATGTTCCGCCGCGACAACACCGGCGCGTGGATCCAGGTCGGCATCGTGAGCTGGGGCCAGGGCTGCGCACGGCCCGGCTACCCCGGTGTCTACACCGAGGTGTCGACGTTCGCATCCGCCATCAAGTCGGCCGCGGCGACGCTCTGACGACCTGACGACCTGACGACGGCCTGACATCGTGGCCTCTGACGGCCCGACGGCCCGACACGTCGTGACACGTACGCCCGGGGGCGGGAGCCCACCCCCGGGCGTACGTACGCGTTCCACCCGCCGTCCGTGAAACCGCTACGCCAGCTCCACCCGTGCCCCCGCGCCCCCGCCCTCAAGTTCCAGCACCCACACCTCGTTGCCGCCCTCCCGCAGCACCGGACCGGGCGCGAACAGCGTCTCCTGCGGGCCCACCCCCCAGTACCGCCCCAGGCAGAAACCGTTGACCCACACGAACCCGCGCGTCCAGCCCGGCAGCGACAGCGCCGCGTCACCCGCTCCCGCGACCTCCACGACCGCCCGGTAGAGCCCCGGACCGGCGTCCGCCGCCACCGGACGGAAAGGCACCTTCGACACCGTGTCCGCCTCGAAGGCATCGAGCCGCAGCCCCCGGGCCCGTACCCCGTGCACATACTGGCGCTCGTGCCGCACCCCTCCCGTGATCCCCTTCGACTCCGCCTGCCGCGGCCCGTAGTTGACCCGGCCCAGCGACTCCACCCACAGCTCCACCACCGCCGGCCCCGCCACCGGCTCCGCGAGCACCGCGTCCTCGGCCGTCAGCACCCCCGCACGCACCCCGTCCACGTACACCACCGCGCGATCGCGCAGCCCGGTGACGGACAGCGGATACGGCTGCCGGGGCCCGGGGACCTCCAGCCGGTAGCGGACCAGCCCCCGGTCCACCCCCAGCTCCTCGAAGGTCGGCGGCATCGGCGCCGACGACTCCTCGCCGCCCAGCACCTCCAAAACCCCCTCCAGCGGAGCCCACTCCACCGGCGCCGCCCCCGCCGCGCCCGCGATCCGCCGCGGCGGCTCCGGCACCTCCGGCAGCGGCCCCTCCGCGAACGCCGCGAGCACCTCACGGAACCGCCAGAACTTCTCCGTCGGCAGCCCCGCCTCGTCCACCGGCGCGTCGTAGTCGTACGAGGTCACCGTCGGCCGCAGCACCCCCTCGTGCAGCGCACCCGCCCGGTTCGCGCCCGCCCAGCCGGCGAAGTTCGTCCCACCGTGCGCCATGTAGACATTGACCGACGCCCCGCACTCCAGGATCTCCCGCAGCGCCGCCGCCGCGTCCGCCGCGTCCCGCGCGGAGTGCTCCGTACCCCAGTGGTCGAACCAGCCGCACCAGAACTCCATGCACATCAGCGGCCCCGACGGCTGATGCCGCCGCAGCACCGCGAACGCCTCCCGCGCCCCCGAACCGAAGTTCGCCGTGGCCAGGATCCCGGGCACCGAACCGCCCGTCAGCATGTGATCCTCCGGCCCGTCCGACGTGAACAGCGGCACCCCCACCCCGCAGTCCCGCAGCAGCCCCGCCACATGGCCCAGATACGCCTGGTCCGAGCCGTAACTGCCGTACTCGTTCTCCACCTGCACCATGATCACCGGCCCGCCCCGGTCGATCTGCCGCTCCACCACCTGCGGGAGCAGCACCCCGAACCAGCGGTCGACATGCACCAGATACTCGGCGTCGTCCGTACGCACCCGCCGCCCCAGCGGACCCGTCAACCAGTGCGGCAGCCCGCCGTTCTCCCACTCGGCACAGATGTACGGCCCCGGCCGCACGATCGCCCACATCCCGGCCCGCTGGACCGCGTCCAGGAAACGCCCCAGCGCCGCCACATCCCCGTACCGGCCCGGCTCCGGCTCGTACAGGTTCCACGGAACGTACGTCTCCACACAATTGAGCCCCATCGCCCGCAGCATCCCCAGCCGATGCCCCCACTGCTCCTCGTGCACCCGGAAGTAGTGCAGCGCCCCCGACAGCAGCCGCACCGGCCGCCCGTCCAGAAGGAAATCCTCATCACCCACAGCGAACGTGCTCATGACCTCACCCTCACCCTCTGGCGGCGAACCGGTCCATGGACAAAGATCGGCGCTGTTTGGACGTAAGGGAGACGCGAGGAAACCCGCGGGGAGGCGTGAGCCCGATGTACCACACCTGGATGCGCTACTTCACGCCCAGCCCGGTCCACCACCGCCTCGGCCTCGTCTGCCTCGGCGTCGGACTCCAGCACGGCGCACTGCCCACCGTCGGCCCCCGCACCCTCGACCACCACGTCGCCGTCGTCATCAGCGCCGGCAGCGGCTGGTACCGCGCCGCCGACGGCCGACGCACCACCATCACCGCGCCCAGCCTGATCTGGCTCACCCCCGGCGTCCCCCACCACTACTCCGCCGACCCCGGCACCGGCTGGGACGAAAGCTTCGTCGACTTCGCCGGCCCCGCCACCGCCACCTACACCGAACTCGGCTACATCGAACCCGACCGGCCCGTCGTCCCCCTCTCCGACGCCGCGGGCGCCCGCGCCGCCATCGGCCGGATCGCCCGCGCCGCCCGGCGCGGCAACCCCCTCCTGGAGGTCGAGACCGGAGCCGCCGTCCACGAACTCCTCGTCGCCCTGCGCCGCGCCCGCGCCGACACCAACGCCGACGGCGACCCCGTCCTCACCGCCCTCGCCCGCGACGCCTTCCAGCCCCTGTCCGTCGCCGAACACGCCGCCCGCCACGGCATGACCCCCGCCGAACTGCGCACCGCCGTCCGGCGCGCCGCCGGCTGCAGCCCCAAGGACTACCTCCTCTCCCTCCGGCTCGGCCGCGCCAAAGAACTCCTCGCCGCCACCGAACTACCCGTCGCCGCCGTCGCCCGCCGGGTCGGCTACGACGACCCCGCCTACTTCTCCCGGCTCTTCACCCGCCGTGTCGGCACCGCACCCATCCGCTTCCGCGAACAACAGGGCAGGACCGTGCCCGGCGGCTGGAGCAACCGGATCCCGCATCCCGACCACCCGCCGACCATCGCCTCCCGACCCGTCTAAGCTCGCTGCCCATGAGCGACACCAGCGACATCGACGAAACCGTACGAGCGGAACTGAACCGGCTCCGCGAAAGCATCGACAACATCGACGCGGCGGTCGTCCACATGCTCGCCGAACGCTTCAAATGCACCCAGCAGGTCGGCATCCTCAAGGCCAAGCACCAGCTGCCGCCGGCCGACCCGGCGCGCGAGGGCCGCCAGATCGCCCGGCTGCGCGAACTCGCGGAGAGCGCGAAACTGGACCCGGGCTTCGCCGAGAAGCTGCTGAACTTCATCATCGCGGAGGTCATCCGCCACCACGAGACCATCGCGGACGGAGCACGCTGATGAGCCGGGTCACGGTCTTCACCCTGGGCGGCACGATCTCCGCACGGGGCGGCGACGCGACCCGTATGACCGGCACCGAGGTCCTCGCAGGACTCGGCGTCCCCGACAAGGACGTGGACGTCGTGCTGCGCGACTTCCGCCGGCTGCCGAGCTCCTCGCTCTCCTTCGAGGACCTCGCCGCCCTGACCGAGGAGGTACGGGAGACGGTCGCGGCGGGCTCCGGCGTCGTCGTGGTGCAGGGCACCGACACCCTGGAGGAGACCGCGTTCCTCCTCGACCTGCTGTGCGTGACCGGCGAACCGATCGTCGTCACCGGCGCCATGCGCCGCCCCGACCTGCCCGGCCCGGACGGCCCCGCCAACCTCGCCGCGGCGATCACGGTCGCCGCCGACCCTGCCTGCCGCCACCTCGGCGTCCTCGTCGTCCTCGCGGACGAGATCCACGCCGCCCGCCACGTCCGCAAGACCCACACCACCTCCGTGGCGACCTTCGCCTCACCAGGCGCGGGCCCGCTCGGCTCGGTCGTCGAAGGCGCGGCCAGGATCCTGCTGCGGCCCGCCACCCCCTCGGCGCCCTGCCCGCTACGGCTCGACCCGACCGTACGGGTGGCCCTGGTGACCCTCGCCCTCGGCGACCGGGGCGATCTCCTCACCGGCCTGGACGCCCGCTACGACGGCCTCGTGGTGGCCGCCTTCGGGGCCGGACACGTCCCGACCTGGCTGGTCGAACCCCTGGAGAAGCTCGCCACCCGCATCCCGGTCGTCCTCGCCTCCCGCACGGGCGCCGGAACCACCCTCACCCACACCTACCGCGGCCCCGGCTCCGAACACGACATCCTCCACCGCGGCCTCATCCCCGCCGGCCCCCTCGACCCCGCCAAAGCCCGCCTCCTGCTCCACACCCTCCTCTCCACCGGCGCGGCGGGCCCCGGAGGCTACGACCGCCCTCGCATCACGGCCGCCTTCACCCACCTCACGGGTAGGGTTTTTTAGGAGCTCGGTTCGCGAGGCGGTCGTGGGCTTCGTGGCCGGCCGGGGCTCTGTGGGTTGTCTCGCTGACGGCCCCGGCCCTTGTCCCCGTGCCGGGAATCCGGGGGTCGTCGTCGAGGCGCACCGGCCCCCCTCCCCGTGCCGGGAGGTATCAGGCAGCATGGGCCCATGTCCGTACTGACGCGCGACGAAGCGCAGACCCGTGCCCAGCTCCTCGACGTCCAGCACTACACGGTCGACCTCGACCTCACCACCGGCGACCAGACCTTCGCCTCCACGACCGTGATCCGGTTCACCGCCCGCACCGCCGGGGACACCTTCGTCGAGCTCAAGCCCGCCACCCTGCGCTCCGCCCTCCTCGACGGCCGGCCACTCGGCCCCGCCGCACTCGACGGCAACCGGCTGCCGCTCACCGGCCTCGCCGCCGGCGAGCACGAGCTGCGGATCGAGGCCGACATGCGGTACTCCCGCACCGGCGAGGGCATGCACCGCTTCACGGACCCGACCGACGGCGAATCGTACGTCTACACCCAGCTCTTCATGGAAGACGTCCAGCGCGTCTTCGCCGCCTTCGACCAGCCCGACCTGAAGGCCGTCTTCGAGGTCGGCGTCACCGCCCCCGAGGGATGGACCGTCCTCGCCAACGGCATCACCACCCGGCAGCCCGACGGACGCTGGAAGGCAGCCCCCACCCCCCTGCTCTCCACCTACTTCGTCTGCGTCGCCGCCGGCCCCTGGCACTCCGTACGCACCGAACACGCCGGCCTGCCCTTCGGCATCCACTGCCGCCGCTCCCTCGCCCCCCACCTCGACGCCGACGCCGAGGAGATCCTCGACATCACCAAGGCCTGCTTCGACCGCTTCCACGAGAAGTTCGAGGAGCCGTACCCCTTCGACTCGTACGACCAGGCCTTCGTCCCCGAGTTCAACGCCGGCGCCATGGAGAACCCCGGACTCGTCACCTTCCGCGACGAGTTCGTCTACCGCTCCGCCGTCACCGTCACCGAGCGGCAGACCCGCGCCATGGTCATCGCCCACGAGATGGCGCACATGTGGTTCGGCGACCTCGTCACCCTGCGCTGGTGGGACGACATCTGGCTGAACGAGTCCTTCGCCGAGTACATGGGCTACCAGACCGTCAACGAGGCATGCTCCGACCGCTTCCCCGACACCTGGATCGACTTCGGCATCGAGCGGAAGGCCTGGGGGTACGACGCCGACCAGCGGCCCTCCACCCACCCCGTCGCCCCCGACCCCGCCGCCGTACCCGACACCGCCTCCGCGCTGCTCAACTTCGACGGCATCTCCTACGCCAAGGGCGCCTCCGCCCTGCGCCAGCTCGTCGCCTGGATGGGGGAGAAGGACTTCCTCGCCGGCATCAACACCCACTTCAAGCGGCACCGGTTCGGCAACGCCACCCTCGCCGACTTCATCGACAACCTCGCCTCCGCCACCGACCGCGACGTCCACGCCTGGGCCGAGCAGTGGCTGCGCACCACCGGCGTCGACACCCTCACCCCCGAGCTCGGCGGCGACGACACCCGCACCACCCTCACCGTCCGGCACGACGGCAGCCGCCCCCACCGCGTCACCGTCGGCGTCTACGACCGCGACCTCATCGACGCCCGCCGGCTCGTCCCGCGCGAGCGCCTCGACATCGACGTCCCGCAGACCGCGCCCCTCGCACTCCCCGGCCCGCGCCCCGCACTCGTCGTCCTCAACGACGGCGACCTCACCTACGCCAAGGTCCGCCTGGACGGCACCTCGCTGGAGACCGTCCTGCGCGGCCTGTCCGGCATCCCCGACGCCCTCACCCGCGCCGTCCTCTGGAACACCCTGCGCGACATGGTCCGCGACGGCGAACTCGAACCCGCCGCCTACCTGGAGACCGCGCACGCGCACCTCCCGGAGGAGACCGACCTCGCCATCGTCCAAGGCGTGCTCGCCTTCGCCCGCACCCAGATCGCCGACCGCTACCTGCCCGCCGAGGAGCGCCCCGCCGCACTCGCCCTCATCACCTCGCTCGCCCGCGACCTCATCCGCCGCACCGAGGACGGCTCCGCCCCCGGACTGCGCCTGACCGCCGTCCGTACGTTCATCAGCAGCGCCACCCAGCCCGACACCATCGCCGCCTGGCTCACCGAAGGAACCGTCCCCGGCGGCCCCGAGACCGACCCGGAGCTGCGCTGGCGGATCCTCGCACGGCTCGCCGTCCTCGGCGCCGTCGACGAGGCCGCGATCGACGCGGAGCTGGAGCGGGACCCGAGCGCCACCGGCCAGGAAGGCGCCGCACGCTGCCGCGCCGCCCTGCCCACCCCCGAGGCGAAGGCCGCCGCCTGGTCCCGGCTCTTCGGCTCCGACGACCTGTCGAACTACCTCTTCACCGCCACCGCCCAAGGCTTCTGGCAGCCCGAACAGGCCGAGCTCGTACGGGAGTACGTCCCCCGCTTCTACCCCGCCGCCATCGCCCTGGGCGCCCGCCGCGGCCCGGCGATGGCCGAGGCCGCCGGCCGCCACGCCTTCCCCGCGTACGCGATCGACCCCGACTCCCTGGCCCTCGGCGAGGCCCACCTCACGGACGAGTCCCTGATCCCCGCCCTCCACCGCAAACTCGCCGACCAACTGGACGACCTGCGCAGGGCCCTCCACATCCGCAACCCCTGACGGACCCGGGCCCAGCCCTTCCGCGAGCCCTTCGAGCGCCCCGCACCCGACCAGCCACACGGGTGCGGGGCCTCTTCACATGCCCGTCACCCCACAGCCCGGCCGGCCCCCCGCACGCAACCCCGCGTCCCCCGTTCGGGTTGCCCACCCCGGCTCTTCGGACAAACCCCCAGAACCCCCGGCAAGCTCATGCCGCGCGACCCCGACACACACCTCACCCACGTGGAAGGCAGCACCGACCGATGACCGGCACCCCGCAGCGCGACCTCGACCACCCCCACGATCTCGTCGGCATCGGCATCGGCCCCTTCAACCTCTCCCTCGCCGCACTCGCCCACGGCATCCCCGGCGGGCTGTCGGCCACCTTCTACGAACAGAACCCCGCCTTCCACTGGCACCCCGGCCTGCTCATCGAAGGCGCCACCCTCCAAGTCCCCTTCCTCGCCGACCTGGTCACCCTCGCCGACCCCACCAGCCCCTGGACATTCCTCAACTACCTCCGCTCCCGCGACCGCCTCTTCCCCTTCTACTTCGCCGAGAAGTTCCACATCCAGCGCGCCGAGTACGACGCCTACTGCCGCTGGGTCAGCACCCAGCTACCCGGCCTGCGCTTCGGCCACCAGGTCGACGCCGTCCGCTGGAACCCCGAACGCCGCCTGTTCGAAGTCGACTTCACCCAACTCGACGCCGACGGAGAGGCCGAAGCCCTCGGCCGCGCCCACGCCCGGCACATCGCCCTCGGCGTCGGCACCGAGCCCTACGTCCCCGAGCCGCTCAAACCCCTCGCCGACGCCCCCGGCGTCCCCGTCATCCACTCCGCCGACTACCTCGACCACCGCGAGCGGCTCCTCGCCGCCGAACACATCACCGTCATCGGCTCCGGCCAGTCCGGCGCCGAGATCTTCCTCGACCTGCTCCGGGCCCGCCCCGCCGGAGCCGAGAAGATCCACTGGCTGGCACGCACCGAAGCCTTCGCACCGATGGAGTACTCCAAACTCGGCCTGGAACACTTCACCCCCGACTACACCCGCTACTTCCACGCCCTGCCCGAACCCGTACGCGACCACCTCGTACCCCGCCAATGGCAGCTGCACAAAGGCATCGACGCCGACACCATCGCCGCCATCCACGACGAGCTCTACCGCCGCACCCTCCACGGCGGCTGGCCCGACGCCGTCCTCACCCCCGGCGTCAACGTCCGCACCGCCGGCCGAGTCGCCACCACCAAAGTCGAACTGCACCTGGAACACATCCAGCAGGCCACCCGCTCCCGCCTCACCACCGACGCCGTCATCCTCGCCACCGGCTACCGCGAACGCCCCGTCGACCGACTGCTCGCCGGACTCGACCCCTACCTGCGCCACGACTCCGCCGGCCGCGCCCGGATCGACCAGGACTTCCGGCTCGACCTCGACCCCTGCGTCACCGGACACGTCTACGTACAGAACGCCGAGAAACACACCCACGGCGTCGGCGCCCCCGACCTCGGCCTCGCCGCCTGGCGCAGCGCCACCATCCTCAACTCGCTCACCGGCCAGGAGCCCTACCCGCTGCCACGCCGCACCGCGTTCACCACCTTCGGCCTCGAACGCCGAGAGGCGCCACGCATCCCGGCCCAGGCCCAGGAGCTGACGCCTCTCACACGGAACTGACCTAGAAGACGGGAACGCCGTCCCGGGTCAGCCTCCAGTCCACCGACGCGAAGGCGCCCGGGTCGATCGTCCCCTTCGCCCGCACCCACTGGATGATCGTGTTACGAATCTCGTCCGAATCCGCCCACAACTGCGGAGCACCGGCGACATGCGGGAACGCGCCGCCACCACTGGCGCGGTAGTTGTTCACCGCCAGCACGAACCGCGCGGCCGGATCGACCGGCTTCCCCTCGAACGCCAGGTTCACGATGCGCGAACCGGCCGGCCTCGCGATGTCGATCTCGTACGTCAGGCCGTACACGGCGTCATAGTTGTAGTCAGGGATCCCCGACGCGTTCGTCAGCTTCGACGGGTCCACGGGCGCCCCGGCCGGCGTCTGCACGTAGTACCGCGCCGAATACTCCAGATAATCCTTCAACTGCGCGCCCGTCAGCAGACGCGCCTCCAGCGTGTTCTCGAAGGGATACAGCCCGGCCGCGTCCCTGATCGTCACCTGCCCGGCCGGGATCGCCGCCGTACGCGAGAAGCACGACGCCTGGGAAAGCACCGGCAGCGCCGCGTACTCCCCGCCGGCCAGCGCCGCCCGCACCGTCTCCGCCTGCACCTGATTGATCAGGTCGATGATCGGCTCGTCCTTCCACGGCGCGTCCGCCGTGGCCATCGCCGCCGTGGACGTACCGATCACCTGGTTGACGTACGCGACGACCTTCTTGTGCTCGTCCGCCAGCAGCCCCGTGATCTCCGGGTCCTCCTCCACCGTGTTGGAGTTGAGAACCTGCGCGGCCACCTTCTCCACACTCCAGCGGCCCTTCTCCCACACCAGGTCGAAGTCGAACAGAGTGAGGCGCTGACCCCACTTGAGCGGCTCCGACAGCACCACGTCCCGGCCGGTCTCCTTGTTCTTCACCCGGTACTCGGGAATCTCCGTGTGGGCGTGCCCCACCAGAATCGCGTCGATACCGGGAACCTGCTCGGCCACCAGACCCGCCGCGTTCTCGATGTGCGGCAACTGGTCCCCGTACGACGACGTCCCACTGGACCCGCTGTGCGCCGACACCACCACCACGTCCGCACCCATCGACCGCAGCTTCGGCACCCACTTCGCCGCCTGCTCCTCCAGGCCCGGGAAGACCATCTTGCCCGTGACATTGGCCTTGTCCCAGATCGCGATGCCAGGATTGGTCAGACCCAGCACCGCCACACGGACATCCCGGCCGTGCGGCGTCCGCAGCCGGTGCATGCTGTACGGCGGAAAGGCCGGCCGCAGCGTCTTCGCGTCCAGCGCGTTGGCACCCAGCAGCGGGAAGTCGCACTGCTCCTCGAACTTCCGCAGAACCGGTATGCCGTAATTGAACTCGTGGTTCCCCAGAGCGGCGGCGTCGTAACCGATGGCGTTCATGGCCTGAGCCATGGGATGGACGGGCCCGCCCGTCCGCGTGATCGGGTCCACCTTGGCGTAGTAGTACGACAGCTGGGTGCCCTGGATCGTGTCACCGGCGTCGATCAGAAGCGTGTTCCGCCTCCCCTTCGCCGCCCGCACCTGGCCGACGAGCGTGGAGATCTTCGCCAGACCGACGTCATTGTGGGCCTTGTCGTCGAACTCCCTGTCCGTGAAGTAGTCCCAGTTGAAAACATTGCCGTGCAGGTCGGTGGTGCCCATCACCGTGAAGGAGTACCGCTTGACCGGCTTGGGACGACGCCCATGGGCCTGCGCGGGCGCGGCGACCGCCCCCGTGGTGAGGGCAGCTCCCGCCCCGACGGCGACGGAGCTCTCCAGGAACGTCCGACGGTTCAGCGGCATGTGTTCTCCTCGGTTCAGTGGCGCACAACGCGCGTAGATTCTGGCCCAGCAGCCACGCCCGGCAACAGACCTTTCCGGTTACGGAGTGGGAAAGTGTTCGTCGGACACCCGTTGCCGCACACGAGGAGCCGGCCGTGACGCACGAACACCCGACCCCCGAAGCACCCCACGTGACCGTCCGCGGCGAAGGACGACTCGAAGTCGACCCCGACCTCGCCCGGATCTGGGTCACCGTCACCGCGCGCGGCCCCGACCGCGCGGCCACCCTCGCCGACCTCACACGCCGCAACACGCACATCCTCGACCTCGTCAAAGCCCAGGGCGACGCCGTGGAGAAACTCGAGACCGGACGCTTCTCGATCGCCCCCGACTTCGGCCGACGAGGCCGACAGGAACGGCCCCGCGGCTACCAGGGCACCGTACGCGTCACCGCCGAACTCACCGACTTCACCGTGCTCGGAGAGCTCGTCACCCGCCTCGCCGACGTGGAGGCGACCGCCGTGGACGGCCCCTGGTGGACCCTGCGACCCGACTCCCCGGCGTACGCCGAAGCCCGCCGCCTCGCCGTGACGGAAGCGGTCCAGCGCGCCCGCGCCTACGCCGAGGCGCTCGGCACCACACTCTCCGCCCTCCTCGAACTCGCCGACACCGGCCTCATCCCCCCACCCGGCCCCATGGGCGGCGCCCGCATGGCCTTCGCCGCCGAATCCACCGACACAGCCCCACCCCTGGACCTCGAACCCCAACGCCAGACAGTCACAGCAGAAGTCACCGCCCGCTTCACCATGAACCCACCGACGCTCTAGCCGCCCGCCCCACCCATGACAGAACTTGCAGAAATTTTCTGCAACAGCCTTGTTGAAAGCGGTAGTTACTGCCACTGTTGCCCCGTCTGGATCAGACCCCAACGGGAGGCGCAGTGCGCAACGCGAGACGACTTCTCCTCAGATTCGGCGCCATGGCGAGCTCGGCACTCACGATCGCAGGAATCGGCCTCATGGCCGCCCCTCCGGCCGCAGCCGTCGACTACTACTACGAACTTCCCTACCCCTCGGGTGAGTCCTACCTCGTCACCCAAGGCCCCGAAGGCACGTACTCCCATACCGGCCCCTACAACGAGTACGCCTGGGACTTCGGACTGCCGGCGAACTACGAGGTCTCCGCCGCCCAAGGCGGCACCGTCCTCGTCTCCGACTGGTCGCCGTACTGGCAGAACGGCATCGAAGTCATCATCCGCCACTCCAACGGCCAGTGCACCCACTACGCACACCTCAACCGGGCCATCTACAACACCGGCGACTGGGTCCCGCAAGGCCGGATCATCGGCTGGTCGGGCGCCACCGGAGCCGCGAGCGGCGCCCACCTGCACTTCCAGGTCATCAACTGCAACACCCGCGTCGGCATCCCGGCCACCCTTCAGGGCTGGACACCCCCTACCGGATCACGGCCGGTCAGCGTCAACAC
The DNA here is from genome assembly GCF_044764755.1 of Streptomyces sp. NPDC093600. NCBI lineage: Bacteria > Bacillati > Actinomycetota > Actinomycetes > Kitasatosporales > Streptomycetaceae > Streptomyces > Streptomyces sp. NPDC093600. Next base: position 733,857 of record NZ_JBIWIU010000002.1, read on the forward strand.
GCGCGCCTGACACCGGTCCCGCCCCCCCGCTCCCGGGCCCTGCGCGGGCTACCCCGCGCAGGGCCCGTACACGTGCCCGTACCGGCCGCGCGAAGGCCTCTCACGGCGCCCGCGAGCGCTCATCAGAGCATCCACCCGCACACATTCAAGACTTGTCAATAACCTTTCACGCAAAGGTTGTTGAACAGACATGCCGAGCCCCATCTCTACCCATCGGTAAGCTCTAGGGTCACACCATGCGCCGAGCCAAAATCGTATGCACCCTGGGACCCGCCACCGACACATACGACCAGATCAAAGCCCTGGTCGAAGCCGGAATGGACGTCGCACGCCTCAACCTCAGCCACGGCACCTACGCCGAACACGAGGAGCGCTACCAGCGCGTACGCAAAGCCTCCGACGAGACCGGCCGCAGCGTCGGCGTCCTCGCCGACCTTCAAGGCCCGAAGATCCGCCTCGGCCGCTTCCGCGAAGGACCCGTACTCCTTGAACGCGGCGACGACTTCACCATCACCGTCGAACCCATGGAAGGCGACCGCCACATCTGCGGCACCACCTACCAAGGCCTCGCCACCGACGTCACCACCGGCGAACGCATCCTCGTCGACGACGGCCGCGTCACCCTCGAAGTCACCTCCGTCGACGGCCCCCACGTCCACACCCACGTCATCGAAGGCGGCATGGTCTCCGACCACAAAGGACTCAACCTCCCCGGAGTCGCCGTCTCCGTACCCGCCCTCTCCGAAAAAGACGTCGACGACCTCCGCTGGGCCCTGCGCACCGGCGCCGACGTCATCGCCCTCTCCTTCGTCCGCAGCGGACGCGACATCAAGGACGTCCACCGCATCATGGACGAGGAAGGCCGCCGCCTCCCCGTCATCGCCAAGATCGAAAAGCCCCAGGCCGTCGAGAACATCGACGACATCGTCGCCGCCTTCGACGGCATCATGGTCGCCCGCGGCGACCTCGGCGTCGAAATGCCCCTCGAACAAGTCCCCATCGTCCAGAAGCGCGCCATCAAACTCGCCAAACGCAACGCCAAGCCGGTCATCGTCGCCACCCAGATGCTCGACTCCATGATCGACAACTCCCGCCCCACCCGCGCCGAAGCCAGCGACGTCGCCAACGCCGTCATCGACGGCACCGACGCCGTCATGCTCTCCGGCGAGACCAGCGTCGGCAAACACCCCATCGAAACCGTCAAGACGATGAGCCGCATCGTCGAGGCCGCCGAAGAAGACATCCTCGCCAAGGGCCTCCCCCCACTCACCGAACGCAACAAACCCCGCACCCAGGGCGGCGCCGTCGCCCGCGCAGCCGCCGAAATGGGCGACTTCCTCGGCGCCAAGTTCCTCGTCGCCTTCACCCAGTCCGGCGACACCGTCAAGCGCCTCTCCCGCTACCGCTCACCCATCCCCCTCCTCGCCTTCACCCCCGACCCGGCCACCCGCTCCCAGCTCAACCTCACCTGGGGAGTGGAGACCTTCCTCGGCCCGCACGTCGACTCCACCGACGCGATGGTCGCCCAGGTCGACGAGGAACTCCTGCGGATCGGCCGCTGCGAGAAGGGCGACCTCGTCGTGATCACGGCCGGCTCCCCACCGGGCGTCGCGGGCTCCACGAACCTGGTCCGCGTCCACCGCATCGGGGACGCGGTGACGAACTGAGGGCTCAGCGCTTGGGCCCGACGTGCGCGTCCATGAGGGCGACGGAGGCTTTGCGGGCGACGGAGATGTTGTAGGGGTCGACGCCTCGGGCGGTGGTCGTCCACTCGACGCCGACCTTGCTGAGGGTGTCGCCCAACAGCTGCCGGATGTCGTCCGACTTGTTGGTGAAGAAGTAGCGCGGATACTCGTACCGCTTGCGCTCACCGCCGACGAGTCGGGTGGTCCAGTTGGTGATCCGACAACCGTCGGAGTGGATGAGTCCCCGGATGAACGCCCAGGGGTGCGTGTCGACGATCGCTTGCTGCCAGGGTTCGAGGACGATACGGCGCTCGTGCTTCTTCCCGGGCCCGTGCTGCGGGAAGAGGCACCACAGGTGGCGGGAGTAGATCTTCACCTCCTGGCACCCCTTCCGCTGCACTCGGGAGGCGGTGTTCCCCGGAAGCACGGCCTGCATGGCTTCTGCGCAGGCATCGATCAGGCCGGGCCACGAATCCGCGCATGTGACGGAGAGGCTGGGGACTCGCATGGCCCGGTTCTGGATGATGTGCCCGTCTCCGAGGTAGAGCCCGAGTAAGTAGGCGTACGCGGCTTCGTCCAGCTCTCGACCGTCGCAGCGCGGGCATTCCGTGCTGTGTCTGCCCGGACACTCGCCACGCTTTGCGCGGTCCACGTGTTTCCAGTAGCTGATCGTGCCCATGGGGACATTGAGCGCGCGGGCCACGTCCGCGTTCTTGGCCCCGCCCCGGAGCAGTGTCAGCGCCCGCTGTCGCACTTCTGTGCCGTGGAAGTTCATGCGATCACACTGCGCGATGATCCCTGGCTGTGCGTAGCAAAAAGCGGACATTCACACGAAGGTGAACGTCCGCTTCGAAACGGTACCGGGTGCGGGACTCGAACCCGCAAGCCCTCTCGGGCAGAGGTGTTTGAGACCTCCGTGTATACCATTCCACCAACCCGGCAGGATGACCGCGTGAAGCATACCGTGTGCGTGCAGCCCTGGCCCACTAGGTAGGCTCTTGGGAGCTGTACCCGCCTTGGAAGAGGCCTTGAACGAGGAGCCCCCGTGACCGCCCCCGAGTCGCCCCAGCCCGCCGCCGACGACGTCGACGCGTCGCACGTTCCGCCGCTGACGACCCGTGTCGTCATCGCCGAGGACGAGGCTCTCATCCGCCTCGACCTCAAAGAGATGCTCGAGGAAGAGGGCTACACGGTCGTCGGCGAGGCCGGCGACGGGGCCCGGGCCGTGGAGCTCGCTCGGGAGCACCGGCCGGACCTGGTCATCCTCGATGTGAAGATGCCGGTGCTGGACGGGATCTCCGCCGCGGAGAAGATCGCGGGTGAGTCGATCGCGCCGGTGCTCATGCTCACCGCCTTCTCGCAGCGTGACCTGGTGGAGCGGGCGCGGGACGCGGGGGCCATGGCGTACCTCGTGAAGCCGTTCAGCAAGAGTGATGTGGTGCCGGCCATCGAGATGGCGGTGTCGCGCTTCTCCGAGCTGCGGGCTCTGGAGAAGGAGGTCGCTGATCTTTCGCAGCGGTTGGAGACCCGCAAGCTGGTGGACCGGGCGAAGAGCATTCTGCAGACGCAGTACGGGTTGACGGAGCCGGCGGCGTTCCGCTGGATTCAGAAGACGTCGATGGATCGCCGTATGTCGATGCAGCAGGTCGCGGAGGCGGTCATCGAGGACGCCGAGGAGAAGAAGGCGGCCAAGGGCCAGCAGTAACGGCTCTGGACAGAAGAAGGCCCGTCCCACAACGTTGTGGGACGGGCCTTCCTCTTGGGTGGGGCTTACTCCTCGCCGAGGTACGTCTTGCGGACGTCGTCGTTGTGGAGCAGGTCCTGGCCGGTGCCGGAGAGTTTGATGGTGCCGACTTCGAGGACGTAGCCGTGGTCCGCCAGGGAGAGGGCGGCCTGTGCGTTCTGTTCGATGAGGAGGATCGTCATGCCCTCGGCCTTGAGGGTGGCGATGGTCTCCATGATCTTCTGCATCATGATGGGGGAGAGGCCCATGGAGGGCTCGTCCAGCATGAGCAGCTTGGGCTGGGACATGAGTGCGCGGCCCATGGCGAGCATTTGCTGTTCGCCGCCGGAGAGGGTGCCCGCCGCTTGCTTTCGACGTTCGCCGAGGATGGGGAAGAGGTCGTAGGCGCGTTGGACGTCGCGTTCGATGCCGTCCTTGTCCTTGCGGAGGAAGGCGCCGAGTTTGAGGTTCTCGGTGATGGTGAGGCGGGGGAAGATGTGCCGGCCCTCGGGGGAGTGTGCCAGGCCCAGGGAGACGACCTTGTGGGCGGGGATGCCGTTGAGCACCTGGCCGTCGAAGGTGATTTTGCCGCTGGAGGGCTTGAGGAGTCCGGAGAGGGTGCGGAGGGTGGTGGTCTTGCCGGCGCCGTTGGTGCCGATGAGGGTGACGACCTGGCCGGCTTCGACGGTGAAGGAGATGCCCTTGACGGCTTCGATCTTGCCGTAGGCGACCCTGAGGTCCTCGACCTCGAGTAGTGCGGTCACTTGGTGTCTCCCTTGGTGGTGCTGTCCGCGTTGCCGGTCGCGGGTGCTTCGGGGGCGGGGGCGTCGTCGGCGGGGGGTTCGTCGGCTTGGGTGGCCGTGTCCGCCTGGTCCGCCGCGTCGGCCGCGTCGGCCGTGTCCGCCGCGTCGGCTGCCTCGGCCTCGGCCTGCGCTTCGGCCTGCGCTTCGGCGTGTGCCTCCGCCGCTTCGACCTCGGCGACCTCTTCGGCGCCCGGGGCGCCCTCGAAGGGTGTGCCGAGGTAGGCGGCCACGACGCGTTCGTCGCCCTGGACGACGTCGGAGGTGCCCTCGACGAGCTTTTCGCCCTGGACGAGGACGGCCACCCGGTCGCACAGGTTGAAGATGAACTTCATGTCGTGCTCGATGACGAGGACGGCGATGCCCTTGTCGCGGATGGCGAAGACGAGTTCCTCGGTGGTCCGGGTCTCGTTCTGGTTCATGCCGGCGGTGGGCTCGTCGAGGAGCAGCAGGCCGGGGTCGCTGGCGAGGGCGCGGGCGATCTCGAGTTTGCGCTGCTCGCCGTAGGGGAGGTTGCGGGCGAGGTGGTCGGCCTTGTTGGCGAGGCCGATGAACTCGAGGAGTTCCATGGCCTTTTCGCGGGAGGCGGCTTCCGCCTTCTTGAAGCCGGGGCCGCGCAGGAGCGCGGACCAGAGGCCTTCCTTGGTCCGGGTGTGGCGTCCGACGAGGACGTTCTCCAGGACCGTCATGTTGGAGAAGAGGCGGATGTTCTGGAAGGTGCGTGCGATGCCGGCCTTGGTGACCAGGTGGGGCTTGGGCGGCAGGACGGTGCCCTTGTAGCTGACCTGTCCTTCGGTGGGGACGTACAGGCCGGTCAGGCAGTTGAAGAAGGTGGTCTTGCCGGCGCCGTTGGGTCCGATGAGACCGACGATCTCGCCCTGTCGGACGGTGAGGTCGACTCCGCGTACGGCGGTGAGTCCGCCGAATCGCATGGTGACGCCGCTGGCGTCGAGGACGGTGGCGGCCGTGGCCGTGGTGGTGGTCGTCATGGCGTTCACGCACCCGCCTTCGCGGTTCCGGCGCCGGACTCGGCGGACAGCCGTGGCTCCGGTACGTCGAGCTTGTCGGCGTTCTCGTCGTGCTCGTGGTATTCGAGCTGGGCGCGCCGGTTGGGGATGAGGCCCTCGGGGCGGAAGCGCATCAGCAGGATGAGCGCGAGGCCGAACGCGAGGAGCTGGAAGTCCTTGAGGAAGGCGAGCTTCTCGGGGATGAGGAAGAGCAGTGCGGCGCCGAGGAGCGGGCCGCGGATGGTGCCCATGCCGCCGAGGATGACGGCCGCGAGGAGGAACGCGGAGTTCGGGGCGACGGGGCCGGCGAACACGTACATCTCGGGGAGGACGGTGCCCTGGAAGTGGGCTTGGACGGTGCCGGCGACGCCGGCGAGGGTGGCGCCGAGGGCGAAGGCGATGAGCTTGACGCGGAAGCCGTTGATGCCCATGGCGGTGGCGGCGGTCTCGTCCTCGCGGATGGCGACCCAGGCGCGGCCGATGCGGGAGTCCTGGGCTCGGCTGAAGACGAGGACGACGAGCACCATGACGAGGAGCATCAGCAGGTAGTAGTTGGCGTAACTGCCGAGTTCCACGCCGAGGATGGTGTGGGTCTCGCCGAAGTCGTAGCCGAAGATGTTCAGCGCCGGGATGTTGGGGATGCCGTTGGGGCCGTTGGTGATCTGGGGTCCGTTGTCGCCGTCCATGTTGTTGACGGTGATGCGGAAGATCTCGCCGAAGCCGAGGGTGACGATGGCGAGGTAGTCGCCGTGCAGGCGCAGGGTGGGTGCGCCGATGATGACGCCGAAGATCAGTGAGGCGATCGCGCCGATGATCATGGCTGCCCAGAAGGGGAGCTGGATGTCGAGGGCGGAGGCCGTGGATCCGGAGACGAGGGCGGCGGTGTAGGCGCCGACGCCGAGGAAGGCGACGTAGCCGAGGTCGAGGAGGCCGGCCAGGCCGACGACGACGTTCAGGCCGAGGGCGACCGTGGCGAAGATGAGGATCTGCACCGCGATCACGGTGAACGTGTCGGTGGTCTGGGTGAAGGGGAAGACGGCCGCGGCGGCGAAGGCGGCGACGGCGGCGACCTGCTTGTTCTTGGAGGCGATCGCGGAGAGCCGGGCCATGAGGCCGGATTTGGCGAGCGCGCCGGCGGCGAAGCCGGCGAGGAGCAGGTAGCCGATGAACAGCTCGGGGTACTCGGTGGAGATGCCGTAGGTGACGGCGTACATGCCGAGGGCGAAGGCGGCGACGATGATGAGGATCTCGGCCCAGGAGGGGAGTTCCTTGGGCTTCGGCGCCTTGCGGGTGTCGTCCTTGAGCGCGAAGGCGGTCAGGGGGACGAGGGTGGCGACGGCGGCGACGAATCCGCCCGGTTCGAGGTGGGCGAGGCCGCCGAGTTGTACGGCGATGGCGAGGACGGTGTACCAGGTGGTGCCGAGTGCGCCGAGGGCGAGGAACCGGAGGGCTCGGGTGGAGCCGGCGGGGGTGATCCAGCGCAGGCCCTTGATGCCGAGCCCGGAGAGGGCGAAGAGCGTCAGGAGGAGGCCGGCGACGAGGGTGAGGACCTGGAGGCCGCCGGGGTAGCCGGTGACGGTGAGGTCGCCGGGGAATTCGGTGGTGTAGGTCCAGGCGAGGAAGGTGCTGGCGACGGTGGCGAGGCCACCGGCGGCGACGATCCAGTGGAGGAGGCCGGGGGCCTGGGGGGCCTCGGTCTTCTCGGGGGTGGTGGACTCTGCGGGGGTCTTGGTGAGGTCAGTGGTCATCGTGCTCACGCCCTGTCCGCGACGCGCTCACCGAGCAGACCTTGTGGTCTGAACAGGAGGACGAGGATGAGGAGGGAGAAGACCCAGATGTCCTTCCAGGCGCCGCCGCCGAACTGGGCCATGCCGGGGATGTGCTCGACGTAGGCGATGGAGAGGGTTTCCGCGAGGCCGAGTACGACGCCGCCGATCATGGCGCCGTAGATGTTGCCGATGCCTCCGAGTACGGCGGCGGTGAAGGCCTTGAGGCCGAGCAGGAAGCCCATCTCGAAGCGGATCTGGCCCTTGTCGAGGCCTTCGGCGACGGCGGCGACGGCGGCGAACGCGGCGCCGATGGCGAAGGCCATGACGATGATGCGGTCGGTGTTGATGCCCATCAGCTTCGCGGTGTCCGGGTCCTGGGCCGTGGCCTGCATGGCGCGGCCGCTGCGGCTCTTGGAGACGAAGAGGCCGAGGGCGAGCATGCAGGCGGGGGCGGCGACGAGGACGAACGCGTCGGCGCGGGAGATCGCGAGGTGGTCGAGGATCTGGAAGCTTCCTCCCTGGAACTCGGGGAAGCTGACCGGGCTCTTGGCGCCGGGGTAGAAGCCCCAGACGATCTGCTGGAGCACGATCGACAGACCGATCGCCGTGATCAGGGGTGCGAGGCGGGGGGCGCCGCGCAGGGGCCGGTAGGCGAAGCGTTCGGCGGCGGTGGCGACGGCCACGGAGACCACCGCGCCGCCTATCAGCATCACGGGTATCGCGATGACGAGGGCGGTGCCCTCGGGCAGGATCGTGTATGCCGTGAGGGCGCCGAAGCCCCCGATCATGAAGATCTCGCCATGGGCGAAGTTGATGAGCTGGACGATGCCGTAGACCATCGTGTAACCGATGGCGATGAGGCCGTAAAGGGCCCCCAGGGCAAGGCCGTCGGCCAGCTGTTGCGGCAGTTCGTTCACCGCAGGGCCTCCGATGAGCGTGTCGGATATGACACCGCGCGAGGGCGCTGTTTGCGCCCTCGCGCGGCTTGGTTCAGGTGGTGCGTGTGCGGGGCAGTGCGGGGTGTCAGTCCTTGAAGGTCTCGGACTTGACGTCGGTCCAGGCGCCGTTCTTGACCTGGTAGACGGTGAGCTGCTTGTTGGTGGTGTCGCCGTACTGGTCGAAGGAGACCTTGCCGGTCACGCCCTCGAAGGAGACCTTGGACATGGCCTCGGTGACCTTGGCGCGGGCGTCGTCGGGCAGCTTGCCGTTGTTGGCGGCGACGACGGCCTTGACGGCCTGGATGATGGACCAGGCGGCGTCGTAGGAGTAGCCGCCGTAGGCCGCGTACGGGTCCTTGTAGCCGGCCGCGTTGTAGTCGGCGATGAACTTCTTGGCGGTCGGGAGCTTCTCGACGGGGAAGCCGACCGAGGTGGCGAGGTCACCGTCGTTGGCTTCGCCGGAGGCCTTGATGAACTGAGGGTCGTAGATGCCGTCGCCGCCCATGGTGGGGATCTTGGCGCCGGTCTTCTTGACCTGGTCGGAGAGGAGGCCGCCCTCGGGGTACTGGCCGCCGAAGTAGACGGAGTCGGCGCCGGAGGCCTTGATCTTGTTGGCGGTGGAGGAGAAGTCGGTCTCCTTCACGGTGACGGAGTCGGTGCCGGCGACGGTGCCGCCCAGGCGCTTGAACTCCGCGGCGAAGATCGCGGCGAGGCCGGCGCCGTAGGTCTGCTTGTCGTTGACGACGAAGACCTTCTTCTTCTTGGCGTCGTTGAAGAGGTAGTTCGCCGCGAACTTGCCCTGGACGACGTCCGTGGTGGCGGTGCGGAAGTACGTCTTGAAGGGACGCTTGAACTCGCCCTTGCCCCAGTTGTCGCCCTGGGAGAGGGAGGGGTTGGTGTTGGCGGGGGAGACCTGGGTCAGGTTGGCCTTCTCGAAGTCCGCCTGCATGGACTGGGAGACGCCCGAGTTCAGCGGGCCGACGACGCCGAGGACGTCCTTCATGCCGGCGAGCTTGGTGGCGTTGGCCTTGCCGGTGGCGGGGACGGCCTGGTCGTCGAGGGCTTCGATCTTGAAGGTGACGCCGGGGACTTCTTTGTTCTTGTTGGCGGTCTGGACCGCCAGGTCCACGGAGTTCTTGATGCCCTGGCCCAGCGCGGAGAGCGAACCGGTGAGCGGCGCGTCGACGCCGATGACGACCGTCGTGCCGCCGCCGGCGGCGCCGTCGGTGCTTCCGCCCTTGTCGTCGCGGGAACCGCACGCGGTGAGGGTGAGTGCTCCCGTGGTGATCACGGTGGTGAGGATGAGCAAGGAACGGTGTCGCACGATGAATCCTTTCCCTGGCGCGGCCCCCTCGAGCTGAGGCGGTGCCGTGAAGCCGTGGCAAGAGGTGCCGTTGGTGAGTGCCGGGCCGTACGGGGATGACTGGGTGGTGCAGGGCCGTGCAGTGGACGCGCCCGGCGGCGCGGTGACTGGCGGTGACTCTAAGCGCAGGTGGGGGAGGTGGGGAGCGGGGAGGTCAGGATGTGACTGTCTTGTTATCGCAAGGGGGAGAGGAGGTGGATACCCGGGGGGCAAATCGGGGCGTAACGGTCAGTTATGGGGTGTTCACATAGTGAGAATGCCCAGTTCCGCTCAGGGGCTTGAGCGGATCATGGTCCTGTCGCCAGGCGGCGAGAGCGTGTCCGAATAGCGGACAGAGGGTTTGATCTGAGCGGACGGAACGCAGAGGGCGCCACTCCGCTTCTGGAGGGCGGGAGAGTTACGGAGCGTTATGGGGAGGGGGTGGTGGCGTGCTCGTCACCGGGCCGCCGTGCGGGGGCGGGGGCCCGTCGGGGCGGTTGCGGCCGCGCGTCCGGCCGGAACGCCGAAGGCCAGGACCGCGCGAAGGGCGGTCCTGGCCTGGGTCTGCGGCGACAGCGCCATGCGCGCCACGCTAGGTGATCACCGGTGCGGGCGCAACCGGCCTGTGGGCTACGGCAGTTGGGTGAACGGCTTCAGGAAGTCGCGGGCTCCGGGCGAGTCGAGGCGGTAGGTGACGTTGGTGGAGTAACAAGGCGTGTCGCCCGTGATCGTGGTGGCGACCAGGGTGAGCTTCCCGTCCAGCGTGGCGAAGTTCGGACCGCCCGAATCGCCGTAACAGGCACCGCCGTTGCCCTGCGGGGCCGTCATGGCGAGCCGGATCCACGCGTCGTTGAGCGCGTTGAAGGTGACCGGGGCCTTCAACCGGACGCCGCCGCCCGGGTGGGTGTGCCCGCCCGGTCCGCGCCGCGCCTCCTGAGTGCCGTAGCCGGCGACCACGAACGAGGTGTCGTTCAGGCCCTGCGCGCCGAGCGCGGAGAGCGCGCCCGCCTCGGGGAGCGCGGCGGGCGTGAACGCCCAGCGGGCCTTCATCGCGGCGGCCGGTACCTGGACGACCGAGATGTCGTGGGTGTCCGAGGCCGGGCCCGGGTACGCCGGGTGGTTGTGTGCCGTGCCCTCGACGGCCACGGCCTTGGCCACGGCGGCCGGATCGCCGGGATGCTCGGCGGCGGCCTTGTCCAGACCGCCCTGCACGTCCTGGTCGAGGGAGACGTAGAACCTCACGTTCTCCGGCCAGTCGGTGGTGCAGTGCGCGGCGGTCAGAAAGGTGTCCGCGTCGATCATGGTTCCGGAACAGACCCAGTCGACCCGGTCGGGCGTGCTCGGGTCCCCGTCGTTGTCCCAGGTCGCGACGAGCGCGCCGACCTCGGTGCGTTCGGGCGCGGGGGTCGCGTTGTACGAGTTGATCGCTGCGGACGGGATCGCGGTGGCGAGAACGGCAGCGCAGGCCACGGCGGTGATGGCGGTCGCCACGGTGGTGATACGTACGGCGGTCAAGAAGAGCCCCTCGGTGTGTGAGTGGATCGGGTCTTCTCCTGTGGGGGAGGCTCGCCAGTGAAGCGCCTGCGGCAGGTGGGGGCAAGAGGGGCTGCGGATACGGATGTTGGCGGACGGCATGGAACGGCGGGGCGGCCGGGGGGCTGCTGGGGCGGCCTGGAGCGGTCGCGCGGCGCCCGGAGCGATGGGGCGGCCGGGGTGGTCGGGGCGGCCGGGCCGCCCGGAGCGGTCGCGCGGCGAGGGGCGATGGCTCGGTCGCCGGGAAGCGCCGGACGGGCGGGCCCGGGTGTGCTGCCGTCCCGGCGGCCGGGCGTGGGCGGGCGTGCGTCGGGAGCCGCGACGTCTCCGGGGCGGGCGGCGTCCGGAGGCTGGGACCGTGGTCCGCGGCACCACGTCCGGCAGTAGGGCCCGGGCCTCGCGGAACGACGTCCGGAAGGCGACCTTCCGTCTCCGGAGACCGGGATTCGCACCCGGGGCGGTACGCGCGCCCGCGCTCCGGCCCCGCGCCCCCGCCGCCGCCCGGGCTCAGGCTCCTTCTCTGCGGCCGGGGGCCGTGAGGTGAACCCGTGGTGGTCACTCTGCGTGTGGCCGGGCTGTGCCGGCCTTCGTGCGGCAGGCTCTGGCCGGTGCGGCCCTGACGGTCACGGTGACGGGCGCCAGACCCGGTCGCGTTGCCGAGGCTCGGTCATGGGCGCCGTTCGGGGGCGGGCTCGTGGCGGGGGAACCCTGGCGCCCGGACCGCCAAGGGGCGTCGCGCAGCGCGGCCCGGGGCGGAGCGGACCGCCCCGGGCCGGTGATCGATGCGACGGTGGGCCGCCTGCGCTCAGGCCGCGCCGCCGGTCACGCCCGCGTCCGGGACGTTGCCGGCGTCCTTGGGCGTGACCTCCCGCAGCAGGCAGGTCAGCCGCGCCGTGCAGACCCGCTTGTCCTGCTCGTCCGTGATGACGATCTCGTACGTGGCCGTGGAGCGCCCGCGGTGGACCGGGGTCGCGACACCCGTGACCAGGCCGCTGCGCACCCCGCGGTGGTGCGTGCAGTTCAGGTCCACGCCCACCGCGATCTTGGAGACGCCCCCGTGCAGCATGGAGCCGATCGAGCCCAGCGTCTCGGCGAGCACCGCCGAGGCGCCGCCGTGCAGCAGCCCGTACGGTTGGGTGTTGCCCTCCACCGGCATCGTGCCGACGACCTTCTCCGCCGAGGCCTCGACGATCTGCACACCCATCCGGTTGCCGAGGTGCCCGGCGGAGAAGAGAGCGGGAAGATCCACGCCGAGCGCGGCGTACTCGTCGACGACCTCCTGCGGGAACTTCACGTGCTGCTGCTCACCCATCGGCCCGGCTCCGTTCGTCTGCGTCCGACTGCTGATCACTGATCCGCCTGATCGCCTGAGCAAACGCTTAGGCGGAGGGTGATTGTTCCAGACGCACGATCACGGACTTGCTGGCGGGGGTGTTGCTGATGTCCGCCGTTGACTCCAGCGGCACCAGGACGTTCGTCTCCGGGTAGTACGCCGCCGCGCATCCGCGGGCGGTCGGATAGTGCACCACCCGGAAGCCGGGCGCCCGGCGCTCGCTGCCGTCCGTCCACTCGCTGACCAGATCCGTGTACGCCCCGTCGGCCAGACCCAGCTCCGCCGCGTCCGCCGGGTGGACCAGGACGACGCGGCGGCCGCCCTTGATGCCGCGGTAGCGGTCGTCGAGGCCGTAGATCGTGGTGTTGTACTGGTCGTGGGAGCGCAGGGTCTGCAGCAGCAGCCGGCCCTCCGGAACCCTCGGGTACTCGACGGGCGCGGCGGTGAAGTTGGCCTTGCCGGTGGCCGTGGGGAAGCGGCGCTCGTCGCGCGGACCGTGCGGCAGCGCGAAGCCCCCGGGGTTCGCCGCGAGCCGGGCGTTGAAGTCCTCGAAGCCGGGCACCACGCGCGCGATGCGGTCCCGGATCGTGGCGTAGTCCTTCTCGAACTCCTCCCAGGGCGTCGCCGAGGCGGCACCGAGCACAGCCCGCGCCATCCGGGCGACGATCGCCGGCTCGGAGAGCAGATGCGGACTCGCCGGCGGCAGATTGCCCCGCGAGGCGTGCACGAGCCCCATGGAGTCCTCCACCGTCACGAACTGCTTTCCGCTCCGCTGCACGTCCTTGTCGGTGCGACCGAGCGTCGGCAGGATGAGGGCGCGCGCGCCGGTGACCGCGTGCGAGCGGTTGAGCTTCGTCGAGACGTGCACCGTGAGCCGGGCGCGGCGCATCGCCGCCTCGGTGACCTCCGTGTCCGGCGTCGCCCCGACGAAGTTGCCGCCCATCGCGAAGAAGACCTTCGCCTCGCCGTCGCGCAGCGCCTGGATCGAGCGGACCACGTCATAGCCGTGGTGGCGCGGCGAGACGATCCCGAACTCCTTGTCCAGGGCGTCGAGGAACGCGGGCGCGGGGCGTTCGAAGATGCCCATCGTGCGGTCGCCCTGCACGTTGGAGTGGCCGCGGACCGGGCAGACGCCGGCGCCGGGGCGGCCGATGGCGCCGCGCAGCAGGAGGAGGTTGACCACCTCGCGGATGGTCGGCACGGAGTGCTTGTGCTGGGTGAGGCCCATAGCCCAGCAGACGATGGTCCGCCGTGAGGCGAGCACCATCTCCAGGGCCCGCTCGATCTCGCCCCGGGTCAGGCCGGTCGCGACGAGCGTCTCGTCCCAGTCGGCGGCGCGGGCGGCGGCGGTGAACTCCTCGTACCCGTGGGTGTGCTCGCGGACGAACTCCTCGTCGACCGCGCCCTCCGTCTCGATGATCAGCTTGTTGAGGAGCCGGAAGAGGGCCTGGTCGCCGCCGATCCGGATCTGGAGGAAGAGATCGGTGAGCGCGGCGCCCTTGAGCATGCCCTGCGGGGTCTGCGGGTTCTTGAACTTCTCCAGGCCGGCCTCGGGCAGCGGGTTGACCGAAATGATCCGGGCGCCCGCGGCCTTGGCCTTCTCCAGGGCGGAGAGCATCCGCGGGTGGTTCGTCCCCGGGTTCTGCCCCGCGACGATGATCAGGTCCGCCTGGTGCAGATCCTCCAGCGAGACACTGCCCTTGCCGATCCCGATGGTCTCGTTCAGCGCCGAGCCGGACGACTCGTGGCACATGTTGGAGCAGTCCGGCAGATTGTTCGTACCGAACTCCCGGGCGAAGAGCTGCAGCAGGAACGCGGCCTCGTTGCTGGTCCGCCCCGAGGTGTAGAAGAGCGCTTCGTCGGGGGAGGACAGCGCCCGGAGCTCCTCGGCGATGATCGCGAAGGCCCGCTCCCAGGGCACCGCCTCGTACCGGTCGCCGCCCTCGGGCAGATACATCGGCTGTGTGATGCGGCCCTGCTGGCCCAGCCAGTAGCCGCTGCGCGTGGCCAGGTCCGCCACCGGGTGGGCGGCGAAGAAGTCGGGCGTCACCCGGCGCAGCGTCGCCTCCTCGGCGACCGCCTTCGCCCCGTTCTCGCAGAACTCCGCCACATGCCGCTTGTCGCCCTCCGGCCAGGCGCAGCCCGGGCAGTCGAAACCGTCCTTCTGGTTGACCTTGAGGAGGGTCCGGGCGGTGCGTCGCACCCCCATCTGCGCCTGGGCGATCTTGAGGGTGTGGGCGACGGCGGGCAGCCCGGCGGCCGCGTGCTGCGGCGGCGCGACCTGCGGCGCGTCCTGGACCGGGTCGCCTGCGGGCGGCTTGCTGACCATCGCGCTCTCCCTTGAGCGGAACTCTGCTGCGTACGTCCTCGATCCTGTCACGGACCTCCGACAGCAGGGGAGCGGACCAGGTGTGGACGGGATTGTCAGCGGTCCGTGGCAGGATCGTGTTCGTGGCCGAGACAGCATCGAAGAAGACCGAAGACAACCGTCCCCGTCTGCTCCTCATGGACGGGCACTCCCTCGCGTACCGGGCGTTCTTCGCGCTGCCCGCGGAGAACTTCACCACCGCGAGCGGACAGACGACGAACGCGATCTACGGCTTCGCGTCCATGCTGGCGAACACGCTGCGCGACGAGGCGCCCACGCACTTCGCGGTCGCGTTCGACGTGTCCCGCAAGACCTGGCGCTCGGCCGACTTCCCCGAGTACAAGGCGAACCGCTCCACGACTCCGGACGAGTTCAAGGGGCAGGTCGAGCTGATCGGCGAGCTGCTCGACACCATGAACGCGGTGCGGTTCGCGGTGGACGGCTTCGAGGCCGACGACGTGATCGCCACGCTCGCCACCCAGGCCGAGGCGGCCGGCTTCGACGTCCTGATCGTCACGGGCGACCGCGACTCCTTCCAGCTGGTCACCGACCACGTGACCGTGCTGTACCCCACCAAGGGCGTCTCCGAGCTGACCCGCTTCACCCCGGAGAAGGTCCAGGAGAAGTACGGCCTGACCCCCTCGCAGTACCCCGACTTCGCCGCCCTGCGGGGCGACCCGTCCGACAACCTCCCCGGCATCCCGGGTGTGGGCGAGAAGACCGCCACGAAGTGGATCAACCAGTTCGGGTCGTTCGCGGAGCTCGTCGAGCGCGCCGACGAGGTCAAGGGCAAGGTCGGCCAGGCCCTGCGCGACCACCTGGAGTCGGTCAAGATGAACCGCCACCTCACCGAGCTGGTGAGGGACGTCGAGCTGCCCCGGAGCGTCGCGGAGCTGGAGCGTGCCCCGTACGACAGGACCGCCCTGAAGGGCTTCCTGGAGGTCCTGGAGATCCGCAATCCGAGTTTGCGGGAGCGCCTGCTCGCGGTCGACCCCGGCGCGGCGGAGGAAGAGGCCCCGGCCCCCGACGCGGGCGTCGAGCTGGACGGCACGGTCCTCGGCGCGGGCGAGCTCGCCTTCTGGCTGGAGCAGCACGGCGGGCAGCCGCTCGGTGTCGCCACCGTCGCCACCTGGGCCATGGGCGTCGGCAATGTCAGTGAGGTCGCGCTCGCGGCGGCCGACGGCAAGGCGGCCTGGTTCGACACGACCCGGCTCGACGAGACCGACGAGCGCGCGTTCGCCGCCTGGCTGGCCGACCCGGCCCGGCCGAAGGTGATGCACAACGCCAAGGAGTCCCTGCGGGTCTTCCCCGAGCACGGCTGGCACATCGAGGGCATCACGATGGACACCGCCCTCGCCGCCTATCTGGTCAAGCCGGGGCGCCGCTCCTTCGCCCTGGACGCGCTCTCCGTCGAGTACCTCCACCGCGAGCTGGCCCCGGCCGCCGCCGACGGGCAGCTCGCCTTCGGTACGGACGAGCACGCCGAGGCCGACGCGCTCATGGCGCAGGCCCGCGCGGTCCTGGACCTCGGTGAGGCGTTCGGCGACCGGCTCGGCGAAGTCGGCGCGACCGATCTGCTGCACGATGTCGAACTGCCCACGTCCCTGCTCCTCGCCCGGATGGAGCGGCACGGCATCGCCGCCGACCGCGCCCATCTGGAGGCCATGGAGCAGCAGTTCGCGGGCGCGGTGCAGCAGGCCGTGAAGGAGGCGCACGCCTCCGTCGGCCACGAGTTCAACCTCGGCTCGCCCAAGCAGCTCCAGGAGGTCTTCTTCGGCGAGCTGAACCTCCCCAAGACCAAGAAGACCAAGACCGGTTACACCACGGACGCGGACGCGCTGGCCTGGCTGGCCGCGCAGACCGAGCACGAACTGCCGGTGATCATGCTGCGCCACCGAGAGCAGGCCCGGCTGCGTTCCACGGTCGAGGGCCTGATCAAGACGATCGCCGCCGACGGCCGGATCCACACCACCTTCAGCCAGACCGTCGCCGCGACCGGACGCCTCTCCTCCACCGACCCGAACCTGCAGAACGTGCCGGTCCGCACCGACGAGGGCCGGGCCATCCGCCACGGCTTCGTCGTGGGCGAGGGCTTCGAGGCCCTGATGACCGCCGACTACAGCCAGATCGAACTGCGGGTGATGGCCCACCTCTCCGAGGACGAGGGCCTCATCGAGGCGTTCACCTCCGGCGAGGACCTGCACACGACGGTCGCCTCGCAGGTCTTCGGCGTCGAGCGGTCCGCCGTCGACGCGGAGATGCGGCGCAAGATCAAGGCCATGTCCTACGGCCTGGCGTACGGCCTGTCCGCCTTCGGCCTCTCGCAGCAGCTGAACATCGAGGCGGGCGAGGCCCGCGCCCTGATGGACACGTACTTCGAGCGCTTCGGCGGGGTGCGGGACTATCTGCGCCGGGTCGTCGACGAGGCCCGGGCGACCGGCTACACCGAGACGATGCTCGGCCGCCGCCGCTATCTCCCGGACCTGAACAGCGACAACCGCCAGCGCCGCGAGGCCGCCGAGCGGATGGCGCTGAACGCCCCGATCCAGGGCACCGCGGCCGACATCGTGAAGGTCGCCATGCTGAACGTGGACCGCGCCCTGACGGAGGCCGGCCTCTCCTCCCGGATCCTCCTCCAGGTCCACGACGAAATCGTGGTCGAGCTGGCCCCCGGAGAGCGCGAGCGGGTCGAGACCCTGGTCCGTCAGGAGATGTCCTCGGCGGTCTCCCTCCGCGCCCCGCTCGACGTCTCGGTGGGCGTCGGTCCGGACTGGGAGTCGGCGGCGCACTGACGACCGGACGGCCGACGAAGCGCGCCCGCGGGGCGCGCTTCGTCGCCCGCCCGCCTCGCCTCCGGCAGGGCGTAGGGCTATACCCCGGACCGGGACATCAGCGCGATCCCCGTGGGGGGCGCACCGGCTCACGCTCCGGGGTTCCCGGGACCGGCGTCACCGGCGTCCCGCGCAGCCGCACCACCGCCCCGTACAGCACCAGACCGAGGGCGAGCCCCGCGCCCGCGCCGAAACAGGCGGTCGGAATGATGTCCAGCGGCGTCTCGATCCGGCCCCAGTATGCGTACCAGCGCAGGCAGCGGTGCACGATGCCCGCCAGGACGCACCCCCCGATCAGCCCGGCCGCCAGCCACCGCCCCCGCCGGTCGAGCACCGGGAAGCCCGGCGGCAGCGCCGCCCCCGCGGGCGCCGCGCGCAGCGCCCGCGCCGTGAACCACACCAGCACCCCCAGGGCCAGTGCCGAACCGCCGTACTGCGCGTAGAGATAGACGGGGAAGCCGGCCACGATCTCGCCGAGGAACGGAAGCGCGCGCGTGCCCCAGCGGTCGAGGTGGGTGAAGGCGTCCCAGACCACATGGGTCGTCGCCCCCAACACCGCGGAGAGACAGAACCACGCGGCCAGCGCCGCCGGCCGGCGCTCCCGCCAGGGGCGGCCGCGCAGGAAGGCGTACACCCGCGCCCGACGGCCGGCCGGCAGCAGGGCCACGAGCGGCTCACGCACCATCAGCCAGAGCGCCACCAGCAGCGCGGTGATGAGGACATCGACCGTCACGATCCCCAACGGCGCGTGCGTGACCTCCCCGAAGAACATGGCGTCCGGGACCGCCGTCGCCGCGAAATAGGTCATGTCGGGAGAGAACGACCCCGCCACGAGCGCCGACGCGACCAGCGGCCCCCGTGCGGTGCCGTCTCTCCGTATCCCCGGCAGCACGGCGGCGGCATGACTGAGTGTGAACGGCATCGGAGGCCCCCCTTGTGCGGTCAGGCACCAGTATGCGGGAGTGATGTTCGTCGGATCCCGGGCGGCCAAGTGGTGACGAAAGCGTGAAACCCGGTCAGGCGCCGGTGTGCCGGGGCGCGCAGTTGTCATAGGGTCGCCTGAGTCCACGCGCGGGGAGCGCGAGTGCTCTCGAGGGGGAGGGAACGTACGTATGGCAGCGCAATTGGGCCGTCGGCTGCGCAGGGGGGCCACGAGCGGTGCCGTGGTGGCCGCGGCGGTCGCGGCGCTGGCCGCTTCGCAGGCTCCGGGCATGACACCGCCCCCCGCCGACAACGCGAGCGGCGACCAGTCGATCGGCGCCGGTGACTCGACGACTCCGCCGGAGGACTCGGCCACCGGCCAGTCCCCGTACTACACCGACCTCCCGCCGCTGAACACCCCCAACAAGCCCGGCACTTCCGTCGACCTGCCGATCGTCACCGGTCCGGCGGAGGCGGGCATCCCCGCGACCGTCCTCGCCGCGTACAAGCGCGCGGAGCAGTCCATACGGTCCAGCGACCCCGGCTGCCACCTGCCGTGGCAGCTGCTCGCGGGCATAGGCAAGGTCGAGTCCGGTCAGGCGCGCGGCGGCCGGGTGGACGCCAACGGCACCACCTCCTCGCCGATCCTCGGCCCGGTGCTCAACGGTGTCGGTTTCGCCAACATCTCGGACACCGACGACGGTGCGTTCGACGGCGACAGGACGCACGACCGCGCGGTCGGTCCGATGCAGTTCATCCCCTCCACCTGGGCGACCTGGGGCCAGGACGCGAACGGCGACGGCCGCAAGGACCCCAACAACATCTACGACGCCGCCCAGGCCGCCGGTCTCTACCTCTGCGCCAACAACCGCGACCTCGCGGTCAAGGCCGACCTGGACCGGGCGATCCTCAGCTACAACCGCTCGACCGAGTACCTGCACACGGTGCTCTCCTGGTTCGAGTACTACAAGCGCGGCACCCACCAGGTCCCGGACGGCACGGGCGTGCTGCCGGTCGACCGCAGCGACACCTCCCGTGGCAGCACCTCGCCGGAACGGACGAAGCCCGCCGGTCCGTCCCCCTCCCCGTCGACGCCGCCGGCCACTGCCAAGCCCAAGCCGAAGCCGTCCAACCCCAGTACGTCGCCGACCACTCCGCCGCCCACCCCGCCCGCGTCGGTGCGCGTGGTACGCATCAAGGACGCCGGCACGGGCACGCTGACGGCGACCGCGGGCGGCGTCTTCGCGGGACGACCGACGGTCGCGGCCCTCGACTCGGCGGGCAAGCCCGTCGCCGGCATCAGCGTCCGCTTCGAGATCCTCGGGACCACCGGCGCGAACTTCGGCGGCGTGGCCAAGAGCGTCACCCTCACGACGGGCTCCACCGGCAAGGTCGTCACACCGCTCCTCCGGGCGGGCGAACAGCTGGGCGGCTTCACCGTGCGGGCCACCGTCGTGGGCCGCAGCATGGCGCCCGTCGAGTTCCGCGCCACCGTCACCGCCCGGCAGGCCGACACCCTGGTCCGCGGCGACTCCAAGGTGCTGACGGCCACCACCGGCGAACGGTTCGCCGACCGGGTGCTGGTGAAGGCCACCCACGACGGCGCCGCCGCCTCCTCGGTCGCCCTGACCGCCACCATGGTCACCTCGGCACAGGACTCCCAGGCGGCCACCAAGGGTCCGTACTTCAAGGACGCGAACGGCGACCCGCTGCGGACGCTCACCGATCTCAAGACGGACGAGAACGGCCTGCTCACCCTGCCGGACATCTACGCGGACGGCGAGGCGGGAACCTTCCTGCTCCGGCTGACCGCGCCCGGCGGCGGCAGTCTGATCATCGAACTCAAGGTCACCGCACCGGCCCCCGCGCCCACCCCGTCCCCGACGACATCGCCGGACGCCTCCCCCAATCCCACGCCCAGCTCCACCTCCTGATCCGGACGGGGGCGTCCCCCGCGCGACTTCCGTGCCGCTCCTCTGTCCAGCCCCGGACGGAGGAGCGGCCTTCCGCGTTCTGAGTGCGACGTGTTCTCATCTCACGGCCGCGTTGCTACGGTGCCCCCTCCCTGACGCAGCATCAGATCGAGCACCGGGAGGCCACCATGCGCGCCCTCGTCGCCGCCGCCATCGGGCTGGTCCCCGTCCTCCTCGTCATCCTGCTCGTCTCGGTGGCCGAGCTGCCGCCCGACGGCCCCACCTCACCCCGGCCCCTCCTCACCGCCGACCCCGGCCCCAAGAAGTAGGAGGAGCCCTCCCATGCGCCGCCGAGCCAGCCTCGTCCTGCTCTCCTTCGCCGTCTTCTTCGTCGCCATGGCCCCCACCCTGCGCTGGTACGCCTTCCCCCGGCTGGCGAAGATCCCGCCGAACCAGTACCAGGAGACGGTCCTGGAGGCGAAGCCGGCCACCCTCCTCAACTACTCCACGCTCAAGGCCGAGAGGATCGAGAAGCTCACGATCATCCAGACCCTCAAGGGCAACGTGGAGGAGTCCAGGAGGATCGAGCGCGACGCCGGCCGCGACGTCGTCGTCTGGGACTCCCTCTCCTTCGTCGCCGGGCCCGACGGCAAGATGGTGTCCAAGATCCCCGAGCGGTACATCTTCGACGCCCACACCCAGGAGCCGGTCCACGCCACCGGCGAGATGGTCGACGGCGACCCCGTCCGGCGCGAGGGCATCGAGTTCAAATGGCCCTTCCTCACCGAGAAACGGGACTACCAGTACTTCGACGCCCAGACCCGCACCTCCGCCCCGATCCACTACATGGGCACCCGGACCTTCCGCGGCCTGGAGGTCTACTACTTCGAGCAGACCATCCCCTGGACCGAGGTCCCCATGCCGAAGGCCATGCCGGTCAAGGGCATCACCCCGGAGATCCTCGCCGGCTCGGGCCTCACCCGCTGGTACACCACCCAGCGGATGTTCTGGGTCGAACCCGTCACCGGAGCCCCGGTCAACGGCGAGGAGATCCACAAGGAGGAGCTCCGCAACGCCCGGGCCATGATGGGCCAGGACACCGTCACCGTCTTCGAGGGCCATGTGAAGATGCGCGAGGACTACATCACCGCCATCGTCGAGCTGGTCGAGTCCAACCGCCTCATGGTCCTGCTGCTCGTCTCCTATCTGCCCTGGAGCTTCCTCCTCCTGGGCCTCGCACTCTTCGCCCTCGCGCTCTGGCTGGAGGCCCGCGCCCGCGCCCGCCGCCAGGAGGCGGAACCCGGCCCCGCGCGGGAACCCGTCACCGCTCCCGTCTGAGCCGTGCGCTGGTGTGCCGGGTCGGCTGGGCCGCCCCGGGGTCCTCCGGCCACGGGTGCCGGGGGTAGCGGCCGCGCAGCTCCGCCCTTACCGACCGATAGCCCTCCCGCCAGAACGAGGCCAGATCGGTGGTGACGGCCGCCGGTCGGCCGGCGGGGGAGAGGAGATGGACAAGTACCGGCGTCCCGGCGACCCGTGGCGTCTCGGCGAGTCCGAACATCTCCTGCAACTTGACCGCCAGAACCGGCTGCTCGCCGCCGTAGTCGACGCGTATCCGCGAGCCGCTGGGCACCTCGATCCGCTCCGGCGCCAGCTCGTCGAGCCGGGCCGCCTCGCCCGTCGCCCAGGGCAGCAGCCGCTGGAGCGCCTGACCGGCGTCGATCCGGCCGAGGTCGGACCGCCGCCGCGCACGGGACAGCTCGGGCTCCAGCCACTCCGCCGCCCGGTCGAGCAGCGCCTGCTCCGCGACGTCGGGCCACGGCTCGCCCAGGATCCGGTGGAGAAAACCGCGCCGCCGCCGCAGCTCCTCCGACTCGCGGCTCCACCGCAGCAGCCCCAGGCCCTCCCGCCGCAGCCCGTCGAGCAGCGCCTCACGGACGAGACCGGCGTCGGCCTCCTCCCGGAGCGGGCGCACCGCCAGCTCGACGGCGCCCAGACGCGCCACGGAGCGGGCGACCACGTCCCCGTCCTCCCAGCGGACCTCCTCCCCGGCGGTGAGCAGATGCCCGGCCGCGGCACGCGCCACGTCCTCGTCCACCACGGCCGCCAACCGCACCCGCGCCGTCGCGTTCTGCGCCGTGCGGTCCGCCACGGCGACGGCCAGCCAGGGGGCCGAGCGCAGCGCGGAACCCTCCACGAGCGAGGCACCCGTGCCCGACGCCATCAGGAACCCGCCGCCCTGACGCGCCCGGGCCACCCGCTCGGGAAAGGCCAGAGCGGTCACCAGCCCGGCCGCGGCGTCGTCCCCGGCGACCGGAGCACCCGCCGCTCCGACGAGCCCCGACCCGCGCGGGGAGCCTCCCGCCTCGGCGATCGACCGCTCCAGGCGCCGCGCCTCCGTCCTCCAGCGCGCCCCGTACCCGTCGCCGCCCCGCCGCGCCGAGCGCCAGGCCGCCGCCAGATCGTCGCCGTACTCCCGCGGCGGCTCCTCGCTGAGCAGCGCCACCACCTCGGCCGCCCGCCGGGTGCCCACCGTGGGCGCACCGTCCAGGAGGGCCCGGGCCAGCCGGGGATGCACGCCGAGCCGGGACATCCGAACCCCGCGCTCCGTGGCCCCGCCGTCCTCGTCCACCGCGCCGATCGCCGTGAGGACGGAACGGGCGGCCGCCATCGCCCCGGCGGGCGGGGCGTCCAGCAGCGCGAGCCCGGCCGCGGAGGGGTCGCCCCAGCAGGCCGTGCGCAGGGCGAAGGAGGCCAGGTCCGCGATCCTTATCTCCGGGGACGGGAACCTCGCCCGGCGCCCGTCCTCCGCCTCCGCCCAGCAGCGGTACACCGTCCCGAACGCCTCCCGGCCCGCCCGGCCCAGGCGCTGGGTCGCCCCGGCCACCGACACCGGCACCGTCGCCAGCGAGCCGAGGCCCCGCGCGTGGTCCATCCGCGGCTCCCGGGCAAGGCCCGAGTCCACGACGATCCGCACCCCCGGCACCGTCAGGCTCGACTCCGCCACGGCCGTCGCCAGGACCACCCTGCGGCGCCCGCCCGGCTCCGTCCCGCGCAGCACCGCGTCCTGCACGGCGGCCGGGGCACGGCCGTGCAGCTGGAGGACCTCCGCGTCCACCCCGTCCAGCATCCCGGCCGTGCGGGCGATCTCTCCCGTACCGGGAAGGAAGCAGAGGACATCTCCCTCGTGGCGCTCCAGCGCCAGCCGCACCGTCGCCGCCACGTGCCGCAGCAGGGCGGGATCCACCCACGTGCCGTGCGCCGGCCGGATCCCGGCCGGCGGTGGGGCGAACAGGACACGGCAGCCGTGTCCCTCGCCCGTCGCCCGCACGATCGGCGCCGGGCCCGAACCGTCCAGGACAGTCAGGAGCTCCGCCCACGCCTCGGCGTCGCTGGTCGCCGAGGCGGCGATCAGCTTCAGCTCCGGCCGCAGCGCCGCCCGTACGTCCACGAGGAACGCCATCGCCGTGTCCGCGTCCAGATGCCGCTCGTGGCACTCGTCGAGCAGCACCACGTCCACACCGGCCAGCTCCTGGTCGCGCTGGAGACGCTGGAGCAGGACGCCGGTCGTGACCACCTCCACCCGCGTCGCGGGTCCGGCCCGCCGCTCGCCGCGGACCGAGAAGCCGACAGCTTCGCCGACCTCCTGGCCCAGCAGCCACGCCATCCGCCGCGCCGCCGCTCGCACCGCCATCCTGCGCGGCTCGGCCACCAGCACCCGCCGCCGCTGCCCGTCCCCTATGAGCCCCGCGAGCGCCAGCGGCACCAGCGTCGTCTTGCCGGTGCCGGGAGGCGCGTACAACACGGCCGTGCCCCGCTCGTCGAGCGCGCTCAGCAGCTCGGGGACGGCATGGCGGACGGGGAGACGGTCGAGTGCGTCGTTTCGGATCACGCACTCAGTCTCGTACGTCGTCACCGGCGGCGAGCGCGACTGTCCACAGGGCCCGTCTGTTCATATGACTAGTCGCGGACGCAGACGAAGATCGCCGTCCCCGGGATCAGATTGCCCCGCAGCGGTGACCAGCCACCCCACTCCTGGTCGTTCCACGCGGGCCACTCGGGCTCCACCAGGTCCACCAGCCGGAAACCGCCGGCCACCACGTCCCGCACCCGGTCCCCGATCGTCCGGTGGTGCTCGACGTACACCGCCCGCCCCTCGTCGTCCTGCTCGACATAGGGAGTGCGGTCGAAGTACGAGGCCGCGACCGACAGGCCCTCGGGGCCCGGCTCGTCCGGGAACGCCCAGCGGATCGGATGCGTCACCGAGAAGACCCACCGGCCACCGGGCCGCAGTACCCGGCGCACCTCACGGAACACCCGCACCGGGTCCGCCACGAAGGGCACCGCGCCGTAGGCCGAGCAGGCCAGGTCGAAGGAGCCGTCCCGGAAGGGCAGCGCCCCCGCGTCCGCCTCGACGAGCGGAACGTCATCACCGATCCGCAGCGCGTGCTGGAGCTGGCGGTGCGAGAGGTCCAGCGCGATCGGCCTCGCGCCCTGCCGGGCGAGCCAGCGGGAGCACTGCGCCGCCCCCGCCCCGATCTCCAGGACGTCCAGGCCCCTCAGCGAGCCGGCCGGACCCAGCAGTCCGGCGTCGGCCTCGTCGAGCCCTTCGGGACCCCAGACGAACCGGTCGTCCCCGAGGAACGCTCCGTGGTCGCTCTGGTACTCGTCGGCGTTCCGCTCCCACCACCCGCGACTCGCACGGCTGCTCTCCGCTTCCCCGGCGTCACGACGGGTCGCCGCAGGCTCGAGCCCGCCCTCGTCTGCCGGTCCGTACTCTTGGTTCATCTCACCCGTCGATGTAGTTTGCGCACAGCGCGGCTGCGCGGCCCCAGTGCCCGGAGGCGTGGGGTGACGTGAGTTGTGCCGGTTATGCGGCGAT
This sequence comes from Streptomyces sp. NPDC093600, assembly GCF_044764755.1. NCBI lineage: Bacteria > Bacillati > Actinomycetota > Actinomycetes > Kitasatosporales > Streptomycetaceae > Streptomyces > Streptomyces sp. NPDC093600. The sequence goes on from NZ_JBIWIU010000002.1 coordinate 758,899, forward strand.
CTGCCCCGGGTGCGCGCTTCGCGCATTGACCCTGTCCGGCCGCCCCCGTATGCTAAAGGTTGCGCTGCGGGCCTGCGCGCCTCAGACGGAGCAGGCCGCGCTCGTACCTGTTGTATGTCCCCTCGGTTTTCGAGGCGCCCCCGTTCACGCGGGACGGCGCTTCATTGGCTGTCCGGCTTCTTGGTGCGATACGGGCTCACGGCGTAGCAGTACCTACGACTTTCTGTCCGTAACCGGAGCCCTTTCCCACATGACGAGCAGCACCGAGACCACCGCCACCACCCCGCAGGTTGCGGTCAACGACATCGGTAACGAGGAAGCCTTCCTCGCCGCGATCGACGAGACGATCAAGTACTTCAACGACGGCGACATCGTCGACGGCGTCATCGTGAAGGTCGACCGGGACGAGGTCCTGCTCGACATCGGTTACAAGACCGAAGGTGTCATCCCGAGCCGCGAGCTCTCGATCAAGCACGACGTCGACCCGAACGAGGTCGTCAAGGTCGGCGACGAGATCGAGGCCCTGGTCCTCCAGAAGGAGGACAAGGAAGGCCGCCTGATCCTCTCGAAGAAGCGGGCCCAGTACGAGCGCGCCTGGGGCACGATCGAGAAGATCAAGGAAGAGGACGGCATCGTCACCGGTACCGTCATCGAGGTCGTCAAGGGTGGTCTCATCCTCGACATCGGCCTCCGCGGCTTCCTCCCGGCCTCCCTGGTCGAGATGCGTCGTGTCCGCGACCTCCAGCCCTACGTGGGCAAGGAGCTCGAGGCGAAGATCATCGAGCTGGACAAGAACCGCAACAACGTGGTCCTGTCCCGCCGTGCCTGGCTCGAGCAGACCCAGTCCGAGGTCCGCCAGACGTTCCTCACGACCCTCCAGAAGGGTCAGGTCCGCTCCGGCGTCGTGTCCTCGATCGTCAACTTCGGTGCCTTCGTGGACCTGGGTGGCGTCGACGGCCTCGTGCACGTCTCCGAGCTGTCCTGGAAGCACATCGACCACCCCTCCGAGGTTGTCGAGGTCGGCCAGGAGGTCACCGTCGAGGTTCTCGACGTGGACATGGACCGCGAGCGTGTCTCCCTGTCGCTGAAGGCGACGCAGGAGGACCCGTGGCAGCAGTTCGCCCGGACGCACCAGATCGGCCAGGTCGTTCCCGGCAAGGTCACCAAGCTGGTTCCGTTCGGTGCGTTCGTCCGCGTGGACGAGGGCATCGAGGGTCTGGTCCACATCTCCGAGCTGGCCGAGCGCCACGTGGAGATCCCGGAGCAGGTCGTCCAGGTCAACGACGAGATCTTCGTCAAGGTCATCGACATCGACCTCGAGCGTCGTCGCATCAGCCTCTCGCTGAAGCAGGCCAACGAGTCCTTCGGTGCCGACCCGGCCTCGGTCGAGTTCGACCCGACCCTGTACGGCATGGCCGCGTCCTACGACGACCAGGGCAACTACATCTACCCCGAGGGCTTCGACCCCGAGACCAACGACTGGCTCGAGGGCTACGAGACCCAGCGCGAGGCCTGGGAGACCCAGTACGCCGAGGCGCAGCAGCGCTTCGAGCAGCACCAGGCTCAGGTCATCAAGTCCCGCGAGGCCGACGAGGCCGCCGCTGCCGAGGGTGGCGCCGCCGCTCCGGCCGGTGCCCCGGCGGGCGTCTCGGGCGGTTCCTACTCCTCGGAGTCTGACGACAACTCCGGCGCCCTGGCGTCGGACGAGGCGCTGGCCGCCCTGCGCGAGAAGCTGGCCGGCGGCCAGAGCTGAACGCTCTGACCTCCAGCTGACAGGCTGAAGCGACAAGGCCCGCTCCCCCTCGGGGGAGCGGGCCTTGCGCCGTTCAGGGCCCGATGGCTCAGGGCCGACGGCTGAAGGCGGGACGGTTCACGGTCGCCCACGCAAGGGCGACGGCTCAGGGGGTGACGGCGATGTTCGTCAGCCCCCTGCCGCCGGTGACCGTGTTCGAGCCGTACACCGTCGTCCGGCAGCTGTCGCTCTGGTTGGTGACGTAGATCGCCAGCCGCTTGGCGCCCGAGGCCCCCGTCAGATCCGACCGATTGCCACGGAAGACCGTCCCGCAGCCCCAGCCGCTCCGCTGGGAGTGGGTCTCGAAGCCGTTGTTGGTGGTGTTGCGGCCGGTGTTGTTCTCCACCAGCACGTTGTTGCCCTTGACGTCCACCCAGGAGTCGTCGAAGTGGGCGCCGGTGAGACCGCGGCCGTCGAAGGTGTTCCCGATGATCCTCGCGCCGGTGGTGCCCTCCTTGATGTCGACAGCCTCCCCGCCCACGTCCGGCCCGATCGTGTTGTTCAGGATCTGCGCGTTGTCGCTCTTGTCGGAGAGGGTGTTGGCGCTCCCGACGTAGACCCCCTCGCCCATGCCGCGCCCGTCGTTGCCGGTGTCGTAGATCCGCGAGTTCTTGATGACACCGTTCCTGCTGGAGTTGCGGAAGTGCACGCCCTCCATGTCCAGGCCGTGCACGGTGACGCCGTCGATCACCACGCCGTTCGCCGTGTCGGTCATGATCCCCTTCTGGCCGCCGGTCACGGTGACGCCCTTGACCGTCCAGTACGAGGCGCCGTTGAGGTGCAGGCCGTAGCCGCCGTCGGCGCGGAGTACCGCGCGCGAGGAGCCGGTGAGGGTGATCCGGGCGGACGAGGTGCCCGGCGTGGTGGCCTTGAAGTTCCCGGTGTACGTCCCGTCGGCGAGGTGGATCGTGTCGCCGGGTCGGGCGTTGGTGAGCGCCGTCTTGAGCTGCGCGGCGGTCGACACCTCGATGGTGGCCGCGGCGGCCGGTGTCGCGGCGAGCGGCACGGCGAGGAGGGCCGTCAACGGAAGCAGGGACAGGAGCTGCGTTCGGGTGCGCATGGGGGTGCCTTCCCGTAGAAGCGAGGGTTCTCGTATGTGTACGGCGAACGACTGGCTGAACGCGATGCTGCCCCGTGACGGTAGGGATGGCCCATGGGCATGTCAAGGTCTGGACCAGTGGGCGCCCAGAAGGATCACCGGTGGGGGAATGCTTCGCCCCCCGGGGACGTTCCCCCTGAGGAACACGAGGAGGAGCGGTAATCGTGCTTGATCCCCAGGATTTGTACGAATGGGACCAGAAGGGCCTGGCCGTGGTGGACCTGGCTCTGGCGCAGGAGTCGGCCGGGCTGGTCATGCTCTACCACTTCGACGGATACATCGACGCGGGTGAGGCCGGCGAGCAGATCGTCGACCGGCTGCTCGACACGCTGCCGCACCAGCTGGTGGCCCGCTTCGACCACGACCGGCTCGTGGACTACCGCGCCCGCCGACCGCTGCTCACCTTCCGGCGCGACCGCTGGACCGCGTACGAGACTCCCGCCATCGAGGTCCGCCTCGTCCAGGACGCGACCGGCGCGCCCTTCCTGCTGCTCTCCGGCCCCGAGCCGGACGTCGAGTGGGAGCGCTTCGCCGCCGCGATCCGGCAGATCGTCGAGCGCCTCGGTGTACGGCTCGCCGTGAACTTCCACGGCATCCCCATGGGTGTGCCGCACACCCGTCCCGTCGGTCTCACGCCGCACGGCAGCCGCACCGACCTCATGCCGGGCCACCGCAGCCCCTTCGACGAGGCGCAGGTGCCCGGCAGCGCCGAGGCGCTTGTCGAGTACCGGCTCTCGGAGTGGGGCCATGACACCCTCGGTGTCGCGGCGCACGTTCCGCACTATGTCGCCCGGGCCTCCTACCCGGACGCCGCCCTGACCGTCCTGGAGGCCATCACCGCCGCCACGGGTCTCGTGCTGCCCGGTATCGCCCATGCGCTGCGCACGGAGGCGCGGCGCACGCAGACCGAGATCGACCGCCAGATCGGTGAGGGCGACGACGAACTGGTGGCGCTGGTCCAGGGCCTTGAGCACCAGTACGACGCCATGGCGGGCGCCGAGACGCGGGGCAGCCTGGTCGCCGAGCCCGTCGACCTGCCGTCGGCGGACGAGCTCGGCCGCGAGTTCGAGCGCTTCCTCGCCGAACGCGAGGGCGACGCGTAACCCCCGAGGGCGCCGCCCGGACGGTGGCCCTAAGCTGCCGCTCATGCTGAAGGTGGGCCTGACCGGCGGTATCGGCGCCGGCAAGAGTGAAGTGTCGCGGCTGCTCGTCTCGTACGGAGCCGTGTTGATCGACGCCGACAGGATCGCCCGCGAGGTCGTCGAGCCCGGCACTCCCGGGCTCGCGGCCGTCGTGGAGGCGTTCGGCGACGCGATCCTGACCGACGAGGGCACCCTCGACCGGCCGAAGCTCGGCTCGATCGTCTTCGCCGACGCCGACCGGCTGGCCACCCTCAACGCCATCGTCCACCCGCTGGTCGGCGCCCGCTCCGCCGAGCTGGAGAGGGAGGCCGGGCCGGACGACGTGGTCGTCCACGACGTGCCGTTGCTCACCGAGAACGGACTCGCCCCGCTCTACGACCTGGTCGTGGTCGTGGACGCGTCCCCGGAGACACAGCTCGACCGGCTGGTACGGCTGCGTGGCATGGCCGAGCCGGAGGCCCGCGCCCGGATGGCGGCCCAGGCCACACGCGCGCAGCGGCGAGCCGTCGCGGATCTCGTCATCGACAACGACGGGCCCTTGGAGGCGCTCGAACCGCAGGTGAGGAAGGTCTGGACGGAGCTGACGCGCCGGGCCGCGGCGGACGACCGCCAGGCTCGCTGAGCTGGGCGAAGAGGATCGCGGGGGCGCGGCGGTCGGATCGTCATTCCGTGCGGAATACCGCTACCGCGACCGATGTTGAACCGCCGGAGCAAGGGGAAGGATGTCACTGTGGCCGAGAGGAACCCGGAAACCCACGTCATCGACTTTCGCGCGCCGAGCAGTTGCTCGCCGCGCGGGACCCACGCGGTGCCGTGAAGCTGCTCGATTCGGTGATCGCCGCTCACCCCGAGAACACCGCGGCACGGCTGCTGCGCGCCCGCGCCTTCTTCGCCGCCGCCCAACTGCGACCGGCCGAGCTCGAGTTCGAACTGGTCCTCGAACGCGAGCCCGACAACGCCTTCGCCCACTTCGCGCTCGCCCGCACCTTCCAGCGCTCCGGGCGCCCTGGCCAGGCCACCCGCCACTTCCGGCTCGCGGCCGCGCTCGACCCGAAGCCCGAGTACATCCAGGCGGCTCGCTTCGGCACCGAGGACTGAGGTCTTCCGGCCGACGGTCTTCCCGCCCACGGCTCCACGGTTTCCCGCCGACGGTCTTTCCGACGACCGGACGGGTCAGCGACGGGGGCCGCCGTGGTCCGGTTCGTACGGGGGAACGTCCCGCCCCGGCTGCCAGTGCGGGCCTTGACGGAGGCGGCGCAGGACCATCGCCATGTCGACAAGAACGACCAGGAACAACACCCCGCAGGCGGCGGCCCATCCCGGGCGACCGGCCAGGGCGAAGGCCGTCGTCCCGAAGACCGCCCAGATCAGCCCCCATATACTCAGCCAGAACCGCATGCGCAGGGGACTGCGTGCGGTCGTCGGCTCACTTCCGGTACGCATGTCGGTCGCCTCCCCCGGCGGGCGGTTCCGAGGCCTACTGAAGGTGTACCCGTGAGGGGGAGATCGTGAACGGACGAACAGGGTGGGAGGCGGCTGTGCGCCGCTCCCGTGTACGGGGCTGCCTGCTGGGCGGGGCCATCGGGGACGCTCTCGGCAACCCCGTCGAGTTCCTCTCCCTGGACGCGATCCGGCGGACCCACGGCGAGTACGGGATCGCCGGCATGGTGCCGGAGACGGACGGCGTGATCGGACGGGTCACCGACGACACCCAGATGACCCTCTTCACGGCGGAAGGGCTCATCCGCGCCCGCGCGCGGTCCGTCAGCGAGGACGACGGCGCCGAGACCGCCTGCGTCCAGCGGGCGTACCGGCGCTGGCTCGACACCCAGAACCACCCCGCTCCGCCCGCCCATGGTGGGGCGGACACCGTCCGTACGGGCTGGCTGCGCACCCAGCCCTGGCTGTACGCGCGGCGAGCGCCGGGCAACGCGTGCCTCACGGGCGTCGCGGCCGGACATGTGCCCCCGCGCTACGGGCAGATCGGCACCGGGCCGGTCAACCCCCAGTCCAAGGGGTGCGGCACGGTCATGCGCTCGGCCCCCTTCGGGCTGATCGGCGAGAGCGCCGACAGGGCCTTCGAACTGGCCGCACTGTGCGCCCAGATCACCCATGGGCACCCCACCGCGGCCCTGGCTTCCGGTGCGTTCGCCGCGATCGTGGCGTATCTGCTCGAAGGGGAGTCGGCGGAGGGCGCCGTCCTTCGGTCGATGGACCTGCTACGGCGCCGACCGGGCCACGAGGAGACGACGGCCGCGCTGCGGGCGGCTATCGACCTGGCCGGTGCCGGGCGGCCGAGACCCGAGCGGGTGGAGTCCCTGGGCGCGGGCTGGGTCGCGGAGGAGGCCCTGGCCATCGCCGTGTACTGCGTGCTCGTCCGTACCCACTCCGTGGCGCAGGCCCTGTTGCTCTCCGTCAACCACTCGGGGGACAGCGATTCGACGGGCGCCATCTGCGGCAACCTGCTGGGCGCGCTCCACGGGGACGCGCAACTGCCGCTGGAGTGGCTGATGGTGACGGAGGGGCGGGCCGTCATCACCGAGCTGGCCGACGATCTGTCGTTGCAGGTCGAGCACCGCGCACTCAGGCCCGGCGTGCCCGTTCACTCGGTCGACCGGTATCCCGCCTGCTGACGCCGGAGCCGGGACGGCCCCCGGCTTCTCGGCGTAGCCCGACGAGACCCGCCCGACGAGACCCGCCCGACGAGACCCGTCCGACTACGAGAGCCGGCCGACGCGGTCGTCTAGTGGACGATGCTGTAGCTGCGCCAGGGCGGACTGCCGGGGACGATCGTGTCGCCCGACCTGGCGGGGACGTAGGAGCTGTCCTCGCCCGTGCAGTCCGGCGTCGGGTAGACGATGAGGTCGACCGCCGTCAGGTTCTCGATCTTCGTCGCGCCGTCCTGCGCGAGCACGTGGCAGCCCTTGACCGACGGGCTCGTCACGGTGACCTCGAGCTCGTGCGGCGTCTCGTACCTGATCGTGCCCGCCGCGGTACGGTCCAGGCCGGAGCAGCCCACGACGGCGAGAGTCAGGAGCGCTACCCCGGAGGCGGTGCCGAGACGCCGGTGAACGGACATGGCGGATCCTCGTCTGTCGGGCGAAGGCCGCGGAACCCGATCCGCGGCCCTGTTCCTCGCCACCCTGCCGCCTGCCGGAGGGGCTGTCACCCGCTGCTGGGCCGCCCGGGCGAAGCGGTGTGAGGGCCGTTGTCAGACCCCACCCGTAAGGTCGGAGGTCCAGTCGGTGTCCGTCGGAACGGGGAGGTGAGCGGTGCCGTGACCCACGCCCTGCACAGCCGCGCCGCCGTCTTCCTGCCGGCCGCCCTGCCCCGCGAGGGGCGCGTCGCCTTCTGGGCGCCGGACGGGGGCGCGCTGCCCGATGCCCCGCCCGTGGGGGAGCCGGGCGCGTCCTCGGTGGAGGAGCTGACGGTGGTGCGCCGGCACGGCGCCGGGGTCCGCGCCCGCACCGTGCGCGCGGTGGTCCTCTCCGTCGCCGACGCCCTGCCCCACCTCGTGGCGGCCCGCCACCATCCGGGCGCCCACCCGGCATCCGCCTGCTGGGGCGCCGCCGCCCTGCACGCCCTGCACCTGACGGCGCGCGGCCGGCTGCTGCCGGGACTGACCGCCGACGACCTCGACGCCTGGCGGGCCGGGCCGCTGGACGCCGACGACATCGCCCATCTCCGGGCCGTCGCCGCCGCCATGCCGTACGAGGCCCACGCCGTGCCCGTCCCGGGCGGCGGTCCGCTCCGGCTGCCCGAGCCGGAGGCGCTGGTGCGCGCCTTCCTCGACGCGGTCGCCGACACCCTGCCCCGCACCCCCGCCGCGGCCTGCGCGGTCGGCGCGCCCTTCGCCGCCCGCGAACCGCAGCACCTTCCCCGCGCGCGTGCCTGGGCGGCCGATGCCGCGGCCGGTATGGACGCCGGGGTCCGCGTCTCGCTCCGCCTCGACCTCGCGGGGTACGAACTCTTCGACACCGCCGACGAGGGCGGCGACGAGCGGCAGGCGGCCGCGGCCCTCCTCCAGGTCCACAGCCTGGCCGACCCCACCCTCGTCATCGACGCCGCCGCCCTGTGGGCGGGCGACGGCGACGAGCACTTCGGGCCGCGCGCCCGGATCGACGCCCTCCTCGCCCTGCGCAGGGCGGCCCGCGTATGGCCGCCGCTCGGCCGGCTCCTCGAGCGCGACGTGCCCGACGTCCTCGCGCTGACCGAGGACGAGCTGTACGAGCTGCTCGGCCCCGCCGCCGCGCGGCTCGCCGACGCGGGCGTCGCCGTCCACTGGCCGCGCGAACTGGCCCGCTCGCTCAGCGCCTCCGCCGTCGTCCGGCCCGCGCTCTCCGCGCCCGGCTCCGCCACCGACGGCACGGCGTTCTTCGACAGCGAGGAGCTCCTCCGCTTCAACTGGCAGCTCGCCCTCGACGGCGACCCGCTCACCGAGCGCGAGATGGACGCCCTCGCCGAGTCGCACCGGCCCATCGTGCGCCTGCGCGACCAGTGGGTGGTCGTCGACCCCGACCTGGTCCGCAAGGCCCGCAAACGCGAGCTCGGCCTGCTGGAACCCGTCGACGCGCTCGCCGTCGCCCTCACCGGCAGCGCGGAGGTCGACGGCGAGACCGTCCCGGCCGTGCCCGTCGGGGCGCTCGCGACCCTGAGGGACCGGCTCCTCGCCGGCCCCGAGGCCGTCGAACCGCCCCCCGGCCTCGACGCCACTCTCCGCGACTACCAGCTCCGCGGCCTCGCCTGGCTGGACCTGATGACCTCGCTCGGTCTCGGCGGCTGCCTCGCCGACGACATGGGCCTGGGCAAGACCGTCACCCTCATCGCCCTGCATCTGAAGCGTGCCCGCCGCGCCCCCACCCTCGTGGTCTGCCCCGCCTCCCTGCTCGGCAACTGGCAGCGGGAGGTCCGGCGGTTCGCCCCCGGCGTCCCCGTACGCCGCTTCCACGGCCCCGACCGCACCCTGGACGGTGCGGACGGCGGCGGCTCCGGCACCGGCGGGATCGTCCTCACCACGTACGGCACCCTGCGCACCAGCGCCTCCCAGCTGGCCGAACAGGAATGGGGGATGGTCGTCGCCGACGAGGCCCAGCACGTCAAGAACCCCTTCTCCGCGACCGCCAAGGCGCTGCGCGCCATCCCCGCGCCGGCGCGGGTCGCCCTCACCGGCACCCCCGTGGAGAACAACCTCTCCGAGCTCTGGGCCCTCCTCGACTGGACCACGCCCGGGCTCCTGGGCCCCCTCAAGGCCTTCCGCTCCCGCCACGCCCGCGCGGTGGAGAACAGCGAGGAGATCGAGAACGACGAGGCGGTCGAGCGGCTCGCCCGGCTGGTCAGGCCGTTCCTGCTGCGCCGGCGCAAGTCCGACCCCGGCATCGTCCCCGAACTGCCGCCCAAGACGGAGTCCGACCACCCCGTGCCCCTCACCCGCGAACAGGCCTCGCTCTACGAGGCGGTGGTACGGGAGACCATGGCCCGGATCGAGGGCGCCGAGGGCATCGCGCGCCGCGGGCTCGTCATGAAGCTCCTCACCTCCCTCAAGCAGATCTGCAACCACCCCGCCCAGTACCTCAAGGAACAGACCGCGAAGGGCGGCGGCACGGCCCGCCTCGCGGGCCGGTCGGGCAAGCTCGCCCTCCTCGACGAACTCCTGGACACGATCCTCGCCGAGAACGGCTCCGTCCTCGTCTTCACCCAGTACGTCTCCATGGCGCGGCTCCTCGCCGACCATCTGGCCGCCCGGGCGATCCCGGCCCAGCTGCTGCACGGCGGCACACCGGTCGCCGAACGCGAGCGGATGGTGGACCGCTTCCAGGCCGGTGAGGTGCCCGTCTTCCTCCTCTCGCTGAAGGCCGCGGGCACCGGACTCAACCTGACCCGAGCCGGTCATGTCGTGCACTACGACCGCTGGTGGAACCCGGCGGTCGAGGCGCAGGCCACCGATCGCGCGTACCGCATCGGGCAGACCCAGCCCGTCCAGGTCCACCGGCTCATCGCCGAGGGCACGGTGGAGGACCGCATCGCCGACATGCTCCGCGCCAAGCAGGCCCTCGCCGACGCCGTCCTCGGCTCCGGCGAGGCGGCGCTGACCGAACTGACCGACCGAGAACTGGCGGACCTCGTATCGCTGAGGAGGCCGTCATGAACCCCCGCCGGCCGTCCGGCGCCCGCCCCGGCCTCCCCCGCCACGACGACCGCCGCCGTACGTTCCCCCAGCTCGCGCCCCGCGAGGCACCGGACGGGCGGTTCGCCGCCACCTGGTGGGGCAACGCCTGGGTGGAGGCCCTGGAGGACACCGCCCTCGACCCGGCGCGCCTGGCACGCGGCAAGGCCTACGCCGGACGCGGCCACGTCGACGCGATCACGGTCACCCCGGGCCGGGTCGTCGCCTACGTCCACGGCACCCGCCCCCGCCCGTACCGCACGGAGATCCGGCTGCGCACCCTCGGGGACGACGACTGGGAGCGCTTCCTCGACGAGGCGGCCGCCCGGCCGGACCACATCGCCGCCCTGCTCGACAAGGACGTCCCGCACGCCCTCGAAGCCGTCACCGGACTGCTGCCCGCGCCCGGTGACCTGATCCCCGACTGCTCCTGCCCCGACGACGGCTACCCCTGCAAGCACGCCGCCGCCCTCTGCTACCAGTCCGCGCGGCTCCTCGACGAGGACCCCTTCGTCCTCTTCCTGATGCGCGGACGCGGTGAGCAGGAGCTCCTCGCCGCGCTCACCCGCCGCAACGCCGCCCGTTCCGCCGCCGAGACGAGCGCCGCCCCGCCCGTCCTGGCCTCCGTCCCGGCGCGCGCCGTCCTCGGCTCCACCGCCGACGGCGCCGCGCCCAGACCGATGCCGCCGCTGCCCCCGCCGCTTCCGGTCCCCGCCCACCCCGGGCGCCCTCCGGTCCACCCGCCGGACCCGGACGCCCCCGACCCGCTCGCCCTCGATCTGCTCGCCTCGGAGGCCGCGGCCCGCGCCCACGCCTTCCTGACCACGGGGCACGACCCGGTCGCCGCCCTCACTCCCTGGCAGGACGCCGTCCGGCTGGCCGCCGCGCACCCCGGCTCCGGCCTCACGGCGTCGACCCGCGCGCTCTACCGCGACCTGGCGTACGCCCTCGACCGCACCCCGACGGACCTGGCGCGCGCCGTCGCGGCCTGGCGCCAGGGCGGTCTCGCGGGGCTCACGGTCCTTGAGGAGCCCTGGGACCCGCCCGCCGGCCCCTTCGACCGGGCCCGCCCGGCCCTGCTCGCCGCGGACTATCCCGCGTTCCGGCCCTGGCGCAACCGGTTGTCGACCCGCTCTCTCCAGCTCCGCCTGGGGCGGGACGGCCTCTGGTACGGATACGAGTCGGACGCCGACCGGGAGGACTGGTGGCCTCGCGGCACCCCTGACGCCGATCCCGTCGGCGCGCTCACCGATCTGCTGGGGCGGTGACCGAGAGGCCGGACGGGAGGCTGTCCCCCCGCCTCCGTCGCAGCGCGTGAGGTCATACCGCGAGCCTCAAACCCACTCGAAGGAGTGAAACAAGCCATAGGCCTGATCCGGGCGGGTCGGAATCGCGTTAATTGCGGTACGGGCGAGTGCCCGTGAAAACCTCCGGAAGGCAGGAAGCCATGAGGCACATGCGCCGAAGTGGTCTGGCCACATTGATGGTCACGGGTGGCGCGCTCGCGCTCTCGGCGGGCGCCGCGCACGCCGGCTCCGGTGCAGAGGGCGCCGCGGTCGGGTCGTCGGGCGCGATCTCCGGCAACACCGTGCAGCTGCCCGTGCACGTCCCGGTCAATGTGTGCGGGAACACGATCAACGTCGTCGGACTGCTCAACCCGGCGTTCGGCAACAGCTGTGAGAACCGGTCGGGCTCGTCAGACGGATACGGCTCCCAGCGCGGCGGCGACGGCAGGCACAAGGACCTGCCGGGCACCCCGCGCGACCGCGCGGGTGGCGGCGGCCCCTCCCAGGGCGGTTCCTCCCACGGCGGCTCCAGCAACAGCGGTGGCGGCGCCACGGCCGAGGGCGTCACGCACGGCTCGTCCGGGATCATCTCGGGCAACGGCGTCCAGCTGCCGATCGCCCTCCCGGTGAACGTCAGTGGCAACTCGGTCAACGTCGTGGGCATCGGCAACCCGGCCTTCGGCAACACCTCGGTCAACGGCCCCGGCACGCCCGAGGGCCCCCGCGAGGAGCCGAAGCCGGTCAGGACCCTGCCCGCCCCGAGCACCGACACCGACACCGACACCGACGAGCCGGCTCCGGCGCCCGGTCCGCAGACCAGCTCCGTCGCCCTGGCCGACACGGGCGCGGACCTGATCGGCTACGCCGGGGCGGCGAGCGCCGCGGCGCTGCTCGGCGGCGCGCTGCTGTACCGCCGCTCCCGCCGCGCGGGCGGCGAGATCTAGGCCCGCCGAGACCCTCACGTCCGGCGCCAGGCCCGGAGCACCGCCTCGATGGCCGGTGCGACCCTCGTCCGGGCCTGGTGGCGGGGAACGCCCCGCATGAGCAGCGTGTCGTACTCGGTGTCGACATGCCGCACGGACGCCCGCACCGCGGCGGTGACCGCGCCGCGGTCCAGGGCCCGCCCGGCCGCCGTCCGTCCCACGCGTCCGCTGCCCTTCTCCGAGGCATGGGCCGCGATCTCCGCGGCCCGCTCCACCGGGCAGGACGGGAACAGCCGCAGGATCTCGGCCTCCAGCTCCGCCGTGACCCGCGCGTCCCGCTCCGCCCGCCGCGCCGCGTCCCTGGCCCGCCGGCGCGCCCGCGCCTCCGCGTCCGCCAGGCACGCCTCCTCCGCCCGGACCAGCGCGGCCTCCTCGACCAGCAACCCCTGACGTTCGTACCGGGTGCGGCGCCGGTTGTGCCGTACCACCACCGCCCACAGGGAACTGCCCTCCCGCGCCCGGCGGGTCAGCGCCGTGTCACCGCGGCGCAGGAAGACGAGATGGCCGAGGTCGGCGCAGTGGAGGCAGACGGGGGAGTTGAACTCCACCACCATCCGCTCCAGCGGCCCCTGGTGGCACTCCGAACAGCGCCGGCGCCGGAGCGGCTCGACGACGACGGGTGCGACGAGGTCCATGGCGGGCCTCCCTCAGTGCACCCCGGGCGCGGCGGAGGCGATGAACAGATCGAGCGCCTCCTTCGCCTCCCGCGAGCGCCGGGCGCGGTCCTCCTCGTCGACCGCCTCGTGCAGGCAGTTGGTGACCTCGAGCGCCGACTCGGCCAGTCGGCGGGTGGCCGGATCGTCACAGACCAACTGGACCCGGAAGAGGGCCTGGAGGGCGGCGGTGCGCTGGTGGTACGAGGCGTAGCGCGCCTCCTCGGCCTCCTCCGAGCCGGGATGACGCACCGCACGGAACCACCGGTCGTGCTGGCTGCGCCGGTAGTCGACGACGGCGCCGGCGAAAGCGCTGTAAGTCGCGATCCGCTCCTGCCGCAGCTGCTCGGCACGGGCGAGGCCCGCCGTGCGTTCGGCGGCCCGGCCCTGGAACCAGTGCGTCGCGATCACGCCGAGCAGGGTCCCCGCCACGGCGATCAGGGCCGTTCCCATGACCGGCAGCTCCTCATGCGTCTCAAGTGGCCCATAAAATCGTTCGATTCATCGCCCGGCCCCCGACTAGCGTCTGCCACGTGGCAACGAAACTCAATCAGATCATCGCAGTGGAGAAGGGCGTCAAGTCCCGGGCGCACCAGGACCTGACCGCGGCGCACCACGGGCTGCAGAAGCCCGCGCTGCTCGCCGGCATCTCCCGTACGTACCAGCCGAAGGACGAGGAGGGCGAGCAGCTTCCGCCCGAGTCCACGCTGGTGCAGGTGAAGGCCGAGGACGTGCTGCGCGACACCGCGCGGGCGCTGACCCGGCTGTTCGATGTGACCGCCACCAAGGACTGGGCCAACTGCGAGGCACGCGCCGACATCACGGTCGACGGGCGTGTCCTGGTGGGCCAGGTGCCCGTCGCGTACCTCCTCTTCCTGGAGAAGCAGCTGACGGACATCAACACCTTCGTGCGCAAGCTGCCCGTCCTGGACGCCGCCGAGTCCTGGACCCTGGACCCGTCGACCGACGCCTGGAAGACCGAGGTCGTCCGCACGGTCCGGACGAAGAAGGTGCCGCGCAACCATGTGAAGGCGGAGGCGACGGAGAAGCACCCGGCGCAGGTCGAGGTGTACTACGAGGACGTCCCGGTCGGTTACTGGACGACGGTGAAGTTCTCCGGCGCCCTGCCGGCGCGGCGGGTGAACGAGCTCCTGGAGCGGGTGGAGAAGCTCCAGCAGGCGGTGAAGTTCGCCCGTGAGGAGGCGAACAGCAGGGAGGTCGCCGACCAGCGGGTCGGAGACGCCGTCTTCGGCTACCTCTTCGGGTAGCCGGGGCGCACAAGACTCCCCGGCCACCACAGAACACGGCCGGGGTGCGCGAGGAGCGCAAAGCTGAAGCTGAAGCTTGTCGTGAATCCGCGGCCCTTCTGACGAGGGTCGCGTTCAAACTCAGACTATTGCTCCAGACTCAGCATTCGCCGCTCATCGCCGGATCGACCGGGCCCGGGCCCTGGTGCGTCGAAATGCCAGTTCGAATCTGGTCCGCCGAGCTTCGATCGGCGGTGGTCCAATGGCAGGACGCGGCGCAATGACGACTGACCCGGGTTCTCAAGCGTGCCGGCGTGTGATGTGAGCGGCATCCACAGGGCCCGGGGGCAGGCTACGCCCTCGGGCCCGCTCCCGTTCCCGTTCCTGTACCCGGGTCGGGCTCACTGGCGGTAACCACCCAGGAAGCGGCCGATGCGGCTGATCGCCGCGTCGAGATCGTCGGCGTACGGCAGGGTCAGGATGCGGAAGTGGTCCGGGCGCGGCCAGTTGAAGCCGGTGCCCTGCACCACCTGGATCTTCTCCCGCAACAGCAGGTCGAGGACGAACTTCTCGTCGTCGTGGATCTTGTGCACGGCGGGGTCGAGGCGCGGGAAGGCGTAGAGCGCGCCCTTCGGCTTCACACAGGAGACGCCGGGGATCTCGTTGAGCTTCTCCCACGCCCGGTCGCGCTGTTCGCGCAGCCTGCCGCCCGGGGCGGTCAGCTCGTGGATCGACTGCCGGCCGCCGAGCGCGGCCTGGATGGCGTACTGCGCGGGGGCGTTGGGGCACAGACGCATGGAGGCCAGCATCGTCAACCCCTCCAGATAGCTCCTCGCATGCTGCTTCGGGCCGGTGACCACCAGCCAGCCTGAGCGGAAGCCCGCCACCCGGTACGTCTTGGAGAGCCCGGAGAAGGTGAGGACGACGAGGTCGGGGGCGACGGCGGCGGCGGTGTGGTGGACGGCGTCGTCGTAGACGATCTGGTCGTAGATCTCGTCGGCGAAGACCATCAGCTGGTGACGGCGGGCGAGGTCGAGGATGCCCTCGACGATCTCGCGCGGATACACCGCGCCGGTGGGGTTGTTGGGATTGATGATCACGACCGCCCTGGTCCGGTCGGTGATCTTCGCGGCCATGTCGTCGAGGTCCGGGTACCAGTCGGCCGACTCGTCGCAGAGGTAGTGCACCGCCTTGCCGCCCGCGAGGGTGGTCACCGCCGTCCACAGCGGGTAGTCGGGGGCGGGGACCAGGACCTCGTCGCCGTCCTCCAGGAGCGCCTGGACGGCCATGGAGACCAGCTCGGAGACGCCGTTGCCGAGGAAGACGTCGTCCACGTCGACGTCGGGGAGGCCCAGGGCCTGGTAGCGCTGGGCGACGGCGCGCCGGGCGGAGAGGACTCCGCGCGAGTCGGTGTACCCATGGGCTTTCGGGAGCATCCGGATCATGTCCTGGACGATCTCCTCGGGGGCCTCGAAGCCGAAGAGCGCCGGGTTGCCGGTGTTGAGGCGCAGGACGCTGTGGCCGGCCTCCTCCAGGGCGTTGGCGTGCTCGATCACCGGGCCGCGAATCTCGTAGCAGACCTCGCTCAGCTTGCTCGACTGCCGGAACTCCATGCGACGACCTCCCAGAAGGACTTGATGCTTGGTTTTACCAAGTTCGAGCTTGGAAAGTCCAACAAGTTGTCTAGACTGCGTCGCATGCCACGTCGTCGAAGCTATGACCAGTACTGCGCCGCCGCCCGCGCCCTCGATGCCGTCGGCGACCGCTGGACGCTGCTGATCGTCCGTGAACTCCTCGCGGGGCCGCGCCGTTACACCGACCTGCACGCCGACCTTCCCGGCGTCAGCACGGACATGCTGGCCGGACGCCTGAAGGACATGGAGGCCGCCGACCTCGTCACGCGCCGCAGGCTGCCCCCGCCCGCCTCGGCGTACGTGTACGAACTCACCGAACGGGGCGGCGCGTTGCTTCCCGTCCTGCGCGCCCTGGCGGAGTGGGGAGCGCCCGCTGTCGGTGAACCGCGGCCGACCGACGCCGTACGGGCGCACTGGTTCGCGATCCCCCTGCTGCGCGCGCTGGAGGAGCGGGGCCCGGGCATCACCCAGGTGACGCTCGACGAGGGGGAGTTCCATGTACGGATCGGGAGCGACGGCACCTCCGCGTACGGCGACGGGCCGGCGGAGGCCGCCGACGCCTTCCTGCGGACGGACACGGCGACCTGCCGGGCCCTGGCGAGCGGAGAGCTGACGCTCACGGAGGCCCTCGCGGCGGGCCGGGCCGAACTCGACGAGACCCTCCGCGTCCCGTGAGACCGGACGCGGGAACCGGCGGAACGGAGACCCTCGCCGAGCGATTCCGGGTGCCGCACCGCCTCCCCGGCCCGGCCGAACCGTCACCATGACCTCTGTGCGATTCCAAGCGATCACCTGGGAGCGACTGGCCGACGCCCTGGCCGCGCACCTCGACGCGACGACCCCCGGCGGCGGCGACTGGCTCAAGGTCGGCATCGACGGCGCGCCCACGGCCCCCACCGAGGAGACCGCCGAGCGGATCGGAGCCGCCCTGCGGCTGCGCGGCCGGGCCGTGCTGGTGGTGGGGACCGGCGGGTTCCTGCGGCCCGCGTCGCTGCGGTACGAGTACGGGAAGCGGGACCCCGACGCGTACTACAGCGGCTGGTTCGACACGGGCGCGCTCTGGCGCGAGGTCTTCGGGCCGCTGGAGGCCGGCGGCAGCGGGCGTGTGCTGCCCGACCTGTGGGACCCGGTCACCGACCGGGCGACCCGCAGCCCGTACGTCACCCTGCCCCCCGGTGGGGTGCTGCTGCTGCACGGCCCGTTCCTGCTCGGGCACTGGTTTCCCTTCGACCTGACCGTGCACCTGCGGCTCTCCCCGGCCGCCCTCGCCCGCCGCACCGAGGACCCCTGGACGCTGCCCGCCTTCGAACGGTACGAGCGCGAGGCCGGCCCCTCCGAAGCCGCCGACGTCGTCGTCCGCGCCGACGATCCCCGCCACCCGGCCTGGACGGGTCTCAGGGGGCGTGGGGACCTGCCGTCGTAGGCCGGCCGCCCACCGACACCACCGCCTCGGCGCCCGCCCGGCAGCCGGACTCCGCCGCCCTCGGCGCGTCCGCTCCCGCCAGCCGGGCCGCCAGGAAGGCCCCGGTGAAGGCGTCGCCCGCGCCCGTGGAGTCCACCGGCCGGACGGCTGGCGCCGCGACCTCGGCCGTCACCGACCCCGACTCGGCGACCACGGCGCCCTTTTCGCCCACGGTGACCGCCACCAGTGGGAAGATCCGGCTCAGCGCCGCCGCGGCCTCGGCCGGTCCGGGGCACCCGGTCAGCAGCCGGGCCTCGTCGGCGTTGGGGAACAGCACCTGCGCACCCTCGACCTCCGCCAGGAAACGGTCCGCGCCCAGCTCCGCCAGGAACCCCGCGGAGGCCGGGTCCACGCTCACGGGGATCCCCGCCTCCCGCGCGTCCAGGAGCGCCCGCCGTGCCGTCGCGCGGCTCGCCGCGGCGAAGAAGAGGTAGCCGGACAGGTGGAGATGGGCGACCCCGTCGAGGAACGCGGGCGACCAGTCGGCCGGCGACAGACGCAGCGCGGCGCCGCTGTCGGTCAGGAACGTGCGCTCGGCGCCGGCGTCGACCAGCGCTATCACCGTGGCCGTGGCGGCCTCGGCGTCCCTGACCAGCTGCGGGCGCACGCCTGCAGCCCGCAGTGCGCCCTCGTGCCAGTCCGCCGCGTCGGTCCCGACCCGGCCGAGCAGTCGCACGTCCGCGCAGCCCGAACGCGCCGCCCAGCAGGCGACGTTGGCGCCCGCACCGCCCGGCAGTGTGCGGATCTCGGCCGCCGTGTCGGTCGCGGGCGCGAGCGGGCTCCGGTGCCGGGCGACGACATCGGTGACCACGTCACCGACGACCAGCAGGCCCCTCACGAGCCGCCTTCGGCGTACGCGGCCGCGATCCGCGCCGCGAGCCGGACGTTGCCCCGCACCGCCGCGAGGTTGGCCTCCAGGGACGCGCCGTCCGTGTGCACCGTCAGGTATTCGAGCAGGAACGGTGTCACCGCCTGCCCCGTGACCCCCTTCTCCCGCGCCGCGGCGAGACCCTGGGCGAGGACCCGGTCGTGCAGCTCAGGGTCCAGCTGGTCCGCCACGGGCACCGGGTTGGCCACGATCAGCGCGGCGGACGGCTCGCCCAGCTCGTCCTGGGCGCGTATCACTCCGGCCACCTCCTCGGGCGTCCGCAGCGTCCAGTCCACCGGCTCGCCGGAGGAGGCCAGATAGAAGCCGGGGAAGTGTTCCGTGCCGTACCCGACGACCGGCACGCCCAGGGTCTCCAGGCGCTGCAGCGTCGCCGGGACGTCGAGGATCGACTTCACGCCCGCGCAGACGACCGTGACCTCGACCCGGGAGAGCAGCCGCAGGTCGGCCGACTCGTCCTGGCTCTCGCTCCACTCCCGGTGGACGCCGCCGAGCCCGCCGGTCGCGAAGACCCGTATACCGGCGGAGTGCGCCAGCCAGGCGGTCCCGGAGACGGTCGTCGCCCCGGTCGCCCCGGTCGCCAGCGCGGGCGCCAGATCGCGGTGCCCCAGCTTCCGGACCTCCGAGTCCTCCGCGATCCGGGTCAACCGGTCGTCGTCCAGGCCGACATGGGCCACTCCGTCGATCACGGCGATGGTGGCGGGCACGGCGCCGCCCTTCCGTACCAGATCCTCCAACTCCCGTGCCACGGCCAGATTGCGGGGGCGCGGCAGGCCGTGGGCGATGATCGTGGATTCGAGCGCGACCACGGGACGGCCCTCGTGGAGCGCTTCCCGTACCTCTTCGGACACCTGTGTGGACATGTCCCATCTCTGGCGCGGCGGCGGGCCGGTCAAACCTCCGTGGCGATCTTCAGCCACAGCGCGGCAGCTCCGGCAGCCGGCCCGCTTCCACCACCTGGACCACGGCGCGCGAGCCGCTCGCCTTGGGGTTTCCGACGCTGTACGCGAGCGCCAGCGCCCCGCCCTCCGCCTGTGCGTATCCGTAGGCGGGGGTGATCCGCGCGTACGAGCCGGAGGAGAGGTCCAGGGCGTAGGAGGTCTCCGGTGTACGCCAGGTGACCAGCCGGCCGCTGATCCGGAGCTGGTCCATGCCGTCGACGGCCGGTGGGGTGGTGACGGCAGCCGTCGGTCGTGCGTCTCCCGTACGCCACACCATGAGCCGGGGCTCGGACTCGCCCGCGACCCAGGCCCAGGTCCGGCCGTCGGAGACGGCGGACCGGATGTTCCGGAGCGCGGCGAGGGGAGCGGGCAGCGGGACCGCCCGTCCGTCCTTCGGGGACACGGCGGTCAGCCGGGTGCCGGAGCCCGCGGATTCGCGCCACACCAGCAGCTCCCCGGCGGTGAACGGCGTGTCCATCACTCCCGTACGCAGGGCGCGTGGGGTCCCGCCCGCGGCCGGGGCGGCGTACACGGTCGCCTTTCCGCCGCCCACGCCTTGCGCCCAGTGGACCGTGCCGTCACGGACGATGGGCCGGGGGAGGGGCCCCGGCCGGTCGGCGCGCGTGAGGCGCTTCACCTTCCCCGTGCCGGCGTCCCAGACGTACAGGCTCCACGGGCTGTCCAGCGTCCGCCCTTCGAGGACGGCGAACGCCGCCCACCGGCGGCCGTCGAAGTCGGCGGCGAGGAGCTGGTGTTCGACGGGATCTGCCAGGGTGAGCAGGGTGCGGGGCGCCGAGCCCGCCCGCACCAGAGCGGCGCGCCGCTGTCCGCCGCCGGTGAGCTGGACGGCGGTCCAGCCGGGCCCGGCGTCGGTGAGGACGGCCCGTTCGCCGTCCGGCGCGCGCAGCTCTCCCGCGTCGAAGGCGGAACGCCAGACGGCGGGCAGCGGTACCTCGCAGGCGGTGGTGAGGGCGGTCGGCCGAGCGGTGGGGGAGGGCGTGCGGACGCGGTCGGGCGTCGGGCCGGGGGCGGGCCGTGCCGACGAGCACCCTGCCAGCAGGATGCTCGTCAGCAGCACGGCCGAGCAGGCCGTGAGGGTCCTACCAGACGTACCCACGGCCGCCCATGATGGTGGTGAGGGTGTCGGACGAGATGCGCGCCGACTTGGGGACGGAGCCCGCCCAGGAGATGACGCTCGTGCTCACCCCGCCCACCGGGTCGAGGTAGTTGACCTGCGCGGCGGCGGTGTCGGTGTTGTAGCCGTCGATCGCGACCCAGTGGAAGATCTCGATGTTGGGGTGGCCGACGAGATGGGGACCGCCCGGGACCTCCCAGGCGTTGCCCGCGATGGCGAAGTCGTTGTCGGTGTTGTGGGTGATGTGCTGCCTGAAGTTCGCCTTGTCGGTGGCGGTCGGGGTGTAGGGCAGCGCCTTCGGTACGTATCCGGCGCCGGGGAGGCGGTGGTTGAGCGCGTCGGCCATCGGGTAGCCCGTCGGGCTGGGGACGTTGATGTTGATGCCGTACCAGGCCGTGCCGTTGGTGTTCGTCTTGAGGAGGGTGGCCGCGTCCTGCTGGGACCGGCCCGCGACCTCGTCCCGGGCGGACTGGGCGATGACCAGGGTGGCCGGGCCGCACCAGTAGGAGGTCTTCTGCGACTGGTGGAGGCCGCCGGACAGCTTGTATCCGGCGAGCGAGCCCTGGAGCCGGGCCTCTTCGTAGGATCTCGCCGCCTCCGCCTGCTTCGCCTCGCCGAGTCTGCGCTGGGCCGGAGTGAGGTGCTGCGGACCGAGGGTGTCGTGCGCCGCCTTGTAGGAGGCGCCGGGGGCGTCCGCCGCGGGTTCGGCGGCGTGCGGCGCCGCGTGCGCCGAGGGGGTGACAGCGGCGGCCGCCAGCAGGGCGGCCGCGGTCAGGGCGAGCGTGCGGGGAAGGGAGGCTGACGACGGCATCGCACTCTCCTGTCAGGCGGTGGGGGAGGGGCTCACGGAGGGGGTTCACGGTGAGTTTGACGGCGCTCACGTCATGCTGTCAGTGCTCTCGCCGCATTGCCCGCGACCAACATTGGGCGCACCAAAGGCGCCGTCCCGGACCAGCGGCGACGCCGATCGGTTCCGTGGTGCGGTCCCCCGGTTTTCACCCGTCCCGACGGCGGGGCGGGGGAGGCGCCCGGCTACAGTCACCGCCCATGACGACACACGATCGCCCCTCCTTCGCCGTGCACATCCCCGACGCGGAGCTGGAGCCGGAGCCGCTCGACCCCGCCCAGATCGTCGCGGGCACGCCCGAGGTGACCGGCAAGGTCCTGTGGGAGTCGGCCGACGGCACGCAGGTGCGCGGCATCTGGCAGATCACGCCCGGCGTGGTGACCGACACCGAGGCCGACGAGCTCTTCGTCGTCGTCAGCGGACGCGCCACGGTCGCCGTCGAGGGCGGCGACACGATGGAGATCGGGCCCGGTGACGCCTGTGTGCTGCGCGAGGGCGACCGGACCACCTGGACCGTCCACGAGACGCTGCGCAAGGCGTACCACATCAGCCTCTGAGGCCCCGAGGCGTGAGAACTCGCGGCGGAGGAAGCCCGGTTCAGAGGGTGGTAGGAAGGTTTCCTATCAGATACGCTCCCGACTCAGCGGCTTGGCGCGGCGCCCGACCCCCGTGGGCGTGACGCGCTCAGCGAGAGCTCTGACCCGGCCGCCGTACACCGCACCCCGTCCATGTCCGCGCGCCCGCACGGACTTCCGGGCAGGGGCGCGGTGTGCCGCACCGGTGTCCAGCTCTCGCCGTCCCTCAAGGCCAGGGAGCCCAGGTATGCGCCTGTACGCCTCCGCCCCACCACGCCGCACCACCGCCCTCACCCGCGTCCCCCACCTCACCCCGTCCCTCCTCCTCGCCGCCGTGCTCCTCCTCGTCGGCGGACTGCTGCTCGCCTCCCCCGGCCACGCCGGGGCAGCCGCCGACCCGCTGATCTCCCGGGGCAAGCCCGCCACCTCCTCGTCCGACGAGGACTCCACCTTCCCCGCGGCCAAGGCCTTCGACGGCGACCGCGCCACCCGGTGGGCCAGCGCGGAAGGCTCAGACCCCCAGTGGATCCGGGTCGACCTCGGCGCGGCCGCCACCGTCTCGCGCGTCCGCCTCTCGTGGGAGGCCGCCTACGCCAAGGCGTACCGCGTCGAGATCTCCGCCGACGGCGCCACCTGGACCCGGCTCGCCACCGAGACCGCCGGCAACGGCGGCACCGACGACTGGACCGGTCTCAACGGCAAGGGCCGCCATCTGCGCGTCTACGGCACCGCGCGCGGCACGTCGTACGGCTACTCCCTCTACGAAGTAGAGGTGTACGGCACCGCCGGCGGACCCCCTCCCTCCGGCGCCTTCACCGTCGTCGCCGCCGGTGACATCGCCGCCCAGTGCACCGCCTCCAGCAGCTCCTGCGCCCACCCCAGGACCGCGGCCCAGGCACAGCGGATCAACCCGAAGTTCTATCTGACGATGGGCGACAACCAGTACGACGACGCCCGGCTCTCCGACTTCCGCGCCTACTACGACAAGACGTGGGGCGCGTTCAAGGCGAAGACACGCCCGGCGCCCGGCAACCACGAGACCTACGACCCGGCCGGCCCGCTCGCCGGCTACAAGGCGTACTTCGGCGCCGTGGCCTACCCGCAGGGCAAGCCGTACTACAGCTACGACGAGGGCAACTGGCACTTCATCGCCCTCGACTCCAACTCCTTCGACGACCCCGCGCAGATCCGGTGGCTCAAGGACGATCTCGCCCGCAACACCAAGGGCTGTGTCGCCGCCTACTTCCACCACCCGCTGTACTCCTCGGGCGGCCACGGCAACGACCCCGTCTCCAAGCCCGTCTGGCAGATCCTGTACGGGGCGAAGGCCGACCTCGTCCTCAACGGGCACGACCACCACTACGAGCGGTTCGCGCCCCAGGACCCGTCCGGGCGGGCCACCCCCGACGGCATCGTGGAGATCGTCGGCGGCATGGGCGGCGCCGAGCCCTACCCGATCGAGACGGTCCAGCCCCACAGCCAGAAGCGGATCAGCGGAACGTACGGCGTGCTGAAGCTGGACCTCACCGACACGACGTACACCTGGCAGTACGTCGGCACCGACGGCCAGGTCAAGGACTCCGCCCCGACCTACACCTGCCACTGATGTACCTGGCGACCATCGGTCGCCCGGACGCGCCGCCGCCCCGCCCAGGGGAGCGGCGGCGCGTCTCCGGCACCGTTCTCGCGCTGGGCACGGTCAGCCTCGTCACCGACGTCTCCTCGGAGATGGTGACGGCCGTCCTGCCGCTCTATCTCGTGGTCGGACTCGGCCTCTCCCCGCTCCAGTTCGGCCTGCTCGACGGCCTCCTCAACGGCGCCACCGCGCTCGTCCGGCTCCTCGGCGGTCACGCGGCCGACCGGGGAGGGCGCCACAAGCGGGTCGCCGGGGTCGGGTACGCGCTCTCCGCCTGCTCCCGGCTCGGACTGCTCCTCGCGGGCGGCGCCACCGGCTGGATCGCGGCCGCGCTCGCCGGCGACCGGCTCGGCAAGGGAATTCGTACCGCGCCCCGCGACGCGCTGATCACCCTCAGCAGCCCGCCCGACGGCCTGGGCCGCGCCTTCGGCGTCCACAGGGCGATGGACACGACCGGCGCCCTCCTCGGCCCGCTCGCCGCGTTCGCGCTGCTCTGGGCGACGGCGGACGCGTACGACGCGGTCTTCGTCGTCAGCTTCTGCACCGGCGTCGCCGGAGTGCTGCTCCTCGTGGTCCTCGTCCCGGACGGCCCGGCCGCCGACCGCACGAGCCGGAGCCCACGCCCGCGCGCGGCCGACCTGCTCGCGCCGCTGCGCTCTCCGCGCTACCGGAGAGTCCTCGGCGCCACCGCGCTGCTCGGCGCCGTCACCGTCGGGGACGCCTTCGTCTACCTACTGCTCCAGCGGCGGCTCGACCTGGCCGTCACCTGGTTCCCGTTCCTGCCCCTGGGCGCCGCGGCGGCCTATCTGCTGCTGGCCGTCCCGGCCGGCCGG
The DNA here is from genome assembly GCF_044764755.1 of Streptomyces sp. NPDC093600. Classification (NCBI taxonomy): domain Bacteria; kingdom Bacillati; phylum Actinomycetota; class Actinomycetes; order Kitasatosporales; family Streptomycetaceae; genus Streptomyces; species Streptomyces sp. NPDC093600. The sequence goes on from NZ_JBIWIU010000002.1 coordinate 783,213, forward strand.
CTCGCCGACCGGATCGGGCGCCGCCGACCCTTCCTGTACGGGCACGGCGCCCTGCTCCTCGGCTACGCCCTCCTCCTCGCCCCGGGCCCCGACCTGCTCGTGCTCGGGCTCGTCCTCGGCCTGCTCGGGGTCTTCTACGCCGCCACGGACGGGGTCCTGATGGCGCTGTCCGGGCCCCTGCTCCCCGCCGGGCGCCGGGCGTCCGGGCTCGCCCTCGTCCAGACCGTCCAGGCCCTGGCCCGCCTGTTCGCCGCGGCCGGCTTCGGGGCCGCCTGGACGGTGTGGGGGCCGTCCACGGCTCTCGTCCTCGCCGTCACCGGGCTGGTGGCGGCGGTCGCCGGCGCCTGGCGCCTGCTGCCCGAGGCCCCGCTGTCCGAAGGGCCGCCGTCTTCCGAAGGGCCGCCGTCCTCCGAAAGGCCCTCGTCCTCCGAAAGGCCCCTGCCATGAACGGCTCTCCTCCGCGCGCGCGTCGCATCCGGGCACTCGTGCTCGCCGTCCTCCTGCTCGCCTGCGGGGCCACCGTCTACACCCTCCGGGCCGCCGAACGGACCTCCGCGCGCGTGGAGGCGTCCGGGGCCGCCCCGGCCTTCGGGCTCGACGGCCCGCGTGGACGGCTGTTCGTCCGCGACACCTCCACGGGACGCGTCGCCCGCCACGACCCGGCCGCCGCCCCCGACTCCCGGCTGCTCGGCGGACCCGTCTGCGACCGGTTCCACGCCGCCGGCGGCGCCGCGCTCTGCCTCCAGCGGCGGCCCGGGGTCCCGCCCCGCTCGTACGCGCTCGTGCTCGACCGGCGGCTGCGCGAAGTGCGCCGGATCGCGCTGCCCGGCATCCCCAACCGGGCCCGGGTCTCCGCCTCGGGACGCATGCTCTCCTGGACCATGTTCGCCACCGGCGACTCGTACGCCACCTCCGCCTTCTCGACCAGGACCTCCATCCTCGACCTGCGCACCGGCTATCTGGTCAAGAACATGGAGCAGATCCCGCTCAGCCTCGACGGCCGCCGCTACCACGCCCCCGACGTCAACTACTGGGGCGTCTCCTTCGCCCGCGACGACAACCGCTTCTACGCCACCGTAGCCACGAAGGGCCGCACCCATCTCGTCGAGGGCGACCTGCGGAGCTGGTCGGCCAGGGCCCTGCGGGAGAACGTCGAATGCCCGTCGCTGTCACCGGACGACACCCGGATCGCCTTCAAGAAGAAGGTCTCCGACGACCCCAAGGCCCCGTGGCGCCTGTACGTCCTCGACCTGCGCACCCTGCGCGAACACCCGGTCGCGGAGCGGCGGAGCGTCGACGACCAGGCGGTCTGGACCGACGGCGCCACCCTGGCCTACGGGCACGAGGGCGCCGTGTGGACCGTCCCCGCCGACGGCACGGGCGCTCCGCGCCTGCTGCTGTCCGGCGCGACGTCCCCAGCGCTGCCGCGCTGACCCGGCCGGTGCCGCCTCCCGGATGAGCTCCGTCAGCCCCGCCGTACCGTTCCCCGTACCGCCAGCGCCGCCATCGGCAGCAGCAGGCACGCGCCCACCGCGTTGAGCCAGCCGTAGCCCGCCTTGGCGACGATGAGTCCCGCCATCAGGCCGCCGACGCCCGCCGCCGTGTTCATCGTGAAGTCCGAGAGGCCCTGGACCGCCGCCCTGGCCGCCTGCGGGACCGAGTCCGTCAGCAGCGCCGAACCCGACACCAGGCCCGCGGACCAGCCGAGGCCCAGCAGGAACAGACCCGCGGTGGTCTGGGCGTGGCTCGCCCCCGCCGTGCCCGCGAGGAGCGCGGCCGCCGAGAGCAGACCGACCGCCAGGCCGATCACGGACAGCCGGCCCAGCCGGTCCGACAGCCAGCCCATCACCGGTGAGAAGGCGTACATGCCGGCGATATGGACGCTGATCACCAGGCCGATCAGCTGGATGCCCGCGCCGTGGTGGCTCAGCGCCACCGGCGTCATCGACATGATCGAGACCATCGCGGTGTGCGAGGCGGCCACGGTGACCAGGGCGAGGCGGGCCCGCGCCGATGCCCGGACGGCCCGCATCCCCGCCTTGAGGGATCGGTCGCCGGCCTCCCCGCGCTCCTCGGGACCGGCCAGGGCGCGGGCGGTGAGCAGCGGGTCCGGGCGCAGCAGCAGCGCCACCATCGCGGCGGCGATCAGGAACACCCCGGCCGCCCAGACGAACGGCCCCGCCGTCGCCGGAATGCCGAGGCCCGCGACGCTCTCCCCGGCCGGCGCCGCGACGTTCGGGCCGAGGACGGCACCGATCGTCGTCGCCCACACCACCGTGGCGATGGCGCGTCCCCGGTGGTCCGGCTCGGCGAGGTCGGCGGCGGCGAACCGGGCCGCCAGGTTGGCGGAGGACCCGGCGCCGAAGCCGACCAGACCGACCAGGAGCAGCGGGAAGTTGTCGATGACCGCCCCCAGGACGACGACCCCGGCACCCAGCACCGCCACCAGATAGGCGAGCACGAGTCCGGAACGGCGTCCCCGCGAGGCCATCAGAGCGGCCAGCGGCATCGCGAGCAGGGCCGGACCGGCCACCGACGCCGTCGACGCCAGACCCGACAGGGCCTCCGTGCCGCTGACGTCCTTGGCCAGCACGGCGGCGAGCGAGACGCCGATGGCGATGCCCAGCCCGCCGAGTATCTGGCTGGCGATCAGTACGGCCTGGATGCGTCGGCGCAGGGCGGGCAGTGCGGAGGCCGTGACGGAGGCGGAGATGCCGCCGACAGGAGCGGTATCGGGCGCGTCAGGGGCGCTGGGCGTCTGGGGCATTACGTGAGTGTGCCAGCCGCCACGCCGGAGGTAAACGCCCGCCGCGCATACCCCCCGGGGGCATGCCTGTGGATTCCGTCGCGCCTTCCTGTGGATTCCGTCGTGACCGCTCAGAACAGCGGCTGCGGCAGCACGCCCTCCAGGGCCAGCAGCGTCCGCTTCGTCTCCAGACCACCGCCGAACCCGCCGAGACCGCCGTCGCTCTCCACCACCCGATGGCACGGCACGACCACCGGAAGCGGATTGGCGCCCATCGCCGCCCCGACCGCCTGCGCCGCGCCCGGCTGCCCGACCCTCCGGGCGAGCTCGCCGTACCCCACGACCGCCCCGTACGGCACACCCTCCGCCAGCTCGCGCAGCACCTGCCGGTTGAACCCGGTCGTCAACGCCCAGTCCAGAGGCGTCCGGAACTCCCGCCGCCCACCGGAGAAATACTCCGCGAGCTGCCGTATCGGCTCGTCCAGCCGGCCCGTGGCACACTCCGCCGGCTCCGCACCGAGCTGCCCCGCCAGCCGTTCCAGCGCCCTCGCGCGCACCGCCTCGCGGGCGTGGAAGACGACGCTCACCAGGCCGCGATCGGTCGCGGCCAGCAACAGCGGGCCGATGCCGCTGTCGACCACCGCCCATTCCACCGTGGAGTCCATGCCGCTCACGGTACGACCCGCCACTGACATCACGGACCGGTCTCGCTGGGGTCTCACCCCCGCCAATTCCCGGACCTCATGGTCGCCGCGCCTCCCGCGCGCCATAATCTCGCCCCGTAGCACTACTCAGCGGTACCGACTGTTTTCGGACGACGTTGCGCCACGGGTGGAGGGCACACGCTCATGCAGGGCACGGTCGACGGATTCAGTTACGGCCTCGTCACGCCGGTGGTCGCCTATCTCATGGCGTGCCTCGGCGGCGCCCTGGGGCTGCGCTGCACCACCAGATCGCTCCGCAACCGGAACACCTTCAAGGCCGGCTGGCTGGCGCTGGGAGCCACCTCGATCGGCACCGGCATCTGGACGATGCACTTCATCGCCATGATGGGCTTCACCGTCCGGCAGGCCCCCATCAGCTACGACAAACCCCTCACCTTCGCCAGCCTGGGCGTCGCCGTCCTGATGGTCGGCATCGGCATCTTCATCGTCGGGTACCGCGGCGCCGCCCCCCTCACCCTGGTCACCGGCGGCACGATCACCGGCCTCGGCATCGCCACCATGCACTACCTCGGCATGGCCGGAATGCGGCTCCAGGGGCGCATCGAGTACGACACCCTCACCGTCGCGCTCTCCGTCGTCATCGCGGTCGTGGCCGCCACCGCCGCCCTCTGGGCCGCCGTCTCGGTCCACGGATTTCTGGCCAGCCTCGGCGCCAGCATGGTGATGGGCCTCGCCGTCGGTGGTATGCACTACACCGGCATGGCGGCGGTCAACGTCCACCTCCACGACACGGCCGCCTTCTCCGGTGCCGGCGCCGGAGACCCCGCCACCTCACTGCTGCCGATGCTGATCGGTCCCGCCGTCTTCCTCCTCCTGGCCGCGGTCGTCGTCATGTTCGACCCCCTGCTCGTCATGGGCGAGCCAGACCGGCAGCGGCCCGCCGCCCAGCGCGGTCCCCGGCCCGGCGTGCCCGCGCCGCGCCGCCCCGCCGCCTACGGCGAGCCCGCCAACTGGTCGTCCCGGCCGCCCTACGGCCGGCAGGCGCGCCGGGGAGCCCGCCGCGGCGCCCGCCGGGGCGCCCACCACTCGCGGGACTGGTGAGCGGAGGACCCCCGCGGCCGGACCTCCCGACCGTTCACCACCCGACTGTCAGTGGGGGGTCGTACGGTGGTTGCATGCGGCCCGTTTCCCAGATCGAACGTACGGTGGCGCCTTTCGAGGTCGTCAGCCCCTACCAGCCCAGCGGCGACCAGCCCACGGCCATCGCCGACCTCGAGCGGCGCATCCGCGCCGGCGAGAAGGACGTCGTCCTGCTCGGTGCCACCGGCACCGGAAAGTCGGCGACCACCGCGTGGATGATCGAGAAGCTGCAGCGCCCCACGCTCGTCATGGCGCCGAACAAGACCCTCGCCGCCCAGCTGGCGAACGAGTTCCGCGAGCTCCTGCCGAACAACGCCGTCGAGTACTTCGTCTCGTACTACGACTACTACCAGCCCGAGGCGTACGTCCCGCAGTCGGACACCTACATCGAGAAGGACTCCTCGATCAACGAGGAGGTCGAACGGCTGCGCCACTCCGCGACGAACTCGCTGCTCACCCGCCGCGACGTCGTCGTGGTGGCCTCCGTCTCCTGCATCTACGGCCTCGGAACGCCCCAGGAGTACGTCGACCGCATGGTCCCCCTCAAGGTCGGCGAGGAGATCGACCGCGACCAGCTGCTGCGCCGCTTCGTCGACATCCAGTACACCCGCAACGACCTCGCGTTCACCCGGGGCACCTTCCGGGTCCGCGGCGACACCATCGAGATCTTCCCGGTCTATGAGGAGCTCGCCGTCCGCATCGAGATGTTCGGCGACGAGATCGAGGCGCTCTCCACGCTCCACCCGCTCACCGGCGAGATCATCAGCGAGGACCGAGAGCTGTACGTCTTCCCCGCCAGCCACTATGTGGCCGGCCCCGAGCGCATGGAGAAGGCGATCAACGGCATCGAGCGCGAGCTCGAGACCCGCCTCGCCGAACTCGACAAGCAGGGCAAGATGCTGGAGTCCCAGCGCCTGCGCATGCGGACGACGTACGACATCGAGATGATGCGCCAGATCGGCTCCTGCTCCGGCATCGAGAACTACTCCATGCACTTCGACGACCGCGAGCCCGGCTCCGCTCCCAACACGCTCCTCGACTACTTCCCCGAGGACTTCCTGCTCGTCATCGACGAGTCGCACGTCACCGTCCCGCAGATCGGCGCGATGTACGAAGGCGACGCCTCCCGCAAGCGGACCCTCGTCGACCACGGGTTCCGGCTCCCCTCCGCGCTCGACAACCGCCCGCTGAAGTGGGAGGAGTTCCAGCAGCGGATCGGCCAGACGGTCTATCTCTCCGCCACCCCCGGCACGTACGAGCTGTCCCGCTCGGACGGCTTCGTCGAACAGATCATCCGCCCCACCGGCCTGGTGGACCCCCAGGTCGTCGTCAAGCCCACCGAGGGCCAGATCGACGACCTGGTCCACGAGATCCGGCTGCGCACCGAGAAGGACGAGCGCGTGCTCGTCACCACCCTCACCAAGAAGATGGCCGAGGACCTCACCGACTACTTCCTCGAACTCGGCATCCAGGTCCGTTATCTGCACAGCGACGTCGACACCCTGCGCCGTATCGAGCTGCTGCGCGAACTGCGGTCCGGCGAGTACGACGTCCTGGTCGGCATCAACCTGCTCCGTGAGGGCCTCGACCTGCCCGAGGTGTCGCTGGTCGCCATCCTCGACGCCGACAAGCAGGGCTTCCTGCGCTCCGGCACCTCGCTGATCCAGACCATCGGCCGCGCGGCGCGCAACGTCTCGGGCCAGGTCCACATGTACGCGGACACGATCACGCCGGCGATGGAGAAGGCCATCGACGAGACCAACCGGCGCCGCGAGAAGCAGATCGCGTACAACACCGCCCACGGCATCGACCCGCAGCCGCTCCGCAAGAAGATCAACGACATCGTGGCCACCATCGCCCGCGAGGAGGTCGACACGGAGCAGCTGCTCGGCACCGGCTACCGCCAGGCCAAGGACGGCAAGGGCGCCAAGGCCCCCGTGCCCTCCCTCGCCGCCCACGGCGCCACGGGCAAGACAAGGGGCAAGGCCGGCAAGGCGGGAGCGGCGGGGTCGACGGTGCAGCTCGGCGACCGCCCGGCCACCGAACTGGCCGCCATCATCGAGGAGATGACCGACCGGATGCGCGCCGCCGCGGCGGAGCTGCAGTTCGAGGTGGCCGCCCGGCTCCGGGACGAAGTGGGGGAGCTGAAGAAGGAGTTGCGCCAGATGAAGGAGGCGGGACTCGCCTGACGGCGCGCGGGCCCGGACGCGGTCCAATGTGTTGCAAGACCGACACAAAACCGGACCGCGTCTGCTGCGCTGTCAGTGCCCCTGCGTAGGGTGCTGGTCAACCGCACGCACAGCAGGACGGCCGCGGGGACAGCGACGAGAGGGGACAGCGCGTGACGGTCAACATGACCAAGGGACAGGCCATCAGCCTGGAGAAGCAGGGCGGGGGGTCCCTTACGTCGGTACGGATGGGGCTCGGCTGGCGGGCGGCGCCGCGCCGCGGCCTGTTCGGCTCGCGCACCCGGGAGGTCGACCTGGACGCCTCCGCGGTGCTCTTCGCCGACAAGCAGCCGGTGGACGTGGTCTTCTTCCGTCATCTGGTCAGCGACGACGGCTCGGTCCGCCACACCGGTGACAACCTGGTCGGCGGCGCCGGCCAGGGCGGCGACGACGAGTCGATCCTGGTCGACCTCGAGCGCCTACCCGTCCACATCGACCAGATCGTCTTCACGGTGAACTCCTTCACCGGCCAGACGTTCCAGGAGGTGCAGAACGCCTTCTGCCGGATCGTCGACGAGACCAACGGCCAGGAGCTCGCGCGCTACACCCTGGACGGCGGCGGCCAGTACACCGCGCAGATCATGGCGAAGGTGCACCGCGCCGGTTCCGGCTGGCAGATGACCGCCCTGGGCAACCCGGCCAACGGCCGTACGTTCCAGGACCTCATGCCCGCGATCCTGCCGCATCTGTAGACCGGCACCGCAGGCGCACCCACAGCTCCCGGAGGCAGCAGGCCGCCGGGAGCTGTCCTATCCACACACCCGAGGGGACAGAGTCGATGACGGCCGAGCTGGTCCGGGGGCAGAACCACCCCCTGCCCGACACCCGACTGGAGATCCGGGTGTCGGCCGGCCATCCGGTCGTCGCCGGCGCCACCCTCTGCGACGAGCGGGGCAGGATGGGCGGGGCCGAGTGGATCGCCCACCCCGGCTCGCCCTCGCTGCCCGGCGTGGAGGTCTCGCAGCAGGCCGCCGCCGATCACCGCCTCGCCGTCGACCTCGAAGCGCTTCCGGCCGGCGTGCATCTGGTCTCGGTCCTCCTGGCGCTGCCCGTGGGCGTCGGCGGCCCGGCCCGCTTCGGCGCCGTCGCCGCGCCCTTCGTCGCGGTCACCGGCCTCGACGGCACCGAGATCGCCACCTTCACCATCGCGGGCCTCGACCGCGAGTCCGCCGTCGTCGCCGTCGAGCTGTACCGCCGCCAGGGCGCCTGGAAGGTCCGCGCCATGGGCCAGGGGTACGAAGGCGGTCTCGCGGCCATGCTCGCCGACCACGGCGCGGAGCGGCCCGCCGAGCTCGCCGCCTCGATCCTGGACGCCGTGGCCCAGGGCATGGCCCGATCGGTCTCGGCCCCGCCTCCGCGTCTGCCCGACGCCGAGCGGGTGCGCCAACCGTCGCCGGCGACGGCCTCGGACGCGGCCCCGACGCCGCCCCCACCGGCCACGGCCCCGACCCCGGCCCCGGCGCCGGGTACGCCGGGCCTGTCCGGCGCGACCACCGGCTCCGCCGCGTCCGCCCCGGGCGGACCCATCAACTACGCCCACCCCCGCAGGCCGACCGCCGCGCCCGAGGCCCGGCCCGCTCCGCCCGTTCCCGTCGCCGGGGACGCCGCCGGCTGGTCCATGGACGAGCGGCTCTACAACCAGGTGTGGGGCATGTTCGAGGACCTGGCCCGCACCGCCGCCGCGTACCGCAGCGCCTGCGACTTCGCCGAGTCCCGTCTCGACCAGGAGCTCGACCGCGCCCTGTCCGACCCGCGGAGCCGGATCGGCGGCGCCGGGGACGCCGCCCGTGAGGCGGCTCGCGCCAAGCGCGACGAGCTCACCGCCCGCGCCCAGGAGGCCCTGGACCGGGACCTCGCCCAGCTGGCCGCCGAGGCCCAGGTCGTCGAGCCCGCGCTGCCCGCCGCCTTCGCCCGCTGGGACAACCCCGTCTGGCACGCCTACCGCGTCCCGATGGAGGCCCCCCTGGCCGTCCGCCTCGGCGACCTGCATCTGCCCGAGCGCACCGATCTGCGCATCCCCATGCTGGTCCGGCTCCCACTGGAGCGGGGGCTGTGGGTGGACAGCGGGCGCGGCCGCTCGGAGGCCGCGGGGCTGCTCGACGCGGCCGAGCTGCGCCGCCTCGCCATGGACGCCGCCGTCGCCCATGCCGCCCGGCTGCTGGCCGTGTACCCGTCCGGCGAGTTCGCCGTCCATGTCATCGACCCGGCGGGCGCGGGCGCCGCCTCCCTCGCGCCGCTCGTCGAGGCGGGCGTCCTCGCCGGACCGCCGGCCGCCGGACCCGCCGGGGTCGACGCCGTCCTCGCGCAGCTCACCGAGCGGGTCGACCTGCTCCAGATGGCGATCAGGGCCGGCGCCGCCGACGCGCTGCCGCCCGGCATGGACACCGCCGAGCAGCTGCTGATCGTCCACGACTTCCCGCACGGCTTCGACGACCGGGCGGTCACCCGGCTCCGCTATCTCGCGGACGAGGGCCCGGCGGTCGGAGTCCATCTGCTGATGGTCGCCGACCGCGAGGACGCCTCCGCGTACGGCCCGGTCCTCGACCCGCTGTGGCGCTCGCTGCTGCGGCTCACCCCCGTGGCCGACGACCACCTCGCCGACCCCTGGGTCGGCCATGCCTGGACGTACGAGCCGCCCCGGCTTCCGTCCGGCAGCCAGGTGCTCCGCCAGGTCCTGGCGCAGGTCGCCGAAGCCCGTCGGCAATGGGGCTGACCTGCCTCTTTGGGGGATCCTTTACCCTTCGCTTTACCTTCTCTTGGTTCTTCGGGTAATCTTCTCGGCGCGGAGGGGAGTACTCCCCAGGTGCGGCGTTCCCGTCAATACGGACAGATCCTGAGCGGTCTGATCCCGGGGCGTCGGCCCGGTCGCCCTCAAGGGCCCGGGTGGAAGAGACCTCCGGCAGCGACGACGCTGATCAGTAGCCGTACGACGCCGGAGGCGCAGTGGACGTTTCAATGAGCCTGTGGGTGCTGACCATTCTCGGTCTGACCGCCCTCATCGCTATCGACTTCTTCATCGGGCGCAAGCCCCACGACGTATCGATCAAGGAAGCCGGGACCTGGACGGTCGTCTGGATCGTCCTCGCCGTGCTCTTCGGCCTGGGACTGCTGTTCTTCGGCAACAGCCAGGCGTCCGGCGAGTTCTTCGCCGGCTTCATCACCGAGAAGTCGCTCAGCGTCGACAACCTCTTCGTCTTCGTCCTGATCATGGCGAAGTTCTCGGTACCCTCCCACCTCCAGCAGCGTGTGCTGCTCATCGGTGTGCTGATCGCCCTCGTCCTGCGCGCGATCTTCATCGCCGCCGGCGCCGCGATCATCGCCAGCTTCTCCTGGGTGTTCTACATCTTCGGCGCGTTCCTGATCTACACCGCCTGGAAGCTCATCCAGGAGGCGCGCAGCCATGACGAGGAGGAGGAGTTCGAGGAGAACCGTCTCCTCAAGTCCATCGAGAAGAAGTTCGGCGTCGCCGACAAGTACCACGGCACGAAGCTCTTCCTGAAGGTGAACGGCAAGCGGGTGCTGACCCCGCTGATGGTCGTCATGCTGGCCATCGGCACCACCGACGTGCTCTTCGCCCTCGACTCGATCCCGGCGATCTTCGGCCTCACCCAGGACCCGTACATCGTCTTCACCGCCAACGCCTTCGCCCTGATGGGTCTGCGGCAGCTGTACTTCCTGATCGGCGGCCTGCTGAAGAAGCTGGTCCACCTCAGCTACGGCCTGTCGGTGATCCTCGGCTTCATCGGCGTGAAACTGGTGCTGCACGCACTGCACGAGTCCGGGGTGCACGTCCCCGAGATCTCCATCCCGTTCTCGCTCACCGTCATCTGCGGCGTTCTGATCGTCACGACGATCACCAGCCTGATCGCCTCCAAGAAGCAGGCGGAGCGCGAGGCGGCCGAGGCCGCGCAGTCCACGAAGTCCGTGGACTCCGGCGAGACCGAGAAGGACAGCGTCGGGGCCTGACCGCCCCGTTCGGACACAGCGCACCGCGGCCGGTGCGGGCGGCACACCACCGCCCGCACCGGCCGCGGCGCGTTCCGGGGCCCGCGCCGAGCGGCTGGGGCCTCTCTCAGACCCGCGCCTTCTCCGGAGCCTCCGTCCGGGCCGGAAGCGTCTCCGGAAGCAGGGCGAAGCACCCCAGGCTCACCAGCGCCACCACCGTCAGATAGGCCGCCACGCCCCAGGGCGCGCCCGTACCGCCGGCCGAGACGGCCGTCGCGACGATCGGTGTCAGCGCCCCGCCCAGCACACCGGCGAGGTTGTAACCGACCGCCGCGCCCGTGCACCGCACCCGAGGCTCGTACAGCTCCGGAAGGTACGCGGCGACCACCGCGAACATCGTGATGAACGCCAGCAGGGCGCCCGTGAACCCGAGGAACATCGGCACCGGCCGGGCGGTGTGCAGCAGCCCCACCATGGGGAACATCCAGACCGCGGAGGCGGCGCAGCCCACCAGGCACAGCGGCCGTCGGCCGTAGCGGTCGCCGAGCAGCGCGACGAACGGCGTCACGACGCCGCTGATCGCCACCGCCCCCATGACGCAGACCAGCATCACGGTGCGGTCGACCCCGAGCCGCTCGGTGCCGTAGGCGAGGGCCCACGTGGAGACGGTGTAGAAGACGGCGTACCCGACCGCGAGCGCTCCCGCCGTCAGCAGCACCAGACGCCAGTGGCCGCGCGCCACCTCCGCCAGGGGCGCGTTCGCCCGCCGGCCCGACGCGGCCAGCTCCTTGAACTGCGGGGTCTCGGCCAGCGACGAGCGCAGCAGCAGCCCGCCCGCGGCGAGCAGCCCGGCCGCCCAGAACGGCACCCGCCAGCCCCACTCACGGAACTGCGCGTCGGTCAGCCCGGCGGAGAGCGCCAGCATCACACCGTTGGCCAGCAGAAAGCCCACCGGCGGCCCGATCTGCGGAAAGCTCGCCCACAGCGCGCGCCGCCGCTCCGGCGCGTGCTCGGCCGTCAGCAGCACCGCGCCGCCCCACTCGCCGCCCAGGCCGAGCCCCTGCAGAAAGCGCAGGACGAGCAGGAGGACGGGAGCGGTGATGCCGAGGGTCGCGTACGAGGGGACACATCCGACCGCGACCGTGGCACAGCCGGTCAGCACCAGCGACGCGAACATGACCGGGCGCCGCCCGTAGCGGTCGCCGATGTGGCCGAAGAGCGCGGAGCCGAGCGGGCGGGCGACGAAGCCCACGGCGAAGGTGCCGAAGGCGGCCAGCGTCCCGGCGAGGGGGGAGAAGGTCGGGAAGAACAGCGGGCCGAGGACGAGCGCGGCGGCCGTTCCGTAGACGAAGAAGTCGAAGAACTCGATGGCCGTGCCGACGAGCGAGGCGGCGGCGAGCCGCGCCATGGAGGGGGCGGACGGCGGCCGTGGAGGGGGTGGGGAGTGACTGTCGTGCATGCCGCGCCAACTACGCGGCCCGCGAGTGGGTTACGGGTGTGCGGAAGCGCGCGGCGCGATGCCGCGCGCCTCACCTCCGGCGGCCCCGTACGGCCGCTACCAGCCGCGCTCGCGCCACTCGGCGAGGTGCGGCCGCTCGTCGCCGAGGGTGGTGTCCTTGCCGTGGCCGGGGTAGACCCAGGTCTCGTCCGGCAGTACGGCGAAGAGCTTGGTCTCGACGTCGTGGAGGAGGTTGGCGAAGGCTTCCGGGTCCTCCCAGGTGTTCCCCACGCCGCCCGGGAAGAGGCAGTCGCCGGTGAACACGTGCGGGTGGCCGTGCGGGTCGTCGTAGACCAGGGCGATCGAGCCGGGGGTGTGCCCGACCAGATGGCGGGCGGTCAGCTCGACCCGGCCGACCCGGATCGTGTCGCCGTCCTCGACCCGCACATCGGTCGGGACCGGGATCCCGTCGGCGTCGTACGCCCCGGCGTACGTCCGGGCGCCGGTCGCGGCGACCACCTCGGCCAGCGCCTGCCAGTGGTCGCCGTGCTGGTGGGTGGTGACGACGGAGGCGATGCCGTCGTCACCGATCAGCGTCAGCAGCGTACGGGCGTCGTTGGCCGCGTCGATCAGCAGCTGCTCGCCGGTCGCCCGGCAGCGCAGCAGATAGGCGTTGTTGTCCGCCGGGCCGACGGCGACCTTGGAGATCATCAGGTCCGACAGCTCATGCACGTCCGCCGGCCCGCCGACCTTCACCACTCCGCTGTACGTCATGGGCTCAGACTATCGCCGGGCACCGACACCGGGGGTCACAACGGCGGGAGCTGGGGAAGCGGGCCGCCCTCGACCTTCAGGGCGGAGCCGTCGCGGCGGCCGGCGAGCCAGCCGAGCACCTCGGGCGCGGGGCCGGAGACGGCCACCGGGCCGCCCTCCGCGCCGCCGCCCGTCGTCCACATCCGGCCGCCCTCGGCCCGGATGCCGGTCGACGGCACGTCCTTGTGGCCCGCGAATCGCTCCGCCAGGAAGTCGATCTCCCGCAGGACGAAGTCCTCGGGCAGGTCCTCCAGCTCGTAGCCGACCCCGAGGTCGACGTGGTGCAGGGCCACCTCCACCCAGCGGCGGAAGGGGACCCGCGCCGCGCGGTCGGTGACGCCGTTGCGGAGCTCCACGATCCGGTCCCAGTCGGCGGGCTCGCGCCCGACGGCGTCGAAGCGCTCGGCGGTCGCCCGGACGTCGTCGAGCTGGACGTCGAGGGGCCGGCCGGCGCCGCGCTCGATGTCGGCGTCGCGCGCCTCGGCGGAGGCGTACATGGGCCGGCCCTGGAGAACGTTCACCAGGGCGTCGGCGTTGCGGGCGAGGTGGGCGAGGAGATGGCCGCGGCTCCAGCCGGGGAGCCGTGACGGCTGGGTCACCGTCGCGTTGTCCCATGAGGCGGCGGCGTCGAGCAGCCGGTCGGTCGCTTCACGTACAGAGGCCAGGTCACGCACATGGTCGATCATGGCGCCGACCCTAGCGCCGCCACTCGTTCGGGTGAAGCGGGCGGGGAGAGGCCGGAAATCGAATGTGCGTGCTATAGGCTCGGTGGAAGCATCCGGCATCCTTGGTTGTTGGACATTCAGATACATCCAGACGCATCCAGGCATATCTGCGACCCGCACTCCTGTGCCTCCGCTCTCTCAAGAAAGGTGCGGACCGGCGTGGCCGACCGTCTCATCGTTCGTGGCGCTCGCGAGCACAACCTCAAGAACGTCTCGCTCGACCTCCCGCGTGACTCCCTCATCGTCTTCACCGGGCTCTCCGGGTCGGGCAAGTCCTCCCTCGCCTTCGACACGATCTTCGCCGAGGGGCAGCGCCGGTACGTCGAATCGCTCTCCTCGTACGCCCGGCAGTTCCTCGGCCAGATGGACAAGCCGGACGTCGACTTCATCGAGGGCCTCTCGCCCGCCGTCTCCATCGACCAGAAGTCGACCTCGCGCAACCCGCGCTCCACGGTCGGCACCATCACGGAGGTCTACGACTACCTCCGCCTGCTCTTCGCGCGCATCGGCAAGCCGCACTGTCCCGAGTGCCGCCGGCCGATCTCCCGGCAGTCGCCGCAGGCCATCGTCGACAAGGTCCTGGAGCTGCCCGAGGGCAGCCGCTTCCAGGTCCTCTCCCCGCTCGTGCGCGAGCGCAAGGGAGAGTTCGTCGACCTCTTCGCCGACCTCCAGACCAAGGGCTACAGCCGGGCGCGGGTCGACGGCGTGACCGTGCAGCTCAGCGAACCGCCGACGCTGAAGAAGCAGGAGAAGCACACGATCGAGGTGGTCGTCGACCGCCTCACCGTCAAGGACAGCGCCAAGCGCCGGCTCACCGACTCCGTCGAGACCGCGCTCGGGCTCTCCGGCGGCATGGTCGTGCTCGACTTCGTCGACCTCGCCGAGGACGACCCCGAGCGCGAGCGGATGTACTCCGAGCACCTGTACTGCCCGTACGACGACCTGTCCTTCGAAGAGCTGGAGCCGCGCTCCTTCTCCTTCAACTCGCCCTTCGGAGCCTGCCCCGACTGCACCGGCATCGGCACCCGCATGGAGGTCGACCCGGAGCTGATCGTCCCGGACGAGGACCGGTCCCTCGACGAGGGCGCCATCCACCCCTGGTCGCACGGCCACACCAAGGAGTACTTCGGCCGGCTCATCGGCGGGCTCGCCCAGGCGCTCGGCTTCCGCACGGACATCCCGTACGCCGGGCTGCCCGCGCGCGCCAAGAAGGCTCTGATGTACGGCCACAAGACCCAGGTCGAGGTCCGCTACCGCAACCGGTACGGCAGGGAGCGGGCGTACACCACCCCGGCCTTCGAGGGAGCCGTCTCCTTCGTCAAGCGGCGCCACAGCGAGGCCGAGAGCGACTCCAGCCGGGAGCGCTTCGAGGGCTATATGCGCGAGGTGCCCTGCCCCACCTGCGAGGGCACCCGCCTCAAGCCGATCGTCCTCGCGGTCACGGTCATGGAGCGGTCCATCGCCGAGGTCTCCTCGATGTCGATCAGCGAGTGCGCCGAGTTCCTCGGCCGCCTCACGCTGAACGCCCGCGACAAGAAGATCGCCGAGCGGGTCCTGAAGGAGGTCAACGAACGGCTGCGGTTCCTCGTCGACGTCGGCCTCGACTACCTCTCCCTCAACCGCGCGGCCGGCACCCTCTCCGGCGGCGAGGCCCAGCGCATTCGGCTCGCCACGCAGATCGGCTCCGGCCTGGTCGGTGTGCTGTACGTCCTGGACGAGCCGTCCATCGGGCTGCACCAGCGCGACAACCACCGGCTGATCGAGACCCTGGTCCGGCTGCGGGACATGGGCAACACCCTCATCGTCGTCGAGCACGACGAGGACACCATCAAGGTCGCCGACTGGGTCGTCGACATCGGCCCCGGCGCCGGCGAGCACGGCGGCAAGGTCGTCCACTCCGGCCCCCTCGCCGAGCTGCTCACCAACAAGGAGTCGATGACCGGGCAGTACCTCTCGGGGCACAGGGCCATCGCGACGCCGGACATCCGCCGCCCCGTGGACCCCTCGCGCCGCCTCACGGTGCACGGCGCCCGCGAGAACAACCTGCGGGACATCGACGTCTCCTTCCCGCTGGGTGTGCTCACGGCCGTCACCGGAGTCTCCGGCTCCGGCAAGTCGACGCTGGTCAACGACATCCTCTACACCCACCTGGCGCGCGAGCTGAACGGCGCCAAGTCGGTGCCCGGGCGGCACACGCGCGTGGCGGGCGACGACCTCGTCGACAAGGTCGTCCATGTCGACCAGTCGCCGATCGGCCGCACCCCGCGCTCCAACCCCGCGACGTACACCGGCGTCTTCGACCACGTCCGCAAGCTCTTCGCCGAGACGATGGAGGCGAAGGTCCGCGGCTATCTGCCCGGCCGGTTCTCCTTCAACGTCAAGGGCGGCCGCTGCGAGAACTGCTCCGGCGACGGCACCATCAAGATCGAGATGAACTTCCTCCCGGACGTGTACGTCCCGTGCGAGGTCTGCCACGGCGCCCGGTACAACCGGGAGACCCTGGAGGTCCACTACAAGGGCAAGTCCATCGCCGAGGTCCTGGACATGCCGATCGAGGAGGCCCTGGACTTCTTCGAGGCCGTCCCGACGATCGCCCGTCATCTGCGCACGCTCAACGAGGTCGGGCTCGGATACGTCCGCCTCGGCCAGTCCGCGCCGACGCTGTCGGGCGGTGAGGCGCAGCGCGTGAAGCTCGCCTCCGAGCTGCAGAAGCGGTCGACGGGCCGCACGGTCTACGTCCTGGACGAGCCGACCACGGGTCTGCACTTCGAGGACATCTCGAAGCTGATCAAGGTCCTGTCCGGTCTGGTCGACAAGGGCAACTCCGTGATCGTCATCGAGCACAACCTCGATGTCATCAAGACCGCGGACTGGGTCGTCGACATGGGTCCGGAGGGCGGCAGCGGCGGCGGTCTGGTGATCGCCGAGGGCACGCCCGAGGAGGTGGCGTCGGTCCCGGCGAGCCACACCGGCAAGTTCCTGCGCGAGATCCTCGGCGCGGACCGGATCAGCGACGCCACCATCCCGGCGGCGCGCGGCGCGTCCAAGACCGCGAAGAAGACGGCGACCAAGGCCCCGGCGAAGAAGGCGGCGGCCAAGAAGACGGTGGCTCGCGCGCGCAAGGGGTGACGGCGACGGAGCGGGGTGGGGAACAGGAGCGCCTGCGGCGGGCTTGCCCCCACCCCGCCCCTTCCCGAACCGGGGCGCCGCCCCGGACCCCGGTCCTCAGCGCCGGACGGGCTGGGAGTGCGGGCGCTTCGCCCCGCCGGACGGGTTGCGCTTCCGGTTGTCGACGGGGCGGCGTCAGGCAGTCAGTTCGGCCGCGTACGGCGGCTCCGCGCCCACGCGGGTGCAGGTGACCGCCGCCGCCTTCGCCGCGTACGTCAGGAGCTCCTTCCAGGCGCCGGAGTCCAGCGATTCCACCGGGCGGTCCGCCAGGCCGTGCAGAAGCGCCGCGTTCACCGTGTCACCGGCGCCGATCGTGTCCGCGACCCGTACGCCGACCGCGGGCACCGACACCTCACCGGCGGCGCTGAACACCGTCAGACCCGCGGCCCCCCGCGTCAGCACCACCGCCGAAGGGCCCCGCCGGAGCCACTCGGCCGGGGTCCCGCCCAGCCAGGACGCGTCCTCCTCCGAGAGCTTCAGGAGCGAGACGTACGGCAGCCAGCCCGCGAAGCGCTCCCGGTAGTCCGCCGCGTCCGGGATGAGACCGGGCCGGATGTTCGGGTCCAGGAGCGTGAAGGCCCCCCGCCCCGCCTCACGCCGCAGCAGCGCCTCGTAGGCGCTCGCGCCCGGCTCCAGGGCCAGCGAACACGTCCCGAAGGCCAGCGAGCGCACATCCGCCGGAAGGCGCTCGGGGAGGGCGAAGAGACGGTCGGCCGTGCCCTCGACGTAGAAGCCGTACCGCGCCGAACCGTCCGGACCGACCGAGGCGACCGCCAGCGTCGTCGGCTCGGGCCCGCGCTGCACGAGCGCGTCCGAGACACCCGCCGCCCGCAGACCCTCCACCAGCGCCTCGCCGAAGGCGTCCGTGGAGGCCCGCGAGCAGAAGGCCACGTCCGCCCCGAGCCGGCCCAGCGCCACGGCCGTGTTGTACGGGCCGCCGCCGGGCCTCGGCACCAGCGGCGCCAGCGGGGACGGCGGTACGGCGCCCGCCCCCTCCGGGACCAGGTCGATCAGGGACTCACCGGCGACGACGATCACGCCCGTGAACGTAACCCATGCCCGGCGGCGGCACAGCCCGCAGGGGCCTCGCGAAGCCGCCCGGAACCGCGCCGGTATCGTCGGTTCGGTCACCTCATGCCCCGATCGCACCGTGGAGCCCCCATGCCCGCCCAGACCCCCCGCCGCACCGTACTGAAAGGCGCGGCCCTGGCCGGCGCCGCGGGGCTGGGTGTCGCCGCCTGCTCCACCGAGTCCAAGCTCGGCCACGCCCGGGTCCCCACGCCGACCGCCCCGGTCGACCTCGGCGCCCCCGAGGAGGTGCCCGTCGGCGGCGCCAAGCTCTACCGCGAGCAGCGGGTCCTGGTGAGCTGCCCGGCCGCGGGCCGGTACACGGCGTTCAGCGCCCAGTGCACCCACGCCGGCTGCGTCCTCGACAGGATCGAGGACAACGAGGGCAACTGCCCCTGCCACGGCAGCCGCTTCGACGTGACCACGGGCAAGGCGCTCAAGGGCCCGGCCACCGTCCCGCTCCCCGAGGTCCCGGTCCGCGTCGAGAACGGCAGACTGATCGCGGGCCCCGAGGCGTGAACCCGGGCTCGGAGGCGTAACCCGCGCCCCGACGCGTAGACCGGGCCCCCGCCCCGGAGCCGCGATACCCCCGGCGTCACGCCCAGTCCCAGTCGATCCCCAGAAGCCCCGGCCGTACCCCCTGCTCCACCAGATGGACCGTGCGGTGCCGCCCGCTCAGCGTGAGCTGCGAGCGGCCGCCGCGCGGCGCACCGGCCGAGCTCTGGGTGAAACGCCGGCAGCGCACGGGCAGCGCCGCCTCGTCGAACCGGACCTGCAGCACGTACTGCCCGCCCGCGTAGGTGAACCCCCGGACGTACTCACCGCTCGCGCCCGCCGTCCCGTCCTCGAAGCCGTACCCGAAGAGATACGTCTCGCCGGCCCGCAGCCGCGCGTCGAACAGCAGCTCCGCGATCACCACACCCGTCTCGCGGTCCCAACGCACCCGACCCGTACGGCAGTTCTCCGTCGCCCGGACCTCCACCCGGGACGGGTCGCAGCCCGGATCCCCGTGGTGGATGGCCACATAGCGGTCCACCCCGTCCCGGTGGGCCCGCACCACATGCTGCGAGTCGCGCCCCACCATCTCCCGCTCGGCACCGATCCGCACCCGCTCGTGATGGCCGACCGTGTGCAGCCCGCCGTCCACCGGTGACTCCAGACCGGCGATCAACTCCTCCACCACGCCCGACGCCTCCACGAGGGAGCGGTACGAACGGGCCACCGGCCGCTCGACGTCACCGCGCGCGGTGGCGCCCTCGGTCAGCAGCCGGATGAGGGAGTTCCCCGGCAGCTGGAGCACCTCCTCCAGGGCGCGGACCGCCTTCATCGACTCGGGCCGCTGCGGCCGGCGAGCACCCTGCTGCCAGTAACTGAGGCTGGTCACCCCGACCTTGATCCCACGATGCGCCAGATGGTGCTGGACACGCTGGAGCGGAAGACCACGCACCGCGAGCGCCGTGCGCAGCGCCAGATGGAACGGACCGGTGTGCAGCAACTGCGCCAGATCCGCCTCGGTGTGCCCCATGGGGACTCCTCAGTGAACGTTCACGACGGTGTGGCGGACCGCTGTTCCGCCGGTGGGGGGACCGCAGGTGACACAGGGGCACCCGTTCACACTCGGGTCACCCCGTTCACAGCGTGCCGTCACCCCGCATTGAAGCGTGTTGACCCGCTTCCGACAACGTCCGATGCTCCTCACCAGCGTCCGGACGCGCTCCTCCAACTCCCCACATCCCCACACCCCCCCCGCCACGGGAGGAACGCGATGCGCAGAAGAAGGCTCTCCCTCGCGGCACTCGCCGCCGCCGCACTCTTCCTCATCCCCACCACCGCCTCCGCCGCACCCGCCCCCGACGACGCGTCGGCACTCGCGACCAAGCGGCTGAACATCACCATGCAGGCGCAGCAGAAGAGCAACTGGTGCTGGGCCGCAGGAGGCAACACCATCGCCACCTGGTTCGGCCGCAACTACTCGCAGAACCAGTTCTGCAACGCCGCCTTCAACCGCCAACAGGGCTACGACTGCCCCAACAACCAGGCCACCCTCGGCAACGTGCAGACCGGACTGCGCTGGGCGGGCGTCAACCCCGGCTCGTACGTGAACGGCTGGCTGCGCTACTCCACCGTCCAGACGGAGATCAACGCCGACCGCCCGATCGAGACGCGCATCCAGTGGTCGAGCGGCGGCGGCCACATGCATGTGATCTACGGCTACGACGACGCGGACAGCTGGGTCTACTGGGGCGACCCCTGGCCCTCCAGCAACCGCTACAACTGGGCCTCGCACGCCTGGTACGTCAACAACAACTCCTTCTCCTGGACCCATTCGCTGTACCGGATAGGAGCGTGACGACGATGAGCCGCATACGTGCCGTGAGCGCCGGCCTCCTGTCCGCCGCCGCCCTCATCGCCCTCGGCGCCGACCCGGCCGCCGCCTCCGACGCGCCGCCGACGGCGGCCACACCCGAAAAGGCGGCCTCCGCGCCGGAGACCCTGGACACCCTCTCCCGGTTCTTCGCCCGCGACGGCGCCGTCGCCCGTTCCGCCGTCCGTCCCCGCGTCGAGGGGGCCTCGGTGCCGGTACGGGTGCTGTCCCCGGAGTTCGTGGCCGGGAAGGCGGGCGCGCCGGTGGCCCGGACCGAGTTCCACGCCAGCAAGGCGGTCTCCTCGGACGGACGGACGGCCTCGCTGTGGACCGTGCGCCAGGCGGGCGGCTGGCAGGTGGTGAACATCGCCACCGGTGACGACGAGATCCGCTACACCGCGCAGGGGGCGCGGGCACTGCCGGGCGGGACCGTCTTCCGCGAGCCGCAGATCGACGCCTGGTACGTCCACAAGGGCACGAAGGTGCTTCCACTGGACGAGGACGCGGTCCGCGCGATCGGGAAGAACGGGACCAGCCTGGCCGCCTACCGCGAGCGGGTCGCCGCGGCGTACGGCGACAAGCTGCCCGGCTCCGGCTACGCCCGCAAGGGCGCGGCGGGCGGCTACGACACCGGTGCCGCCTCCGCGCCCGACGAACCCCTGGTCACGGCGGCGTCCGCCACCGCCGGGGCGGGCGCCGTGCTGGTCCTCGGCCTCCTGGGAGCGGCGGCCCGGCGTCGTCGGCGGGCACCCGGAGCCGCGGAGTCCGCCTCCTGACACCGACGCCCCGCCGGGCCGGCCGCCTCCCCACGACGGCCCGGCGGGGCGAGGGGGCCTCCCGTGACGTCCCACCGGGGCGAGACGGCCCTCCCGCGAGGACGCCCGGACTGTCAGTTCCCGCCAGTAGGGTGGGGAACATGGCCGACCCCTCCAGCTACCGCCCCGAGCCGGGGCAGATCCCCGACTCGCCGGGGGTCTACAAATTCCGCGACGAGCACCGCCGGGTGATCTACGTCGGGAAGGCGAAGTCCCTGCGCCAGCGGCTGGCCAACTACTTCCAGCCGCTGGCGAGCCTGCACCCGCGCACGGCCACGATGGTCACCACGGCCGCCTCCGTGGAGTGGACCGTCGTCTCGACCGAGGTCGAGGCGCTCCAGCTGGAGTACTCCTGGATCAAGGAGTTCGACCCCCGGTTCAACGTCAAGTACCGGGACGACAAGAGCTATCCGTACCTCGCGGTGACCCTGAACGAGGAGTTCCCGCGCGTCCAGGTCATGCGCGGCCACAAGAAGAAGGGCGTGCGCTATTTCGGGCCGTACGCGCACGCGTGGGCCATCCGCGAGACCGTCGACCTGATGCTCCGCGTCTTCCCCGTCCGTACGTGCTCCGCCGGCGTCTTCCGCAACGCCGCCTCCGCCGGACGCCCCTGCCTCCTCGGCTACATCGGCAAGTGCTCGGCCCCCTGTGTGGGCCGGGTCACCCCCGAGGAGCACCGCGAACTGGCCGAGGAGTTCAGCGACTTCATGGCCGGCCGCACCGGCACGTACATCCGCCGGCTGGAGAAGCGGATGATGGCGGCCGCCGAGGAGATGGAGTACGAGAAGGCGGCCCGGCTCCGCGACGACATAGGGGCGCTGCGGCGGGCCATGGAGAAGAACGCCGTCGTCCTCGCGGACGCCACCGACGCCGATCTGATCGCGCTCGCGGAGGACGAGCTGGAGGCGGCCGTCCAGATCTTCCACGTTCGTGGCGGACGCGTGCGCGGCCAGCGGGGCTGGGTCACCGACAAGGTCGAGGCGGTGTCGACGGCCGGGCTCGTCGAGCACGCGATCCAGCAGCTGTACGGCGAGGAGAGCGGCGACGCCGTCCCCAAGGAGGTCCTCGTCCCGACCCTCCCCGAGGACCTGGAGGCCGTCGCCCAGTGGCTCGCCGGCCGCCGCGGCTCGGCCGTCTCGCTGCGCGTACCGCAGCGCGGCGACAAGAAGGACCTGATGGAGACGGTCGCGCGCAACGCCCAGCAGGCCCTCGTCCTGCACAAGACCAAGCGCGCCAGCGACCTGACCACGCGCTCCCGGGCCCTGGAGGAGATCGCCGAGGCCCTGGACCTGGACTCGGCCCCGCTACGGATCGAGTGCTTCGACATCTCGCACCTCCAGGGCGACGACGTTGTGGCGTCCATGGTCGTCTTCGAGGACGGGCTGCCGCGCAAGAGCGAGTACCGCCGCTTCCAGATCAAGGGCTTCGAGGGCCAGGACGACGTCCGCTCGATGCACGAGGTGATCAGCCGCCGCTTCAAGCGCTACCTCGCCGAGAAGGAGAGGACGGGGGAGTGGGGCCCGGAGGGTGTCGAGGACACCGAGGCCGTCGAGAGCGCCGGCGTGAACGGCACGGCCCCGGCCGCCGTGAGCGCAGTGGGAGGCCCCGGAGCCGCCCCGCACGCCACGGGACCCGCCCCGCACGCCACGGGAGCCGCCCCGGTCGGCCTGAGCGGGGAGGTGCCCGCCGACGACGGCCGGCCCCGGCGGTTCGCCTACCCGCCCCAGCTCGTCGTCGTCGACGGCGGGCAGCCCCAGGTGGCCGCCGCCCGGCGGGCCCTGGACGAGCTCGGCATCGACGACATCGCCGTCTGCGGCCTGGCCAAGCGCCTCGAAGAGGTCTGGCTGCCCGGTGACGACGACCCCGTCGTGCTGCCCCGCTCCAGTGAGGGCCTGTACCTCCTTCAGCGGGTACGTGACACGGCTCACGACTTCGCCATCCGCTATCAGCGCTCCAAGCGGAACAAGCGCATCAGGACCAGCCCCCTGGACGCCGTCCCCGGCCTCGGCGACACGCGCAAGCAGGCTCTGATCAAGCACTTCGGCTCGGTCAAGCGGCTCCGGCAGGCGACAATCGAGCAGATCTGCGAGGTCCCCGGCCTGGGCCGCAAGACGGCCGAAGCCGTGGCCGTGGCCCTCGCCCAGGCGGCCCCGGCCGCGCCCGCCGTGAACACGGCAACAGGAGAGATCATGGAAGACGACGGGGGCAGCACCGCATGACCGCGCACGACCAGCATGACCAGCACGACCGGCAAGAACCGCACCACCGAGAAGACGGAGCAGGACACGTGAGTACGGGCACGAAGGAGGCCAACGGCGACAACGGCGCCGACGCGGCCATCCCCGAGCTGGTGATCATCTCCGGCATGTCCGGCGCCGGCCGGTCCACCGCGGCGAAGTGCCTGGAGGACCTCGGCTGGTTCGTCGTCGACAACCTGCCGCCCGCGCTGATCCCCACCATGGTGGAGCTCGGCGCCCGTTCCCAGGGCAATGTGGCCCGGATCGCCGTCGTCGTCGACGTCCGCGGCCGGCAGTTCTTCGACGCCCTGCGGGAGTCCCTCGCCGCCCTCGACGCCCAGCAGGTCACCCGGCGGATCGTCTTCCTGGAATCCTCCGACGAGGCCCTGGTCAGGCGTTTCGAGTCGGTCCGCAGGCCGCACCCGCTCCAGGGCGACGGCCGGATCACCGACGGCATCGCCGCCGAGCGCGACCTGCTGCGCGAGCTGCGCGGCGACGCCGACCTGGTGATCGACACCTCCAGCCTCAACGTCCATGAACTGCGCGCCAAGATGGACGCCCAGTTCGCCGGCGACGAGGAGCCGGAGCTGCGCGCCACCGTCATGTCGTTCGGCTTCAAGTACGGGCTGCCCGTCGACGCCGACCTCGTCGTCGACATGCGCTTCCTGCCCAACCCGCACTGGGTCCCCGAGCTGCGGCCGTTCACCGGCCTCAACGAAGAGGTCTCGGCGTACGTCTTCAACCAGCCGGGCGCCAAGGAGTTCCTCGACCGCTACACCGAACTCCTCCAGCTGATCGCCGCGGGCTACCGCCGCGAGGGCAAGCGGTACGTGACCATCGCCGTCGGCTGCACCGGCGGCAAGCACCGCTCCGTGGCCACCTCCGAGAAGCTCGCCGCCCGCCTTGCCGCGGAAGGGGTCGAGACCGTCGTCGTCCACCGGGACATGGGGCGCGAGTGAAGCCGTACCGCCGGCGTACGTCCACCCTTTCGGTGCGTACGCTCCGCAGGCGCGGCGCCCAGCCCAAGGTCGTCGCGCTGGGCGGCGGCATGGGTCTCTCGGCCTCCCTCGCCGCCCTGCGCCGGATCACCGGTGATCTCACCGCCGTGGTCACCGTCGCCGACGACGGCGGCTCCAGCGGCCGGCTCCGGGAGGAGCTGGGCGTCCTGCCGCCCGGAGACCTGCGCAAGGCGCTCGCCGCGCTGTGCGGGGACGACGACTGGGGCCAGACCTGGTCCCGGGTCATCCAGCACCGCTTCCAGTCCAAGGGCGAGCTGCACGAGCACGCGGTCGGCAACCTCCTCATCGTCGCCCTCTGGGAGCAGCTCGGCGACCACGTCCAGGCGCTGGACCTGGTCGGCAAGCTGCTCGGCGCGCACGGCCGGGTGCTGCCCATGTCCGCCGTGCCCCTGGAGCTCCAGGCCCTGGTCAAGGGGCACGATCCGACGCGCCCGGACGACGTGGACACCGTCCGTGGCCAGGCCACGGTGGCGCTCACCCCGGGCGAGGTGCAGTCCGTGCACCTCGTCCCGCACGACCCGCCCGCCGTGCCCGAGGCCGTCGCCGCGGTGCTCGACGCGGACTGGGTGGTCCTGGGCCCCGGCTCCTGGTTCTCCTCGGTGATCCCGCACCTGCTCGTGCCCGAGCTGCTCGACGCCCTGATGGTGACCAAGGCCCGCCGGGTGCTCTCGCTCAACCTCGCGCCGCAGCCGGGAGAAACGGAAGGCTTCTCTCCGCAGCGTCATTTGGAGGTTTTGGGACGACACGCCCCTAAACTCGCCCTGGACGTGGTGCTGGCCGACGAGGCCGCCGTGCCCGACCGCGAGTCCCTGTCCGACGCCGCCAAACGGCTCGGCGCCGCGGTCGAGCTGGCGCCGGTGGCCCGGGCGGACGGTACTCCGAAGCACGACCCGGAGCTGTTGGCCGCCGCGTACGACCGTATTTTTCGGATGCATGGAAGGATCGGCCCATGGCGATGACGGCAGCGGTGAAGGACGAGATCTCCCGGCTTCCCGTCACCCGGACCTGCTGCAGGAAGGCAGAGGTCTCGTCGATCCTGCGGTTCGCGGGCGGGCTGCACCTGGTGAGCGGGCGGATCGTGATCGAGGCGGAGCTGGACACGGCGATGGCCGCCCGGCGCCTCAAGCGGGACATCCTGGAGATCTTCGGGCACAGCTCCGAGCTGATCGTGATGGCCCCCGGCGGGCTGCGCCGGGGCTCCCGGTACGTCGTACGGGTGGTGGCGGGCGGTGACCAGCTGGCCCGGCAGACCGGCCTGGTCGACGGCCGGGGCCGCCCGATCCGCGGCCTGCCCCCGCAGGTCGTCTCCGGCGCCACCTGCGACGCCGAGGCGGCCTGGCGCGGCGCGTTCCTCGCCCACGGCTCCCTGACCGAGCCCGGACGCTCCTCCTCCCTGGAGGTCACCTGCCCCGGCCCGGAGGCCGCCCTCGCCCTGGTGGGCGCGGCCCGCCGGCTGTCCATCGCCGCGAAGGCCCGTGAGGTACGCGGCGTGGACCGCGTGGTCGTCCGCGACGGCGACGCGATCGGCGCCCTGCTCACCCGGCTCGGCGCCCACGAGTCGGTGCTGGCCTGGGAGGAGCGGCGGATGCGCCGCGAGGTCCGCGCCACCGCCAACCGCCTGGCCAACTTCGACGACGCCAACCTGCGCCGCTCGGCCCGCGCCGCGGTCGCCGCGGGCGCCCGGGTCCAGCGGGCCCTGGAGATCCTCGGCGAGGAGGTGCCCGAGCACCTCGCCGCCGCGGGCCGGCTGCGCATGGAGCACAAGCAGGCCTCCCTCGAGGAGCTGGGCGCCCTCGCCGACCCGCCGCTGACCAAGGACGCCGTCGCCGGCCGTATCCGCCGGCTGCTCGCCATGGCCGACAAGCGCGCCCAGGACCTGGGCATCCCGGGGACCGAGTCCACGCTGACCGAGGAGCTGGACGACAGCCTCGTCGGCTGACCCCAGCTCCCGCCCCCTCCCAACCCCGCGCTGCCGGTGCCTCTCTGAGGCACCGGCAGCTTTCGTCGTACGGGCCGGAGGCGTTCTTGACATGATCATGGGCTCCCCTGAGCCTGTCGTCTGTCCACCTCGCGGCAGACCATGACAAGGGCGGTTCATGAGACGGAGCGATTGACCTCGCAGCTGCCGGGCACGCGTCGGAGGGTGCGGTGCACGGCTGAGCGGCCACCCGCACCTTTGATCACAGTCAGTGATCGGGACGAAAGTCGCACTGTGGCGCGAACCCGTCGGTAGTAACGGGCCACGGTGCATTCACCGGCACTTACGGCTGCGCACGATGTCACTCTGAGGCGATGGGAGAGGTAGGGTCGTAAGCGGTCGGGGACATCCCTAATAGAAACTCGCCGGCGTCGAAAACCGGCGTACTCTCACGAGGAGATCGGTTCGTGACGATCCGCGTAGGCATCAACGGCTTTGGCCGCATCGGTCGCAACTACTTCCGCGCGCTCCTTGAGCAGGGTGCTGACATCGAGATCGTGGCTGTCAACGACCTGGGTGACACTGCGACCACCGCCCACCTGCTGAAGTACGACACGATCCTGGGGCGCCTCAAGGCCGAGGTCACCCACACCGCCGACACCATCACCGTCGACGGCCACACCATCAAGGTGCTCTCCGAGCGCAACCCGGCCGACATCCCCTGGGGCGAGCTGGGCGTCGACATCGTCATCGAGTCGACCGGCATCTTCACCAAGAAGGCCGACGCCGAGAAGCACCTCGCCGGTGGCGCCAAGAAGGTCCTCATCTCGGCTCCGGCCAAGGACGAGGACATCACCATCGTGATGGGCGTCAACCAGGACAAGTACGACGCGGCCAACCACCACGTCATCTCCAACGCCTCCTGCACCACCAACTGCGTGGCGCCGATGGCGAAGGTCCTCGACGAGAACTTCGGCATCGTCAAGGGCCTGATGACGACGGTCCACGCGTACACCAACGACCAGCGCATCCTGGACTTCCCGCACTCCGACCTGCGTCGCGCCCGTGCCGCCGCGGAGAACATCATCCCGACCACGACCGGTGCCGCGAAGGCCACCGCCCTGGTCCTCCCGCAGCTCAAGGGCAAGCTCGACGGCATCGCGATGCGCGTCCCGGTCCCGACCGGCTCGGCCACCGACCTGGTCGTCACGCTGCAGCGCGAGGTCACCAAGGACGAGGTCAACGCCGCCTTCAAGAAGGCCTCCGAGGACGGCGACCTCAAGGGAATCCTGTACTACACCGAGGACCCGATCGTGTCCTCGGACATCGTCAGCGACCCTGCCTCCTGCACCTTCGACTCCTCCCTGACGATGGTCCAGGAGGGCAACTCGGTGAAGATCCTGGGCTGGTACGACAACGAGTGGGGCTACTCCAACCGCCTCGTCGACCTCACCGTCTTCGTCGGCGGCCAGCTCTGATCCCAGGCAGGCACCCCTTGATGTGAGCGCAGGGCTCGGACAGCGTAACGTCGCGCTGTACGAGCCCTGTCTCGTGTGCTCCACCGCGTTCCTAGGAGTCAGTAAGAGATGAAGACGATCGACGAGCTTCTCGCCGAAGGCGTCGCCGGCAAGCGGGTATTCGTCCGCGCCGACCTCAACGTGCCGCTGGACGGCACCACCATCACCGACGACGGCCGGATCCGCGCCGTCCTCCCCACGGTCCAGGCGCTCGCCGCGGCCGGTGCCCGGGTCGTGGTCGCCTCGCACCTGGGCCGTCCCAAGGGCGCCCCGGACCCGGCGTTCTCCCTCGCCCCGGCCGCCGCGCGCCTGGGCGAGCTCCTCGGCGCCGACGTGGCGTTCGCGACCGACACGGTCGGCGAATCGGCCACCTCCACCGTGGCGGGCCTCGCCGACGGCCAGGTGGCCGTCATCGAAAACCTCCGCTTCAACGCCGGTGAGACGTCCAAGGACGACGCCGAGCGCGGCGCCTTCGCGGACCGGCTCGCCGCCCTCGCCGACGTCTACGTCGGTGACGGCTTCGGCGCCGTACACCGCAAGCACGCCTCGGTCTTCGACCTCCCGGCCCGCCTTCCGCACGCCGCCGGCCACCTCATCGCCACCGAGGTCGGCGTCCTCAAGAAGCTGACCTCGGACGTCAAGCGCCCGTACGTCGTCGTCCTGGGCGGCGCCAAGGTCTCCGACAAGCTCGCCGTCATCGACGAACTGCTCGGCAAGGCCGACCGTCTCCTGATCGGCGGCGGCATGGCGTACACCTTCCTCTACGCCAAGGGCTACGAGGTCGGCATCTCCCTGCTCCAGAAGGACCAGGTGGACGTCGTCAAGGAGTACATGAAGCGCGCCGAGGAGAACGGCGTCGAGCTCGTCCTCCCCGTCGACGTCCTGGTCTCCGGGGAGTTCCCCGACCTGAAGACCAAGGCCCCGGCCGACTTCGAGACCGTCGACGCGGACAAGATCCCGTCGACCAAGGAGGGCCTCGACATCGGCCCGAAGACGCGCGAGCTGTACGCGTCGAAGATCGCCGACGCCGAGACCGTCTTCTGGAACGGTCCGGTGGGCGTCTTCGAGCACCCCGACTACGCCGGTGGCACCACCGCCATCGCGCGGGCCCTGGTCGACAGCAGCGCCTACACCGTCGTCGGTGGTGGCGACAGCGCCGCCGCCGTCCGGATCCTGGGCTTCGACGAGAACGCCTTCGGCCACATTTCCACCGGTGGTGGCGCCAGCCTCGAATACCTCGAGGGCAAGACGCTCCCCGGCCTCGCCGCTCTGGAGGACTGAGAAAAAGTGAGTTCGCGTACCCCGCTGATGGCGGGCAACTGGAAGATGAACCTCAACCACCTCGAGGCCATCGCCCACGTCCAGAAGCTCGCCTTCGCGCTGACCGACAAGGACCACGACGCGGTCGAGGTCGCCGTCCTGGTGCCCTTCACCGACCTGCGGTCCGTGCAGACCCTGGTCGACGGCGACAAGCTCAAGATCAAGTACGGCGCCCAGGACATCTCCGCGCACGACTCCGGTGCCTACACCGGTGAGGTCTCGGGGGCGATGCTGGCCAAGCTGAAGTGCTCCTACGTCGCCGTGGGCCACTCCGAGCGCCGCCAGTACCACGCCGAGTCGGACGAGGTCTGCAACGCCAAGGTGAAGGCCGCGTACAAGCACGGTCTGACCCCGATCCTCTGCGTCGGGGAGGGCCTGGACGTCCGCAAGGCGGGCCGGCAGGTCGAGCACACCCTGGCCCAGATCGACGGCGGCCTGAAGGACGTCCCGGCCGAGCAGGCCGAGTCCGTCGTGATCGCCTACGAGCCGGTGTGGGCCATCGGCACCGGTGAGGTGGCCACCCCCGAGGACGCGCAGGAGGTCTGCGGGGCGATCCGCGGCCGTCTCGCCGAGCTGTACTCGCAGGAGCTGGCCGACAAGGTCCGCATCCAGTACGGCGGCTCCGTGAAGGCCGGGAACGTGGCCGCGATCATGGCGCAGCCCGACGTGGACGGCGCCCTGGTGGGCGGCGCGGCGCTGGACGCGGACGAGTTCGTCAAGATCGTCCGCTTCCGCGACCAGTGAGTATGCGGTAGCGGCGATCCGTCGTACCCTTGCGGGGGCCGAGCAGGCTGTGTGAGCCTGTCGGCCCCCGTCGTTCGCACTTTTCCGAGAATTGCCAGGAAGTAGGGTCCAGCCGTGGTTATGGGGTTCTCGATCGCCCTGATCGTCTTCAGCGCGCTGCTGATGCTGCTCGTGCTGATGCACAAGGGGAAGGGCGGCGGCCTCTCCGACATGTTCGGTGGGGGTATGCAGTCGTCCGTCGGCGGCTCCTCGGTCGCCGAGCGCAACCTGGACCGGATCACCGTCGTGGTCGGTCTGCTGTGGTTCGCGTGCATTGTCGTACTTGCACTTCTGATGAAGGTGAACGGCTGAACGCTCGTTCCGGCGTTGCGGGGTTCTGTGTAACTCCAATCACTGGACGCGCGTTGGGCCTTACGTAGACTGGGGCATCTTCGAGCACCATCACGCAGGGAGTTACGACCGTGGCAAGTGGCAACGCGATCCGGGGAAGCCGGGTCGGAGCGGGGCCGATGGGGGAGGCCGAGCGGGGCGAGTCGGCACCGCGCCTCCGCATCTCCTTCTGGTGCTCGAACGGGCACGAGACGCAGCCGAGCTTCGCCAGTGACGCGCAGGTTCCGGAGACGTGGGACTGCCCGCGCTGTGGTTTCCCGGCCGGTCAGGACCGGGACAATCCGCCGGACCCGCCGCGCACGGAGCCGTACAAGACGCATCTCGCGTACGTGCGCGAGCGGCGCAGCGACGCGGACGGCGAGGCGATCCTCGCCGAGGCGCTGGCCAAACTGCGCGGCGAGATCTGAGCGTGGTGTGAAGGTGTGACGAACGGGCCCTGCCCGCGAACTCGGTTCGCGGGCAGGGCCCGTTTCTCGTCGAATCCGCCGGCGCCCCGGCCGACCCCACGCGTTCACGGCGCCGCCGCGCCGTCCGCCCCGGCGATCAATTAGGTTGGAGTGGCAGCGGGGCAAGCAGGCAGTACGAGAAGAAGTGGGCGATGTCCGAGATGACTACCGAAGGCCGTGCGAGGCTCAATCAGCTGCCCGAGTGGGCGGCCCTCGGCAAGCACCGTGAGCAGCTGGCCGGCACCCATCTGCGGGAGCTGTTCGCGGCCGACGCCGACCGCGGCGGCGCATACACCCTGCGGGTCGGCGACCTGTATCTGGACTACTCCAAGCACCTGGTGACCGACGAGACGCTGGCGCTGCTGCGCGAGCTGGCCACCGCCACCGGCGTGGCCGAGCTCCGCGACGCCATGTTCCGCGGCGAGAAGATCAACACCACCGAGGACCGGGCGGTGCTGCACACCGCGCTGCGCGCCCCCCGCGACGCGGTGATCGAGGTCGACGGCGAGAACGTCGTCCCGGCCGTCCACGCCGTCCTCGACAGGATGAGCGCCTTCGCCGACACGGTCCGCGCGGGCGAGTGGACCGGCCACACCGGCAGGCCGATCACGAACATCGTGAACATCGGCATCGGCGGCTCCGACCTGGGCCCGGCCATGGCCTACGAGGTCCTGCGGTCCTACACCCGGCGGGACCTGACGTTCCGTTTCGTCTCCAACGTCGACGGCGCCGACCTCCACGAGGCCGTCCGCGACCTCGATCCGGCCGAGACGCTCTTCATCGTCGCCTCCAAGACCTTCACCACCATCGAGACGATCACCAACGCCACCTCCGCGCGCGACTGGCTCCTCACCGGACTGCGAGCCGGTCAGGACGCCGTCGCGAAGCACTTCGTGGCCCTGTCGACCAACGCCGAGAAGGTCGAGGAGTTCGGCATCGACACGGCCAACATGTTCGAGTTCTGGGACTGGGTCGGCGGCCGCTACTCCTACGACTCGGCCATCGGCCTCTCCCTGATGATCGCCATCGGCCCGGACCGCTTCCGCGAGATGCTCGACGGCTTCCACCTCGTCGACGAGCACTTCCGCACCGCCCCCGCCGAGGAGAACGCGCCGCTGCTGCTCGGCCTCCTCGGCGTCTGGTACGGCGCCTTCTTCGACGCCCAGTCGCACGCCGTCCTGCCGTACTCGCACTACCTGTCGAAGTTCACCGCGTACCTCCAGCAGCTCGACATGGAGTCCAACGGCAAGTCCGTCGACCGGGACGGCAAGCCCGTCGACTGGCAGACCGGACCGGTCGTCTGGGGCACCCCGGGCACCAACGGCCAGCACGCCTACTACCAGTTGATCCACCAGGGCACCAAGGTCATCCCGGCCGACTTCATCGGCTTCGCCGAGCCCGTCGCCGACCTGCCGCCGGGCCTGGTCCCCCAGCACGACCTGCTGATGGCCAACTTCTTCGCCCAGACCCAGGCACTGGCCTTCGGCAAGACCCCCGACGAGGTACGCGCCGAAGGCGTGGCCGAGGACCTGGTCGCGCACAAGACCTTCAAGGGCAACCACCCCACGACCACCATCCTCGCCAAGGCGCTCACCCCCTCCGTCCTCGGCCAGCTCATCGCGCTGTACGAGCACAAGGTGTTCGTCCAGGGCGCGATCTGGAACATCGACTCCTTCGACCAGTGGGGCGTCGAGCTCGGAAAGGTCCTCGCCAAGAAGATCGAGCCCGTCCTGACCGAGGGCGAGGGCGGCGAGCGGCTCGACGGCTCCACCGCCGGACTCGTCGCGACCTACCGCTCGCTGCGCGGACGAAGCTGATCCCGTGAGGGGGGAGGACGCGGGGCGGGCCGAGGTGCGGCTGCGGCCGCCGAACAACCCGCTGGACGAACGGGCCGTCACCTGGTGGCGGACCCAGTGGCTGGTGACCACAGCCGTACCGGTGGCCGTCCTCGGCGTGCTCGGCGCCCTCGTCACGCCCGCCCGGTTCTGGCTGCTGCTCGCGGCCGGGATCCTGGCGGCCGTCGGCCTCGCCTGCACCGCGTTCCTCCCCCGCTGGTGGTTCCGGGTCCACCGCTGGGAGGTGACCGACGAAGCCGTCTACGTCCGTACGGGCGCCTTCTGGCAGGAGTGGCGGATCGCCCCCATGTCCCGGATCCAGACGGTCGACACCGTACGCGGCCCGCTGGAGCAGGCGTTCGGGCTCGCCACGGTGACCGTGACGACCGCCTCCTCCAAGGGCGCGATCCGGATCGAGGGCCTGGACCACGAGCTCGCCGCCGAACTCGCCGAACGGCTGACGCACATCACCCAGGCGACCCCCGGGGACGCGACATGACACCCCCGCCGGCGCCGACCGAGGACTGGCGGCGCCTGGACCGCCGTACGGTCCTGGTCACCGCCGCCGTCCTCGCGGGCGTCGCCGGCGGCGCCGGGCTGCCCACCGTGCTCGGTCTGTCCGGCTCCATGCCGCTGTGGCAGGCCGTGGGCTGGGTCCTCGCCGGGGCGGTCCTGCTCGTCGCCGGGGGCTCCGCCGCCGACTACGTCCGCTGGCGCCGCACCCGCTACCGCGTCGGTGCCGAGCGCGCCGAACTCCGCACCGGGCTCCTCCTGGTCAAACGACGCTCGCTGGCCCGCGAACGCATCCGCAGCGTCGATCTCACCGCCAACGTCCTGCTGCGCGTCCTCGGTCTCGTCAAGGTCCGCATCGGCACCGGCGAGAACACCGGCGGCGGCGAATCCACCCTCGAACTCGACCCGGTCAGCAGGGCCGAGGGCGAACGGCTCCGCCGCGAGCTCCTCGACCGCCGGGTCCCGGCCGCCCAGGACACCCGGCACGACGGCGCGCTGGCCGTCCTCGACCCGCGCTGGATCCGCTACGCCCCCGTCTCCTTCCTCGTCCCGCTCCTCGGCGGCGCGGCGGCCGGCGCCGTGATGCAGGTCAGCCAGTGGTTCGGTGCCCAGGGCGAGGTCATCGCGTGGGTGGGTGACCGGTTCCGGGACACCTCCCTCCTCTGGACGGTCGTCGTGCTCGTCCTGCTCGCCGCCCTCGCCGGAACCGTCGGCGCGCTCGGCCTGTGGGTCGAGATGTGGTGGAACTACCGCCTGGAGCGCGAGCCGGGCGGCACCCTGCGGGTCCGCCGCGGACTGTTCACCGGCCGCTCGATCTCCATCGAGGAACGCCGGCTGCGCGGCGTCGAACTCGTCGAGCCGCTCGGGGTACGCGCGTGCCGCGCCGCCCGCGTCGACGCCGTCGCCACCGGCCTCGTCAAGGACGACGACGACAAGCACGCCGACCACAAGACCCTGCTGCCGCCCGCGCCCCGTGCGATCGCCGACCGGCTCTCCGCCCAGGTCCTGCGCGAGCCCGCGGCCCCCACCGGTGCCCCGCTCACCGCCCACCCCCGTGCCGCCCGCTCCCGGCGGCTGCGCTGGGCGCTGGGGACCGCCGTCCCCCCGGTCGCGGTCCTCGCCGTCCTGGGGGCCGCCCTCACCCCCGTACTGCTTCTCGCCGCGGCGGTCTGCGCCCTCGTCCTGGTCCCGCTCGCCGTGCTCCTCGCCCTGGACGCCTACCGCAACCTCGGACACGGCGTCACCGGCGACTATCTCGTCACCCGGTCCGGCACCCTCCGGCGCACCACCGTCGCCCTCCAGCGAGGCGGCGTCATCGGATGGACCGTCAAACAGTCCGTCTTCCAGCGCCGCGCCGGTGTCCTGACGCTGACCGCGACGACGGCGGCGGGTGCCGGGGCGTACGACGTGTACGACGCCGACGAGAGCGAGGGCCTGGCCTTCGCCGCCGAGGCGGTCCCGGGACTGCTCGCGCCATTCTTGGAGCGGAAGCGGCCGTTCTCGACAACGTCGGGCGAATACCGTTCCTGAAATGATCATTCTCTCTATGCTCCTCACCGTATGAGCCGCAGCAGCGGCCCAAGGGGAGGAATCGAAGGATGAACGAGCAGGTCACCCCCGACGACGGGGGTGGAGGGTCCATATGGCCGCGGGCGAGGGCGCTCCCGCGCATCGCCCTCGTGGTCGCCGGGCTGATGATCGCCGAGACGGCCTTCGTGGCGATCTCGACAGGGGACGCGGGGGCGGCGGCGGTCGCCGCCGAGCCGACGGCGCGAACGTTCGCGACCGAGGCCGCGGACCTGCCATCCGCTCAGGTCGCGGCCCGTCTGTCGGGGAAGCGGGTCGAGGCGCTCTCGGAGCGTACGGAGTCGTCGACGACGTTCGTGAACCCGGACGGCAGCGTGACGCTCGACGCGGCCTCGGGCCCGGTCCGCTTCCGGGACGGGGCGACGGGACAGTGGCGGACCATCGACGTCGCCCTGGTGAAGACCTCGCAGGGCGCGGTGGCGGCTCAGGCCCACCCGCTGGATCTGCGACTGGCGGGGAAGACCCCGACGGCGCGGGCGGCGAAGGTGAAGGCGTCGGGTGCGGCGGGCGAGGCGAAGACCGCGGCGGTGCCGCTGGTGACGCTACAGGCCGGTGACGACAGGGCGATGACCCTGTCGTGGCGGGGCGCGCTGCCGGAGCCGACGGTGTCGGGCACCACGGCACGCTACGCCGACGCCCTGACGGCGACCGACCTGATCATCGAGTCGACCCGTACCGGATTCGAGCAGTTCCTGGAGCTGAAGAACCGTTCCGCTGTCGATGCGAACGGTTCGGTCACGCTGACGCTTGACGCCAAGGGCGTCAAGGCCCGGGCCAATGGGGACCGTTCGGTGACCTTCCTCGACGCGAAGTCGGGTAAGCAGGTCGGCGTACTGCCCGCGCCCGTGATGTGGGACGCGACCGTGGATCCCCGGTCCGGCGAGCACACCCGGCGGGCCGACGTCGGGCTCAAGGTGACGCAGCGCGGCAGCTCCGTCGACCTGACGCTCACGCCGGACGCGAAGTTCCTCGCCGACCCGGCGACCACGTACCCCGTCACCGTCGACCCCGCGGTCAACATCGGGGCGAGCTTCGACACCTTTGTCCAGCAGGGCTACGCGACCGACGTGTCGGCGCAGACCGAGCTGAAACTGGGCAACAACGGCTCGGGCCAGGTGGCGCGTTCCTTCCTGGCCTTCCCGATGTCGAAGATCACGGGCAAGCAGATCCTGAGCGCCAAGCTGAACCTGTGGAACTTCCACTCCTGGTCCTGCTCGGCCCGGAGCTGGGAGGTCTGGGACACAAGCTCCGCCTCGACCGCCACACGGTGGACCGCGCAGCCGAACTGGAACAAGAAGTGGGCCACGTCGACGGCCACCAAGGGCCACTCCTCCTCGTGCGCGGACGGCTGGGTCAACCAGGACATCACCAGCCTGGCGGCCGCCTGGGCGGCCAACGGCAACGGCACCAACACCCTGGGCATACGGGCGACCGACGAGGCCGACTCGTACGGCTGGAAGCGGTTCAACTCCGGCAACGCGGCCTCGAACACCCCGTACCTGTCGGTCACGTACAACACCAAGCCGGGTGCGGCGACGCCGGTCTCCCCGCTCTCGGGCGACGCGTCCAACGACACCACGCCGACGATCACCGGCAAGGCCAGCGACGCGGACGGCAACACCGTCCAGCTCACGTACGAGATCTGGACACCGACTGGCACCGCGGCGCTCCAGACCGGCAAGTCGGCGCTCGTCGCCTCGGGCACGAACGCGCCGTGGACGCCGACGACCGCGCTGGCCCCTGGTTCGTACAAGTGGCGGGCCGCGGTCTACGACGGTACGACATGGAACGGCACCTGGTCCGCGTGGCAGACGTTCACCGTCGACACCACCGCCCCCGCGACGAGCACCGTCTCCTCGACCGACTTCCCGGCGAACACCTGGTCCGGCACCCCGGACGCGAACGGCACCTTCTCCGGCTCTTTCACCTTCACCCCGCCCACCAGCGACGTGAAGACCGTGGAGTACAAGCTGGACACCGGCGCGTGGACGCCGGCCGCGACCACCGGGACCGCCGTCACCCAGACGCTGTCGTTCCCCGCGGGCAGGCACACCGTGACCGCCCGCACCAAGGACGCGGCCGGGAACATCTCGGCCGAGACCTCGCATGTCTTCTACGCCGGCTCGGGCGCGGCGCTCCTGACGCCGGGCCAGGGCGACCGCCCCGCACGCCGGGTGGGCCTGACGGCGGAAGGCCAGTCCTCCTACACCGGAGTGACCTACCAGTACCGCCGGGGTGAGACGGACACGTGGAAGGACGTGCCCGTCGCCGACGTACGGCAGGCCGCGAACGGAGCGGCGGTCTCCGGCTGGCCGGTGGCGACGGTGAACGGCAAGCCCGCCGCTCTGACATGGAACATCACCGACACCCTGGCCGAGGACGGTCCGATCGAGGTCCGTGCGGCGTTCACGGACGGCACCGGCTCGGCGTACTCCCCGGTGAACACGATCACGGTGGACCGGAACGCGGGCACGGCCCCGTCGGAGGACGCCGGTCCGGGTTCGGTGAACCTGCTGACCGGTGACTACACCCTCTCCGACACCGACGCCTCCGCGTTCGGGCTCTCCGTCTCGCGCACGGCGTCGTCGCGACGCCCCGACGGCGGCGCGAAGCAGGACGGCCAGGCGCCCATCTTCGGCCCGCAGTGGATCTCCGGCACGACCGCGGAGATCACCGAGTCGGACTGGGCGTATCTGAAGAAGACCTCGGCCACCTCGGTCGCGCTGGTCGACTCCGAGGGCGAGGAGCTCGGTTTCACCGCCACCGTCGGTGGCGGCTGGAAGCCGGAGCCCGGCGCCGAGGACATGGCTCTCACGGGCGCGTTGACCGGTTCCCTCACGCTGAAGGACACCGAGGGCACGGTCACCGTCTTCACCAAGCCGGACGCCGCCTCCACCTCGTGGCAGGTCGCGTCCAGCGGCATGGACGGCCTGGCGCAGTCGACGACCACGGTGATCTCCGAGACCGTGACGGTGGCCGGCAAGCAGCTGGCGCGTCCCAAGCGGATCATCGCCCCGACATCGGCCGCCTCCGCGACCACGTGCACGGCGACGCCGTCCACGAAGGGCTGCCGCGCGCTGGAGTTCGTCTACGCCACCGCCACCACCGCGTCCGACGCGACCCTCGGTGACGTGGCCGGTCAGGTCAGGGAGATCCGGGCCTGGTCCACCGAGCCCGGCGCGGCCGCGGCGACGTCCAAGCCGGTGCAGCAGTACCTGTACGACGGCTCCGGCCGACTGCGAGAGACCTGGAACCCGCAGCTCGGCCACGGCGCGAGGACCGCGTACGGCTATGACGCGGCGGGCCGGGTCACCGGCCTGACCCCGCCGGGCGAGCTGCCGTGGTCGTTCACCTACGGCAAGGCGGGCAACGCGGCCACCGCCGGTGACGGCATGCTCCTGAAGGCCAACCGTTCCGGTCTGAAGCAGGGCACCACCGGCACTCCGGAGGGTACGGCGTCCACGAGCGTCGTCTACGACGTGCCGCTGACCGGCGACAAGGCCCCGTACCAGATGGGTGCCGCGGATGTGAACGTGTGGGGTCAGACCGACGCCCCGGCGGACGCGACCGCTGTCTTCCCGGCCGACGCCGTTCCCGCCGCGAACTCGGGCGACCAGCTGAGCGCGGGCGACTACCGCCGCGCCTCGCTCACCTACACCGACGCCTCCGGGCATCAGGTGAACTCGGCATCGCCCGGGGGGCACATCTCGGTCTCCGAATACGACCATCACGGCAACGCGGTGCGTGAGCTGACCGCCGGCAACCGGGCTCTCGCCCTGGGTGCCACGGCGGCCGACCGGGCCACCCTGTCCCAACTCGGTATCGCGGGCCTGTCCATTCAGGACCGTGCCGACCTGCTCTCCACCCGCTCCGTCTACGACAGGACCGGTGTCCGTGAGCTGGAGGAGTTCGGCCCGCTGCGCCGTATCACACTGACCGGCACGGGCGCGTCCGCCGCCGCCCGTTCGTGGACGGTCAACGAGTACGACGCCGGTCGTCCCACCGACGGTACGGCGAAGGTGGAGCACCAGGTCACCAAGGTCACCACCGGCGCACAGGTCCTGGGCACCACGGCCATGGCCGACGCGCGGGTGACTCAGACGGTGTACGACTGGAGCAAGGGCCTTCCGGTCAAGACCATCAAGGACCCGGCCGGTCTCGCGATCACCGACACCATCGAGTACGACGACCAGGGCCGCGTCACCAAGCAGCTGCCGTCCGGCGCCACCGGAACCGACGCCGCGACCCGGGTGACCACCTACTGGTCCGCGACCGGCACCGGCACCTGCCAGGGACGGCCGGAGTGGGCCGACCAGGTGTGCACCACCGGCCCGGCCGGCGTCATCGCCGGCGGCGGCAGCCATCCGGCCCAGACGCCGACCACCACCACCGAGTACGACTGGTGGAACAACCCGGCCAAGGTCATCGAGACCGCCAACGGCGTCACCCGCACCACGACCAACACCTACGACAACGCCGGACGTCAGACCAGGAGCGTCATGACGGGCGGGCTCGGCCAGGCGGTTCCGGAGTCCACGACCGAGTACGATCCGGTCACCGGCCAGGCCGTCAAGACCGTCTCGCCGACCGGCGGGACGATCACGAAGACGTACGACAAGCTCGGCCGGCTCGTCTCGTACACCGACGCCGACGGCGGAGTGACCACGACCGAGTACGACCTGCTGAACCGTCCGGTCAAGACCACCGACTCGGCCCCGTCCACGGTCACATACGCCTACGACACCACCGCCGAGCCCCGTGGACTGGCCACCGCCACCACGGACTCGGTCGCCGGAACGTTCGCCGCCACCTACGACGCCGACGGCTCCGTCGCCACCGAGAGGCTCCCCGGCGGGTACACCCTCAAGGTCGAGGAAGACTCCACCGGAGCCACTCGCTCCCGCGTCTACAGCCGCGACAGCGACGGCCAGGTCGTCGTCTCCGACACCGCCGAGGAATCCATCCACGGCCAGGTCACCGAACACGCCGGCTGGTCCGCGCAGAACTACACGTACGACGCCACCGGCCGCCTGACCAGCGTCGACGACACCGTCGGCGACGTGTGCACGAAGCGCGCCTACGCGTTCGACAAGCGCACCAACCGCACCTCCCTGACCACCGCGGCGGGCGCCGCCGGCGCCGCCTGCCCCACCACCGGAGGAACCACCACCACCCAGACGTACGACAGCGGCGACCGGCTCGTCGCGACCGGCCACGTCTACGACGCCTTCGGCCGTACGACCGCGCTGCCCGGCAGCCAGATCGGCTACTACGCCAACGACCTGGTTCACCAGCAGACCGCGAACGGCCAGCGCCAGACCTGGCAGCTCGATGCCACCGGGCGCCTGCGCTCCTGGACCGTCGAGGAGAACACCGACGGAACCTGGGCCCAGACGTCGGCCAAGGTCAACCACTTCGCCGGTGACGGCGACAACCCCCGCTGGATCACCGAGGACACCGCCGACGGCACTCTCAGCCGCAACGTCTCCTCCGCGTCCGGCGACCTCGCCGCCACCACCGGTGCGAGCGGCGGCACCGTGCTCCAGCTGACCAACATCCACGGCGACGTCTCCCTCCAGCTCCCCCTGGACGTGGCCGACGCCCCCCTGGTCCTGGACAGTGACGAGTACGGCAACCCGCGCACCGGCCAGCCCGCCGTCCGCTACAACTGGCTCGGTGGCAAGCAGCGCTCCAGCGAGACCCTCACCGGCCTCGTCCTGATGGGCGTCCGCCTCTACAACCCGCAGACCGGACGCTTCCTCTCCGCCGACCCCGTCCACGGTGGTGGCGCCAACGCGTACGGCTACCCCGGTGACCCCGTCAACCAGTACGACCTCGACGGCCGGGCATGGTGGTGGAAGCACGTGAAGAGGAAGGCCGTCAACTGGGGCGGCCGCTACCTCCGCTGGCAGCGCCGTCAGGAGGCCCGCGCCGTGGGCGTGTTCACCGCCGGGGCCAGCCGCTGGATGGGCTACAAGTGCCGCTACCGTTACGGTATGCGCGTCTGCTCGGGCGGCGTCGGATTCCACGCGCGAGGTGGCACGACGCTCGGCACGACGTTCTTCACGTCGAACGGGAGGGTCTCGGCGAGCCTCATGCGTCATGAGCGTCGGCACAAGCGGCAGTGGATGCGCTACGGACTCCGCTTCGGTTACATGTATCTCAGGGGCGGGTCCAACCCGTGCCGCAACCGTTGGGAGCGTCGCGCGGGATGGAAGGACGGCGGATACCGATGCTGAGCCCCTCTCGGAGGGCACTGCCCGTGTGGCCGTTCGTGCTGCTGGGATCCGCGGTCGCGGTGGCGCTCATCGCCGCCGCGGGGCTGTGGGTGTACGGCGTGTACAGCATGTCCGATCCGCGGCCTCTCCTGGTGGGGATGCGCATCGACGGATCCCGGGTCTCGATCAAGGCCCCGACCTGTCCGACGGAGGCGGTGGGCAAGGTCGAGGTGTTCGACGGGACGTCGGAGAAGCCACTCTGGGAGGCCCGTGACCCGAAGAGCGCCGAAGGAAAGCGCGGTGCGCTGACGCTCTGGGCGGGGGAGGAGTTCGCGCACTCCACACCGGGGCGGCAACCGGCGACGTTGCCGAAGGACCTGGACGTCCTCATCACCGACGCCGGCACCGAAGACGGATCGGGTGGCCTCTTCGACACGTCCGTGATCAAGGCCGCGCAGCTGCCCGCGGGGCAGTACTGGACCGCGGACGGTCCGATGACGGCTGAGGCCATCGATCGTCAACTGTCGTGCGGCCCCGAGCAGTAGATACCAGGCGAACAGAAGGCGGCACCACCGGTCCGAACCGGTGGTGCCGCCTTTCGCTGTGCCGGCGACGGGACGTCAGGCCGAAGCCGCCGGATACAGATCGCGCGGCAGCTCCGAGGCCGCCGCCGCGTCCAGCAGCCAGAGCGTCCGGGCACGGCCGCGGGCACCGGCCACCGGGGCCTGGATCTCGCCCGCGCCCGACAGCCCGATCGCCGCGGCTTTCGCCTTGTCCTCTCCCGCCGCGAGCAGCCAGACCTCCCGGGCGGCCCGGATCGCCGGCAGCGTGAGCGTGATCCGCGTCGGCGGCGGCTTGGGCGCGCCGTGCACGCCGACCACCGTCCGCTCGGTCTCGCGGACCGCCGGAAGCTCCGGGAACAGCGACGCCACATGGGTGTCGGGCCCCACACCCAGCATCAGCACGTCGAAGGACGGCACCGCGCCGTGGTCCTCCGGACCGGCCGCGGCGGCGAGTTCGGCCGCATACGCGGCGGCCGCGGCGTCGACGTCGTCGCCGTACGGGCCGTCCGAGGCGGGCATCGCGTGCACCCGCGCCGGGTCCAGCCGGACGGTGTCGAGCAGCGCCTCGCGGGCCTGCGTGACATTGCGCTCGGGATCGCCGTCGGGCAGGAACCGCTCGTCGCCCCACCACAGATCCAGCCGCGACCAGTCGATCGCGTCCCGGGCCGGGGCCGAACGCAGCGCCGCGAGCAACCCGTTGCCGTTCCGACCGCCCGTGAGCACCACGGACGCCGAGCCGCGAGCGGTCTGCGCGTCCACGATCCGGGTGATCAGCCGGGCCGCCGCGGCCTGCGCCATCAGCTCCTTGTCCCGGTGCACCACCAGCTGCGGAGCGCTCACTTGGCCGCCGCCTTCTTGGCCGCGGGCTTCTTCGCGGACGTATTCGACGACGCGTTCGAGGGCGAAGGAGCGGGGCCGGCCGCCGCGACCGGAGTCTGCTCGTCCGGCTCGGGAGCCGTCACGGCGGCCGCCTCGTCGAGCCGGTCCACGCCGTACCGCAGCGCGGACGCGTAGGTGTCGTCCGGGTCGAGCCGCCGCAGCTCCTCGGCGATCAGGTCCGCCGTCTCGCGGCGCTTGAGCGCCACGGCACGGTCGGGCTGCCCCTCGATGGAGAGCGTCGCCAGCGAGCCGTCCGGCCGGTCGAGCACGATCGGCCCGCAGGTGGACTCCATCCGTACGGACGTGAGCCCGGGCCCCGCCGACGTGCACCGCCGCACCGGCACCTTCAGCCGGTCCGCCAGCCACATGGCGAGCAGTTCGACGCTCGGGTTGAACTCCTCGCCCTCCACCTCGGCCGAGGTGACCTCGCACACGACCTGGTCGAGCGCGGCGGCCAGCATCGAACGCCACGGGGTGATCCGGCTCCACGCCAGGTCCGTGTCGCCCGGCGTGTAGGTCTCCGCGCGGCCCATCAGCTCGTGGATCGGCTGCTCGGCGGCGTAGGTGTCGGTGACCCGGCGCTGGGCGAGCGCGCCCAGCGGGTCGTTCGCCGGGTCCGCCGGGGAGTTGACCGGCCACCAGACGACGACGGGCGCGTCTGGAAGGAGCAGCGGAAGCACCACCGACTGGGCATGGTCGGCGACCTCGCCGTACAGCCGCAGGACGACCGTCTCTCCGGTGCTGGCGTCGGCGCCGAGGCGGACCTCGGCGTCGAGCCGCGCCTTCGCGCGGTCGCGCGGCGAGCGCGCGGCCCGCTTGATGACCACCAGCGTCCGGGAGGGGTGCTCGCGGGACGCGTCGTTGGCGGCCTTCAGGGCGTCGTAGGCGTTCTCCTCGTCGGTGACGATGACGAGGGTGAGCACCATGCCGACGGCCGGCGTGCCGATGGCCCGTCGTCCCAGCACCAGCGCCTTGTTGATCTTGCTGGACGTGGTGTCCGTCAGGTCGGTCTTCATGGCCGGCGCCAGCTCCGTCCGTCTCGTGCGAGCATTTCGTCCGCCTCGACCGGCCCCCACGTGCCCGCCTGGTACTGCGCGGGCTTGCCGTGCTTGTCCCAGTACTGCTCGATCGGGTCGAGGATCTTCCAGGACAGCTCGACCTCCTCGACCCGCGGGAAGAGGTTGGAGTCACCGAGCAGCACATCGAGGATGAGCCGCTCGTACGCCTCGGGGCTGGACTCCGTGAAGGACTCGCCGTAGGCGAAGTCCATCGACACGTCCCGGACCTCCATCGACGTGCCCGGCACCTTGGAGCCGAACCGCATGGTCACGCCCTCGTCCGGCTGCACCCGGATGACCAGGGCGTTCTGGCCCAGCTCCTCCGTCGCCGTGGAGTCGAAGGGGGAGTGCGGGGCGCGCTGGAAGACGACCGCGATCTCGGTGACACGGCGGCCGAGCCGCTTGCCGGTACGGAGATAGAAGGGGACGCCCGCCCAGCGGCGGTTGTCGATCTCCAGCTTGATGGCCGCGTAG
Source organism: Streptomyces sp. NPDC093600 (assembly GCF_044764755.1). Classification (NCBI taxonomy): domain Bacteria; kingdom Bacillati; phylum Actinomycetota; class Actinomycetes; order Kitasatosporales; family Streptomycetaceae; genus Streptomyces; species Streptomyces sp. NPDC093600. The sequence continues at coordinate 827,047 of NZ_JBIWIU010000002.1, forward strand.
GTGTCGGTCTTCGACTTGGGGTCGATGCCGTCCTCCTGGAGATAGCCGACGGCCTTCGCGCCGCCCTGCCATCCGGCGGCGTACTGGGCCCGCACGGTCGAGGCGCCCAGGTCCTTCGGCAGCTTCACCGCGCCGAGGACCTTGGTCTTCTCGGCCGCGAGCGCGTCCGCCTCGAAGGAGGCGGGCTCCTCCATCGCGGTCAGCGCGAGCAGCTGGAGGAGGTGGTTCTGGATGACGTCACGGGCGGCCCCGATGCCGTCGTAGTAGCCGGCGCGGCCGCCGATGCCGATGTCCTCGGCCATGGTGATCTGCACGTGGTCGACGTAGGACCGGTTCCAGATCGGCTCGAAGAGGGTGTTGGCGAAGCGGAGCGCCAGGATGTTCTGGACGGTCTCCTTGCCGAGGTAGTGGTCGATCCGGAAGACCGCCTCGGGCGGGAAGACCTCGTGGACGACCTCGTTGAGCTCCTTGGCGGAGACGAGGTCGTGACCGAAGGGCTTCTCGATGACCGCGCGGCGCCAGGAGCCGTCCTTCTGGTCGGCGAGACCGTGCTTCTTCAGCTGCCGGACGACGAGCGGGAAGAACTTCGGCGGCACGGACAGGTAGAAGGCGAAGTTGCCTCCGGTGCCCTGCGCCTTGTCCAGCTCCTCGATGGTGGACTTCAGCTGCTCGAAGGCGTCGTCGTCGTCGAAGTCGCCCTGGACGAAGCGCATCCCCTGGATCAGCTGCTGCCACACCTCCTCGCGGAACGGCGTGCGGGCGTGCTGCTCGACGGCGTCGTGGACCTCCTGCGCGAAGTCCTCGTTCTGCCACTCGCGCCGGGCGAAGCCGATGAGCGAGAAGCCCGGCGGCAGCAGACCGCGGTTGGCCAGGTCGTAGACGGCAGGCATCAGCTTCTTACGGGACAAATCGCCCGTGACGCCGAAGATCACCAGACCCGACGGCCCCGCGATGCGCGGGAGCCGTCGGTCTGCGGCGTCACGGAGCGGGTTGGCTCCGTGGACTGCGCTCAAGGTGCTTACGCCTCCGAAGGTGCGAGGCGCTCAAGCTCCGCCTCGGTCGACTTGAGCAGGTCGTTCCAGGACGCCTCGAACTTCTCGACGCCCTCCTTTTCGAGCAGCCGCACCACGTCGTCGTAGGAGATACCGAGCTTCTCCACGGCGTCCAGCTCGGCGCGCGACTGCTCGTAGGTGCCGCGCACGGTGTCGCCGGTGACCTCGCCGTGGTCGGCGGTGGCCTCCAGCGTCGCCTCCGGCATGGTGTTGACCGTGCCGGGCGCGACCAGGTCCACGACGTACAGCGTGTCCTTGTACGCCGGGTCCTTCACACCGGTCGACGCCCACAGCGGACGCTGCTTGTTGGCCTGCGCCTTGTCGAGCGCGGCCCAGCGGTCCGAGGCGAAGACCTCCTCGAACGCCTGGTACGCCAGACGCGCGTTGGCGAGCGCGGCCTTGCCCTTGAGGGCCTTGGCCTCGTCCGTACCGATCGACTCCAGACGCTTGTCGATCTCCGTGTCCACGCGGGAGACGAAGAAGGACGCCACGGAGTGGATCTTGGAGAGGTCCAGGCCGCGCTCCTTCGCCTTCTCCAGGCCCGCCAGGTAGGCGTCCATGACCTTGCGGTAACGCTCCAGCGAGAAGATCAGCGTCACGTTCACGCTGATGCCGAGGCCGATGACCTCGGTGATCGCCGGCAGACCCGCCTCGGTGGCCGGGATCTTGATGAGCGTGTTGGGCCGGTCGACCAGCCACGCCAGCTGCTTGGCCTCGGCGACGGTGGCCGCCGTGTTGTGGGCCAGGCGCGGGTCGACCTCGATGGACACCCTGCCGTCCTGGCCGTCGGTCGCGTCGAAGACCGGACGCAGGATGTCGGCGGCGTCACGGACGTCCGCCGTCGTGATCATGCGGATGGCCTCTTCGACGGTCACCCTGCGGGCGGCGAGGTCGGCCAGCTGCTGGTCGTAACCGTGCCCCTCCGAGATGGCCTTCTGGAAGATCGACGGATTGGTGGTGACACCCACCACGTGCTGCTGGTCGATCAGCTCGGCCAGGTTGCCGGAGGTGATCCGCTGACGCGAGAGGTCGTCCAGCCAGATCGCGACGCCTTCGTCGGAGAGGCGCTTGAGAGCGTCTGTCATGAGAGTTGCATCTCCATTAAGTCGTACGTATGGGCGTCAGCGCGCGGCGGCGGCGAGGGATTCCCGCGCGGCGGCGGCGACGGCCTCGGGGGTGAACCCGAACTCGCGGAAGAGGACCTTGGCGTCCGCCGAAGCGCCGAAGTGCTCCAGCGAGACGATCCGGCCGGCGTCACCGACGTACTTGTGCCAGGTGAGACCGATACCGGCCTCGACGGCCACCCGCGCCTTGACCGACGGCGGCAGGACGGCGTCCTTGTACCCCTGGTCCTGCTCCTCGAACCACTCCACCGACGGCATCGAGACGACCCGGGTCGGGACGCCCTCCGCCTGGAGCTGCTCGCGGGCCTCGACGGCCAGGTGCACCTCGGAGCCGGTGGCGATCAGCACGACCTGCGCGTCTGTGCTCTGCCCGGAGGGCCCTTCCGCGTCGAGGAGGACGTAACCGCCCTTGGCGGTGCCCTCGTTCGGCGCGTACGTCGGCACACCCTGGCGGGTCAGCGCCAGACCGTGCGGGGCGCCCTTGCCGAACTCCCGCGTGTGGCGCTTCATGATCTCGCGCCAGGCGATGGCGGTCTCGTTGGCGTCCGCAGGGCGCACGATGTTCAGCCCGGGGATGGCGCGCAGCGAGGCCAGGTGCTCGACCGGCTGGTGCGTCGGACCGTCCTCGCCCAGACCGATGGAGTCGTGCGTCCACACGTACGTCACCGGCAGGTGCATCAGCGCGGACAGACGCACGGCGTTGCGCATGTAGTCGGAGAACACCAGGAAGGTGCCGCCGTAGATACGGGTGTTGCCGTGCAGCGCGATGCCGTTCATCTCCGCGGCCATGGAGTGCTCGCGGATGCCGAAGTGGATCGTGCGGCCGTACGGGTCGGCCTCCGGCAGCGGGTTGCCCTCGGGGAGGAACGAGGACGTCTTGTCGATCGTGGTGTTGTTCGAGCCCGCGAGGTCGGCCGAGCCGCCCCACAGCTCCGGGATCACCGCGCCGAGCGCCTGCAGGACCTTGCCGGACGCGGCACGGGTGGCCACGCCCTTGCCCGCCTCGAACACCGGGAGCTTCGACTCCCAGCCCTCGGGCAGCTCGTTGGCCTGGATCCGGTCGAAGTCGGCGGCCCGCTCCGGGTTGGCCGTACGCCACTCGGCGAGCGACTTCTCCCAGGCGGCCTTCGCCTCGCGGCCGCGGTCGCCGAGCGCCCGCGTGTGGCCGATGACCTCGTCTGAGACCTCGAAGGTGCGCTCCGGGTCGAAGCCGAGGACGCGCTTGGTGGCCGCGACCTCCTCGTCGCCCAGCGCCGAGCCGTGCGCGGCCTCGGTGTTCTGCGCGTTCGGGGCCGGCCAGGCGATGATCGAACGCATCGCGATGAACGACGGACGCTCGGTCTCGGCCTCGGCGGCCTTGATCGCCGCGTACAGGGCGGCCGGGTCCAGGTCGCCGTCGGCCTTCGGCTCGACGCGCTGGACGTGCCAGCCGTAGGCCTCGTACCGCTTCATCGTGTCCTCGGACACGGCCGTCTCGGTGTCGCCCTCGATCGAGATGTGGTTGTCGTCCCACAGCAGGATCAGGTTGCCCAGCTTCTGGTGGCCGGCCAGCGAGGACGCCTCCGCGGAGATGCCCTCCTGGAGGCAGCCGTCACCGGCGATCACATAGACGTGGTGGTCGAAGGGGGAGGTGCCGGGGGCCGCCTCCGGGTCGAACAGACCGCGCTCGTAGCGGGCGGCCATCGCCATGCCCACGGCGTTGGCGACACCCTGGCCGAGCGGGCCGGTCGTCGTCTCCACGCCCGCGGTGTGCCCGTACTCCGGGTGGCCCGGCGTCTTCGAGCCCCAGGTGCGGAACGCCTTCAGGTCGTCCAGCTCAAGACCGAAGCCGCCCAGGTACAGCTGGGTGTACAGGGTCAGGGACGAGTGCCCGGCGGAGAGCACGAACCGGTCGCGCCCCACCCACTCCGGGTCGGCCGGATCGTGGCGCATCACCTTCTGGAAGAGGGTGTACGCGGCGGGGGCCAGGCTCATGGCCGTACCAGGATGGCCGTTGCCGACCTTCTGTACGGCGTCCGCGGCCAGGATGCGGGCGGTGTCCACGGCCCGCTGGTCCAACTCGGTCCACTCGAGGTCTGTGGTGGTCGGCTTAGTGCTCACCCTGAGTCAGGGCTCCTCTCCACATGTCTGCATAAGCCGGTGACTGAGGGTGTACCGGCGCTGTCGAGCCTACCCCCGACAGAACGCCCATCTTTTCGAGTGAGGCCCCTCAAATGAGCGGATACGACAAGAGTGCGGGTGACTCTGTCACTTCGCCTCCCCGCAGCCGTCCACAGCGTGGGACGGACGGCCGGAACAGCGGGGAACGAGCACCCTCAACACGACCCCACCCCCGCGAAGATCGGCGTATGGGCAACGTCTAGAGTGGCGTGGTACGCGCAAGTCTTCACCCCGTCTTCACCGGGGAGCTTGCTGGGAAAACTCTCTGTCAGGGGTGTGCGTGACGGCCGTCGAGTCCCGACCCGCAGGGGTCGTCTTGACTCCCAGCCCGGGGGGCCATCGGCCGTTCGGAGCTCGCGTCAAGGCATTCGTGGCGCTGACCAAGCCGCGGATCATCGAGCTGCTGCTCATCACCACCGTCCCGGTGATGTTCCTCGCCGAGCAGGGCGTGCCGGACCTGTGGCTGGTGCTCGCCACCTGCCTCGGCGGCTATCTGTCGGCGGGCGGCGCCAACGCGCTGAACATGTACATCGACCGTGACATCGACGCGCTGATGGACCGCACCTCCCAGCGCCCCCTGGTCACCGGCATGGTCTCGCCGCGTGAGGGCCTGGTCTTCGGCCTCACCCTCGCCGTCGTCTCCACGCTGTGGTTCGGCCTCCTGGTCAACTGGCTCTCCGCCGCCCTCTCGCTCGGCGCGCTGCTCTTCTACGTCGTGGTCTACACGATGATCCTGAAGCGCCGGACCGCGCAGAACATCGTCTGGGGCGGCATCGCCGGCTGTCTGCCGGTCCTCATCGGCTGGTCGGCCGTGACCAACTCGATGTCCTGGGCCGCGGTCATCCTCTTCATGGTCATCTTCTTCTGGACGCCGCCGCACTACTGGCCGCTGTCGATGAAGGTGAAGGAGGACTACGCGCGCGTGGGCGTGCCCATGCTCCCGGTGATCGCCTCCAACAAGGTCGTCGCCAAGCAGATCGTCCTCTACAGCTGGGTGATGGTCGCCGTCTCGCTGCTCCTCACGCCGCTGGGCTACACGGGCTGGTTCTACACCGCCGTGGCGCTGCTGACCGGTGGCTGGTGGCTCTGGGAGGCGCACGCGCTGCTGAACCGGGCGAAGGCCGGCGCGACGGGCGCGAAGCTCAAGGAGATGCGCCTCTTCCACTGGTCGATCACCTATGTCTCGCTGCTCTTCGTGGCGGTCGCGGTGGACCCCTTCCTGCGGTAGCGGCACCAGGGCCGAGGGCCCCTTCGACAACGGCCGGAGCGCGTGGGCAAGACCACGTGCCCGGCCGTCGCCAGTGCGTCTACCGCTCGGTAGCATCCTGTTCATGGCAGACACCAAGCAGGCAGAGCGCAAGGCGGCCAAGCTCGCCCGGCAGATCCAGGCGTTCTCGCGGAAGCACGGCGGCGCCGAGGGGCAGCTCGCCTACATCGGCCAGACGGGCACCCGGATCGTCCTCGTGGGCGAGGACGGCGGCTGGGGCGACCTCGTCGCCCCCTCGTACCCCGTCGCCCAGCAGGCAGCCGAGAAGGCCGGTCTCACGCTTCACGACGAGTTCGACGGCGAGTTCGCCGCGAAGGTCGTCACCGGCCCCTACGAGTGGACCCGGATGGCGGGAATCCAGATCGGCGGCCCGGCCAACAAATGAGCGGGCCCCCTCGCTTGTCACAAAAGCAACAACCTTGCGCGGGGCTCACCCGTTAGGACGTGTGGAAGCACGTCCACACAGGGAGCCCCCGAATGATCGAGACCCCGAACCTGGTGGACCAGCACTGCCACGGGGTGCTCCGCACGGAGCTCGGCCTCGGCACCTTCGAGGCCGGTCTCGGCGTCGCCGCCGGGCCCGCCGCGCCCGGCACCACCTTCTTCGACACCCAGACCGGCTTCGCGGTACGCCGCTGGTGCCCGCCGCTGCTCGGTCTGGAACCGCACTGCCCGCCGGCCCGCTATCTCGCCCGCCGCCGGGAACTGGGCGTTCTGGAGACCGGCCGCCGACTGCTCCGCGCCTCGGGGATCTCCACCTATCTGGTGGACACCGGGCTGCCGGGCGATCTGACAGGGCCCGCCGAGATCGCCGCCGCGGCCGGCGCCGACGCCCATGAGATCGTCCGTCTCGAGCCGCTCGCCGAACAGGTCGCCGACACCTCGGGGACCGTGGACGCGCTCCTGGCCAACCTCTCCGAGGCCGTCCACGGCGCGGCCGCGAGCGCCGTCGCCTTCACCTCCGTCGCGGGGGTGCGCGGAGGGCTCGTGTACGCGTCAGACCCGCCGGGACCCGGAGAGGTGCGCGGGGCGGCGGGCCGGTGGCTGGCCCGCCGGCCGGCCGGGGGCCGGCTCACCGACCCCGTACTCCTGCGCCATCTGCTCTGGATCGCCGTCGCCTCCGGACGTCCGCTCCAACTGCAGGCGGGGGCCGAGGACCCGGCCCGGCTCGCCGACTTCGCGGCGTCCACCAGCGGCCTCGGCACCGACCTCGTGCTGCTGCACGGATACCCGTACCACCGCCAGGCGGCGCAGCTGACCCAGGCATTCCCGCACGTGTACGCCGACCTCGGCCCCGTCCTCGCCCGGACGGGGGCCCGCGCCGCAGCCCTGCTGGCCGAGATCCTGGAGCTGGCGCCCTTCGGCAAGCTGCTCTTCTCCAGCGGCGCCCGAGGACTGCCCGAGCTGCACGTCGTCGCCGCGAGCGTCTTCCGCGGCGCGCTCGACCGCGTGCTCGGCGAGTGGGTGGGCGACGGCGCCTGGTCCCGTACGGACGCGCAGCGCGTCGCCACCATGATCGCGGCGGGCAACGCGCGGCGGGTGTACGGACTGGCCTAGGGCTTTCGTTCGGATCAGGCGGAGGCCGGTACCGGGGCCGTCCGGGCCGGGATGTCCGGCGTGGACAGCGGGCGCTCGCGCAGGCTCAGCGCCAGGCGCAGCACGGCGATCCACATCAGCGAGGAGCCGAGCATATGGGCGCCGACCAGCAGCTCGGGAACGCCGGTGAAGTACTGGAGGTAGCCGATCCCGCCCTGGGCGAGCAGCACGATCAGCAGATCGCGGGCGCGCGCCCGGGTGTCGTCGGGGGCGTCCACCACCCGCAGCACCAGCCACATCGCGAGCGCCAGCGCGCAGACGACCCAGGCGGAGATCGCGTGGACATGCGCGGCGACGGTCCAGTCCCACGGCATGCGCGGGACCTCGCTGCTGTCACCGGCGTGCTTGCCGGAACCTGTCACGCCCGTGCCGAGGACCAGCAGCAGCACGGAGACACCGACGATCGCCCAGGACAGCTTGCGCACCGGTCCGGGGACGCGCGGCCGCGGGGCCGTGTCGCCCTCACGGGCGCGCTGCCAGGTGATCACGGCGACCGTCAGCAGTCCGTTGGCCGCCAGGAAGTGACCGGCGACGGTCCACGGGTTGAGGCCCATCCACACGGTGATCCCGCCGAGGACGGCGTTGCACATCACGACCCAGAACTGGAGCCAGCCCAGCCGGGTCAGCCCGCGCCGCCACGGCTTGGTGGAGCGCGCCGCGATGATCGCCCAGCCGACGGCGGTCGACAGCACGTACGTCAGCATCCGGTTGCCGAACTCGATCGCGCCGTGGATGCCCTGCTCGGGCGTGGCGAAGAGGCTGTCGTCGGTGCACTTGGGCCAGGTGTCGCAGCCGAGACCGGAGCCGGTCAGCCGGACCGTGCCGCCCGTGACGATGATGACCACGCTCATCACGACGACGGAGAGCGCGGCGCGCCGGAGCGTCCGGGGGGACGGGGTCCAGCGCTGGGCGATGAAGGCGAGGGGGTTCAGCACGGCCCCTATCGTAAACGGGGGCTTGTGCACGCTTTCACGAGGGGTGGGGTACGGGAGAGGATGTCCCGGAACGTCACCCCCCGGTCACTCCCAGCGGAAGAACCTCGCCGCCGCCCCGAGGCCGAGGACCGCCCACACCGCGAGGACCGCCGCCTGGCTCCACGGCAGGGACGCGCCGCCCTGGAGGACGTCGCGCAGGCCGTCCGAGAGCGCCGAGATGGGCAGGAGCTCCAGGACGGTTCGGGCCGCGTCCGGGAACTTCTCCAGCGGCACGATCACCCCGCCGCCCACCAGGAGCAGCAGGAAGACCAGATTGGCCGCGGCCAGCGTCGCCTCCGCCTTCAGCGTGCCCGCCATCAGCAGCCCGAGGCCCGAGAAGGCCGCGGTGCCGAGGACGAGGAGCAGCAGGACCGAGAGCGGGTCGCCCTGCGGGGACCAGCCGAGCCCCAGGGCGATCAGCGTCAGAAGCGTGATCTGGAGCACCTCGGTGACCAGCACCGACAGGGTCTTGGCCGTCATCAGCGCCCAGCGCGGCAGCGGCGACGCGGCGAGCCGCTTGAGCACCCCGTACCGGCGCTCGAAGCCGGTCGCGATGGCCTGGCCGGTGAAGGCGGTGGACATCACCGCGAGCGCGAGGACGCCCGGCGCGAGGAAGTCGACGGCCTTCTCCGCGCCGGTGTCGACGACGTCGACCGTGGAGAAGAGCACCAGCAGCAGGGAGGGGATGATCACGGTGAGCAGGAGCTGCTCGCCGTTGCGCAGCAACATCCTCGTCTCCAGGGCCGTCTGCGCCGCGATCATCCGGCCGACGGGGGCAGCTCCCGGCTTCGGCGCGTAGGTACCCGTACCGCCGCTCATCCGCGCAGCTCCTTGCCGGTCAGTTCGAGAAAGACGTCTTCGAGGGTGTGGCGCTCCACCGTGATGCCGTCCGGCATCACGCCGTGCTGGGCGCACCAGCTCGTGACGGTCGCGAGCAGCTGCGGGCCGACCTGGCCGCTGATCCGGTACGCCCCCGGGGTCAGCTCCGCGGCGGCCGTGCCGTCGGGCAGGGCCTTGAGGAGCGAGCCGAGGTCGAGGCCGGGGCGGCCGGTGAAGCGCAGGGTGTTCTCGGCGCCGCCGCGGCACAGCTCCTCGGGGCTGCCCTGGGCGGCGACCTTGCCGGCGTCGATGATGGCGACGTCGTCGGCGAGCTCCTCGGCCTCGTTCATGAAGTGGGTGGTCAGGACGACCGTGACGCCGTCGGCGCGCAGCTCGCGCACGAGGTCCCAGGTGGCGCGGCGGGCCTGCGGGTCGAGCCCGGCGGTCGGCTCGTCGAGGAAGACCAGTTCGGGGCGGCCGACGACGGCCATCGCGAGCGCCAGGCGCTGCTGCTGGCCGCCGGAGAGCCTGCGGTAGGCGGTCCGGCCGCAGGAGCCGAGACCGAGGCGCTCGATGAGGGCGCCCACGTCCAGGGGGTGCGCGTGCAGCTTCGCCATGTGGCGGAGCATCTCGTCGGCGCGGGCGCCGGAGTAGACGCCGCCGGACTGGAGCATCACGCCTATCCGGGGGCGCAGCGCGGCCGCGTCGGCGACCGGGTCGAGGCCGAGGACCCGGACGGTGCCCGCGTCGGGCCTGCGGTACCCCTCGCAGCTCTCGATCGTGGTGGTCTTGCCGGCTCCGTTGGGGCCGAGGACGGCGGTCACGGTGCCCGCCCGGACATCGAGGTCGAGGCCGTCGACGGCGGTCTTGTCTCCGTACCGCTTGACCAGGCCGCGTACCCGGACGGCGGTGTCGACGGACTCGTTTCGCATGCCGGGAAGTCTAGGGGGTGTCTTGTCGATCATGCCGGGCTCGGCCTGACCGACAAGGCACCCCCTAGGTCCCCGTTCGGCGGACACCTTCGCGGCCCCGTTCGCGGCTCCGGCGGGTGAGCCGCCCCGTACGGGGGAAGGCGCGGCGTATGTCCGTGTTCGTCGGTACCTCAGGGTGGCAGTACCGGGACTGGCGCGGCGTCCTCTACCCGGAGGGCGTGCCCCAGCGGCTCTGGCTGGAGGAGTACGCGCGCCGGTTCGTCGCCGTGGAGAACAACAACGCCTTCTACCGGCTGCCCGAGCGTCACACCTTCGCCGAGTGGAGGGACCGCACGCCGGACGGCTTCGTCATGGCGGTGAAGGCCAGCCGCTTCCTCACCCACATCAAGCGGCTGAAGGACCCCGAGGAGCCCGTGGAGCGGCTGATGGGCCGGGCCGAGGCGCTGGGGGACCGCCTCGGGCCCGTGCTGCTCCAGCTGCCGCCCACGCTCCGCGCCGACGCCGGGCTGCTGGACGCGGTGCTCGCCCGCTTCCCGCGCACGGTGCGGGTCGCCGTGGAGCCCCGGCACGAGTCGTGGTGGACCGACCGGATCGCGTCGGTCCTCGCGGACCGGGGCGCCGCCCTGTGCTGGGCGGACCGGGGCTCGAAGCCGGTGACCCCGCTGTGGCGGACGGCGGACTGGGGCTATCTGCGGCTGCACGAGGGCCGGGCGAGGCCCTGGCCGGCCTACGGGCCGCGGGCGCTCGCCACCTGGGCGGACAGGCTCGCCGCGACCTGGCCGGAGGGGGCGGACGTGTACGCGTTCTTCAACAACGACCCCGGGGGCGCGGCCGTCCGGAACGCGGTCTCGTTCGCCCGCGCGGTGGCCTCGGCGGGCGGGACGGCGGTGCCTCCCGCGGGCGGTGCGACCGTCTCGAAGTGATCGTTTCCGCAGGTCAGGTAAGCCTTACCTGAGTGACGCACGGCACCGTGCCTCGTTCCGGCGTCGCTTGTCAGTCCTCAGGGAATTACGCAACAATGGCGTTGTGAAAAAAGTCGGTGAGGCTCCGGTGGAGGAACTCGCGACCGGTGAGCGGTCCACCCGCAACCGGGTCGCGCGGTCCATCCTGGATCACGGTCCGTCGACCGTCGCCGATCTCGCGCAGCGGCTCCGCCTCACCCAGGCGGCCGTACGTCGGCACCTCGACACGCTCGTCGCCGAGAACGTCGTCGAAGCACGCGAGAAGCGGGTCTACGGCGCCCGCACCCGCGGCCGCCCCGCCAAGATCTTCGCGCTGACCGACTGCGGCCGGGACGCCTTCGACCAGTCGTACGACACACTGGCCGTGGACGCCCTGCGCTGGATCGAGAAGTCCGCCGGCGGAGGAGCGGCAGGGGAGGCGGCCGTCGCCGCCTTCGCCCGCCACCGGCTCGAAGCCCAGGCGGAGACGTACCGCGAGGCGGTCGAGTCGGCCGATCCCGACCAGCGCACCGAGGCTCTCGCCAAGGCGCTGAGCGCCGACGGGTACGCTGCCACCGCGCGGAACGCGCCGGTCGGCCAGCAGCTCTGTCAGCACCACTGCCCGGTCGCCCACGTCGCCGAGCAGTACCCCCAGCTGTGCGAGGCGGAGACGGAAGTCTTCTCCCGCCTCTTGGGAACGCACGTCCAGCGTCTGGCCACCATCGCGCATGGTGACGGCGTCTGCACCACGTTCATCCCGCACAGCGCCCCGCAGACCACCCCATCAGAAGCATCCGCAAGCACGGCCGGGAGGAACCCCGCATGACCACCGAGATCAGCCACCCCGAGCTCGAGGGCCTGGGTCGGTACGAGTACGGCTGGGCCGACTCGGACGCGGCCGGTGCCACCGCGAAGCGCGGTCTCTCCGAGGCCGTCGTCCGCGACATCTCCGAGAAGAAGAACGAGCCGGAGTGGATGCTGAAGCTGCGGCTGAAGGGTCTGCGCCTCTTCGACAAGAAGCCCATGCCCAGCTGGGGCTCCGACCTGTCGGGCATCGACTTCGACAACATCAAGTACTTCGTGCGCTCCACCGAGAAGCAGGCCGCTTCCTGGGAGGAACTGCCCGAGGACATCAAGAACACGTACGACAAGCTCGGCATCCCCGAGGCGGAGAAGCAGCGCCTCGTCGCCGGTGTCGCGGCCCAGTACGAGTCCGAGGTCGTCTACCACCAGATCCGTGAGGACCTGGAGGAGCAGGGCGTCATCTTCGTCGACACCGACACCGCGCTGAAGGAGCACGAGGAGCTCTTCCGCGAGTACTTCGGCACCGTCATCCCGGTCGGCGACAACAAGTTCGCCTCGCTGAACACGGCCGTGTGGTCCGGCGGCTCGTTCATCTACGTGCCGAAGGGCGTGCACGTCGAAATCCCGCTGCAGGCCTACTTCCGTATCAACACGGAGAACATGGGCCAGTTCGAGCGGACGCTGATCATCGTCGACGAGGACGCCTACGTCCACTACGTCGAGGGCTGCACCGCCCCGATCTACTCCTCCGACTCCCTGCACTCCGCGGTCGTCGAGATCATCGTGAAGAAGGGCGGCCGCTGCCGCTACACGACGATCCAGAACTGGTCGAACAACGTCTACAACCTGGTCACCAAGCGCGCCGTGGCCTACGAGGGCGCGACCATGGAGTGGGTCGACGGCAACATCGGCTCCAAGGTGACGATGAAGTACCCGGCCGTCTACCTCATGGGCGAGCACGCCAAGGGCGAGACCCTGTCCATCGCCTTCGCGGGCGAGGGCCAGCACCAGGACGCCGGCGCCAAGATGGTCCACATGGCCCCGAACACCTCCTCCAACATCGTCTCCAAGTCGGTGGCGCGAGGCGGCGGCCGCACCTCCTACCGCGGTCTCATCGAGATCGGCGAGGGCGCCCCGGGCTCCAAGTCGAACGTCCTGTGCGACGCGCTGCTCGTCGACACGATCTCCCGCTCGGACACGTACCCGTACGTGGACGTCCGCGAGGACGACGTCTCCATGGGCCACGAGGCCACCGTCTCCAAGGTCTCCGAGGACCAGCTCTTCTACCTGATGAGCCGCGGCATGACCGAGTTCGAGGCGATGGCGATGATCGTGCGCGGCTTCGTCGAGCCCATCGCCAAGGAGCTGCCCATGGAGTACGCGCTGGAGCTCAACCGGCTGATCGAGCTGCAGATGGAAGGCGCGGTCGGCTGACGCACCGACGCCCCACCACCAGCCCTCGGCCCGCCCCAAGCGGCGGGCCGAGGATCGAAAACGTAGGAAGAGAGCAAGACGACAGCCATGGCTGAGGCTCAGAACATTCCGGCGGGCTCCACCACCGCCGGCTCGATCGCGGTGGCTGCCGAGTCCACCGTCGCCACGCGCATGAGCGCGCCCCCGTCCTTCGACGTCGCGGACTTCCCCGTCCCGCACGGCCGCGAGGAGGAGTGGCGGTTCACCCCGCTGGACCGCCTGCGCGGACTGCACGACGGCACCGCCGTCGCCACCGGCGAGGGCGTCAAGGTCGAGATCGAGGCCCCCGAGGGCGTCACCGTGGAGACCGTCGGCCGCGACGACGCGCGGCTCGGCAAGGCGGGCACGCCCGTCGACCGGATCGCCGCCCAGGCGTACTCCTCCTTCGAGAAGGCCTCGGTCGTCACCGTCGCCAAGGAGGCCGTCCTCGCCGAGCCCATCCGGATCGCCGTGCACGGCCAGGGCGGCGTCGCCTTCGGCCACCAGGTGATCGAGCTCGGCGCGTTCGCCGAGGCCGTCGTGGTCATCGACCACACCGGCGACGCGGTGCTCGCCGCCAACGTCGACTACCTCCTCGGCGACGGCGCCAAGCTCACCGTGGTCTCCGTCCAGGACTGGGACGAGAAGGCCGTCCACGTCGCCCAGCACAACGCGCTGGTCGGCCGCGACGCCTCCTTCAAGTCCGTCGTGGTCACCTTCGGCGGCGACGTCGTCCGCATCCACCCGCGCGTCCGGTACGCGGGCACCGGCGGCGAGGCCGAGCTCTTCGGCCTGTACTTCACCGACGCCGGCCAGCACCAGGAGCACCGCCTCCTCGTCGACCACAACACCCCGCACTGCAAGTCGAACGTCGCCTACAAGGGCGCGCTGCAGGGCCAGGACGCGCACGCCGTCTGGATCGGTGACGTCCTCATCCAGGCCAAGGCCGAGGGCACCGACACCTACGAGCTCAACCGGAACCTGGTCCTCACGGACGGCGCCCGGGTCGACTCCGTGCCGAACCTGGAGATCGAGACCGGCGAGATCGCCGGCGCCGGTCACGCCTCGGCCACCGGCCGCTTCGACGACGAGCAGCTCTTCTACCTGATGGCCCGCGGCATCCCGGAGACCGAGGCCCGCCGCCTCGTCGTCCGCGGCTTCTTCGCCGAGCTGGTCCAGCAGATCGGCCTGCCGGACGTCGAGGAGCGCCTCATCGCCAAGATCGAGGCCGAGTTGGAGGCCTCCGTCTGATGGCCTTCGTCCGAGTCTGCGCACTGAGCGAGCTGGAGACCGACACCCCCAAGCGGGTCGAGGTCGACGGCACGCCGGTGTCGGTCGTGCGGACCGACGGCGAGGTGTTCGCGATCAACGACATCTGCTCGCACGCGAACGTCTCCCTCTCGGAGGGCGAGGTCGAGGACTGCGCCATCGAGTGCTGGCTGCACGGCTCCAGCTTCGACCTCCGCACCGGCAAGCCGTCCGGCCTTCCCGCGACGCGCCCCGTCCCCGTATACCCCGTAAAGATCGAAGGGGACGATGTGCTCGTCTCCGTCACCCAGGAGTCCTGAGTCACCCATGGCAACGCTTGAAATCCACGACCTGCACGTCTCCGTCGAGGCCGAGAACGGCCCCCGGGAGATCCTCAAGGGTGTCGACCTGACCATCAAGCAGGGCGAGACCCACGCCGTCATGGGCCCCAACGGCTCCGGCAAGTCGACCCTGGCGTACTCGCTCGCCGGCCACCCGAAGTACACGGTCACCGGCGGCACCGTCACCCTCGACGGCGAGGACGTCCTGGAGATGTCGGTCGACGAGCGCGCCCGTGCCGGCGTCTTCCTGGCCATGCAGTACCCGGTCGAGGTCCCCGGTGTCTCGGTCTCCAACTTCCTGCGCACCTCCGCCACCGCCGTCCGCGGCGAGGCGCCCAAGCTGCGTACGTGGGTGAAGGAGGTCAAGGAGGCCATGGAGAAGCTCCACATGGACCCCGCCTTCGCGGAGCGCAACGTCAACGAGGGCTTCTCCGGCGGTGAGAAGAAGCGCCACGAGATCCTTCAGCTGGAGCTCCTCAAGCCGAAGATCGCGATCCTCGACGAGACCGACTCCGGCCTCGACGTCGACGCCCTGCGCGTCGTCTCCGAGGGCGTCAACCGCGTCCGCGAGACCGGCGAGGTCGGCACGCTGCTGATCACGCACTACACGCGGATCCTCCGCTACATCAAGCCGGACTTCGTGCACGTCTTCTCCGGCGGCCGCATCGTCGAGTCCGGCGGCGCCGAGCTCGCCGACAAGCTGGAGAACGAGGGCTACGAGGCCTACAGCACGAAGGGTGGCGCATCCGCGTGACATCTGCCCATCAGGGGCTCTCCGGCCTCCTCGACACCGAGGCGATCCGCAAGGACTTCCCGCTCCTGGATCGCGTGGTCCACGACGGCAAGAAGATCGTGTACCTGGACTCCGCGGCGACCTCGCAGAAGCCGCGCCAGGTGCTCGACGCGCTCAACACGTACTACGAGCGCCACAACGCCAATGTCCACCGCGGCGTCTACACGGTCGCCGAGGAGGCGACGGCGCTGTACGAAGGCGCCCGTGACAAGGTCGCCGCCTTCATCAACGCGCCGAGCCGCGACGAGGTGATCTTCACCAAGAACGCCTCCGAGTCGCTCAACCTCGTGGCCAACATGCTGGGCTGGGCCGACGAGCCCTACCGCGTGGACCACGAGACCGAGATCGCCATCACGGAGATGGAGCACCACTCCAACATCGTGCCGTGGCAGCTGCTCTCGCAGCGCACGGGCGCGAAGCTGAAGTGGTTCGGCCTCACCGACGACGGCCGTCTCGACCTCTCGAACATCGAAGAGGTCATCACCGAGAAGACCAAGATCGTCTCCTTCACGCTGGTCTCGAACCTGCTGGGCACGATCAACCCGGTCGAGACGATCATCCGTCGCGCCCAGGAGGTCGGTGCACTGGTCTGCATCGACGCCTCGCAGGCCGCCCCGCACATGGTGCTCGACGTGCAGGCGCTGCAGGCCGACTTCGTGGCCTTCACCGGCCACAAGATGGTCGGTCCGACCGGCATCGGTGTGCTGTGGGGACGGCAGGAGCTCCTGGAGGACCTGCCGCCCTTCCTCGGCGGCGGCGAGATGATCGAGACGGTCTCGATGCACTCCTCGACGTACGCGCCGGCACCGCACAAGTTCGAGGCGGGTACGCCCCCGATCGCGCAGGCCGTCGGCCTCGGCGCGGCCGTGGACTACCTCTCGGCGATCGGCATGGAGAACATCGCGCGCCACGAGCACGCGATCACCGAATACGCCGTCCGTCGCCTCCAGGAGGTTCCGGACCTGCGGATCATCGGCCCGACGACGGCCGAGGACCGCGGCGCGGCGATCTCCTTCGTGCTCGGCGACATCCACCCGCACGACGTGGGCCAGGTCCTCGACGAGGAGGGCATCGCGGTCCGTGTCGGCCACCACTGCGCGCGGCCCGTCTGCCTGCGGTACGGAATTCCTGCGACCACGCGAGCGTCGTTCTATCTGTACTCCACCCCGGCCGAGGTCGACGCCCTGGTCGCGGGTCTGGAGCACGTACGGAACTTCTTCGGCTAGGGGATTCTCGTGAAGCTGGATTCGATGTACCAGGACGTCATCCTGGACCACTACAAGCACCCGCACGGGCGCGGTCTTCGGGACGGCGATGCCGAGGTGCACCACGTCAACCCGACGTGCGGCGACGAGATCACGCTCCGTGTGAAGTACGACGGGTCGCGGATCGCGGACGTGTCGTACGAAGGTCAGGGCTGCTCGATCAGCCAGGCCTCGGCGTCCGTGCTGAACGAGCTGCTCGTCGGCAAGGAACTGGCCGAGGCGCAGAAGATCCAGGGCACCTTCCTGGAACTGATGCAGTCCAAGGGCCGGATCGAGCCGGACGACGCGATGGAGGAGATCCTGGAGGACGCGATCGCGTTCGCCGGAGTCTCCAAGTACCCCGCGCGGGTCAAGTGCGCGCTGCTCAGCTGGATGGCGTGGAAGGACGCGACCGCCCAGGCGCTGGGCGGCGACGCGGAGAGGAAGTCGGCATGACCGAGAACGCCGAGGCCACGATGAAGCCGGCCTCCGAAGAAGAGATCCGCGAGGCGCTGTACGACGTCGTCGACCCCGAGCTGGGCATCGACGTGGTCAACCTCGGCCTGATCTACGGCATCCACATCGACGACTCCAACGTCGTCACGCTGGACATGACCCTGACGTCGGCGGCGTGTCCGCTGACCGATGTGATCGAGGACCAGGCGAAGGCCGCCACCGACGGCATCGCCAGCGAGCTGAAGATCAACTGGGTCTGGATGCCGCCGTGGGGCCCGGACAAGATCACGGACGACGGCCGCGAGCAGCTGCGCGCGCTCGGCTTCAACGTCTGAGATTCCCCGCCGGAAAATCCGGTGAACGGTCATGCCCGCCAGTCAGACTGGCGGGCATGACCGTTTCTCTGTATCAGATCGCTGTCGATGTCCACGACGCCAAGCGCCAGGCCGACTTCTGGACGCGGGTGCTCGACTGGAAGGTGCTCTACGAGGACGACGAGGAGATCGTCATCGGCGCCGGGGAGAACGCGCTGCCCGGAATCGTCTTCCTGACCGTGCCGGAGTCCAAGACCGTCAAGAACCGGCTCCACCTCGACCTCGCGCCCGACGACCAGGACGCGGAGGTTGCCAGGATCATCGCCCTCGGCGCGCGCCGGATCGACGTGGGTCAGGGTGAGGACGCGACCTGGGTCGTCCTCGCCGACCCCGAGGGGAACGAGTTCTGCGTGCTGCGGCCGAAGAAGTCCCTCATCGACTGACCGGGGAGTCCCCGGCCGCCTGGATGAGGGCCGGGGCCAGATTCTCCTTGCGGATGCGCTGGTCGACGTAGAGCAGGCCGGTCACCAGCGGCGGGAAGACCGAGGCGAGCATCTGGCCGAGCATCGACAGGATCATGACGATCACCAGGACGGGCGCGAGCTCGGCCAGGAGCTCGCCCGGCGTCTCGGGAGGGTTGCTCCCGCCGAAGGAGGCGGGCGTCGAGAACACCTGCGCGAACATCTGGAAGACGGAGCCCGCCGCCCCGGCGATGAAGCCGGCCGCCAGCAGGGAGCCGAAGATCCGCCACCACGAGCCCCGGACCAGCTCCGACGAGCGGCGCATGGCGGCCACCGCACGCTGACCCTCGAACACCGCCGCCGACGGGGCCAGGCTGAGCTTCACCCAGATCCAGGTAGCCAGGGGGATGGAGACCAGCGCGCCCAGGATGGCGAAGACCGGCAGCATCCACTCGACGGGTCCGGAATCGGCCGCCGCCGCGAAGAGCGCCGCCATCAGCCCGACGAAGCCGACGAGGAAGAAGCCGGTCGGCAGCAGCATGACCAGCATGGTCAGGAAGACCGTGGCAAGCACCGCCGGCATCCGCGACCAGGCACGGCGCCAGACCGCGCCGAAGGTGGTGGGCCGGCCGAGGACCGCCTCCTGGAGGACGGCCGGGCAGGCCGCGTACACCACGCCGCTCGCGGCGATCATCACGATCATGGCGACGAGCCAGACGCAGCCGAACCCGATCAGCAGCGGACGGACGTCCTCCCACGCCGGCTCGTCGCCGCTCGGCGGGTCGAAGACGAGGGGCAGATGGTCGCCGACGGAGGCGTAGGCCACCCATACCGCCGCCGCCACCAGCAGCGTGCCCACCCCGTAGGCCGCCATCGACACCCCGAAGAGCGGCTTCCAGTAGCGGCCGAGGGTCGTGAAGGCGCCGGTCAGTATCTCGCTCAGCTTGAGCGGCACGAGGGGTATCACGCCGGGCTGCGGCGGGGGCGGTGGGGGAGCGTAGCCGTAGCCGTACGGCCCCGAGTGATGCGTCATGCGGGACACCGTAGCGGCAGGCGTTGCGTACGTCCGTACATATTCCGTGTGTACGCTTGTACGCATGGGATACGGACTGCTCGCCGGGGCGATCGCGGCGGAGATCGTGGGAACCACCGCCATGAAGTACAGCGAGGGCTTCACGAGGCTCTGGCCCTCGCTGATCACCGTCGGCGGCTATGTGCTCGCCTTCGCGCTCCTCGCGCAGACCCTGAAGACGCTCCAGATCGGCACGGCGTACGCGATCTGGTCCGGGGTGGGCACCGCCGCCGTCGCCGCCATCGGCATCCTCTTCATGAACGAGTCCCTCAGCCTCGCCAAACTCGCCGGGATCGCCCTGATCGTCGTCGGCGTGGTCGTCCTCAACCTCGGCGGCGCGCACTGATGGCCCGCGCCCGCCGCCACGATCCCGACCGGCGGCAGCGGATCGTCGACGCGGCCCTGCGGGTCGTGGGGCGGCGCGGCATCGCGGGGCTCAGCCACCGCACGGTCGCCGCCGAGGCGGACGTGCCCCTCGGCTCCACCACCTACCACTTCGCCTCCCTCGACGAACTCCTCGTCGCCGCGCTGCGCCAGGCCAACGAGGGCTTCGCACGGACCCTGCGCGACAGCGGCGCGCTCGCGGACCCGGCGGCGGGCCTCGCCGGGGAGCTGGCGGAGCTCATGGGCGAGTGGCTCACCGGCGCCCGGACCGGTGTGGAGCTGGAGTACGAGCTCTACCTGGCCGCGCTGCGCCGCCCCGCCCTGCGCCCGGTCGCCGCGGAGTGGACGGACGGTGTGGCCGAGCTCCTGTCGCGGCGGACCGACCCGGTCACCGCCCGCGCGCTGGTCGCACTCATGGACGGCATCTGTCTCCAGGTGCTGCTGACGGACACGGTGTACGACGCGGAGTACGCCCGCGAGATGCTGGCGAGGCTCCTCGCGCCGGCGGCCCCGCCCCTCTCGCCGGTCGAACATCCGACCGGTGGGCCCGGCCCGTCGTCGGATCCGCCGGAACCGGCCCGGAACCCGACCGACACCTGAGACCGGTTGGCCCGGGCGGGGGCCCGACCGTTAGGTTTTCCACATGACCACTGCTCCTCGCACCACCGGCGCCGTCGCCGCCGGCCTCGCCACCCTCGCCGCTGACGGCACCGTCCTCGACACCTGGTTCCCCGCCCCCGAGCTGACCGAGGCGCCGGGACCCGCCGGAACCGAGCGGCTCACCCCCGACGCCGCGGTCGACGCCCTCGGCGAGGGCGCCGCCAAGGCGATCGGCGCGGACGCCCGCCGGGGCGTCGAGGTGGTCGCCGTCCGCACCGTCATCTCCTCGCTCGACGACAAGCCGCTCGACACCCACGACGTGTACCTGCGCCTGCACCTGCTCAGCCACCGGCTGGTCAAGCCGCACGGCCAGAGCCTCGACGGCATCTTCGGCCTCCTCGCCAACGTCGCCTGGACCTCCCTCGGCCCGGTCGCCGTCGACGACCTCGAGAAGGTGCGCCTCAACGCCCGCGCCGAGGGCCTCCACCTCCAGGTGACCTCCGTCGACAAGTTCCCGCGGATGACCGACTACGTCGCACCCGCCGGCGTCCGCATCGCCGACGCCGACCGCGTCCGGCTCGGCGCGCACCTCGCCGCCGGGACCACCGTGATGCACGAGGGCTTCGTCAACTTCAACGCCGGCACCCTGGGCACCTCGATGGTCGAGGGCCGCATCTCCGCCGGTGTCGTCGTCGGCGACGGCTCCGACATCGGCGGCGGCGCCTCCACCATGGGCACGCTCTCCGGCGGCGGCAACGTCATCATCTCCATCGGCGAGCGCTGCCTGATCGGCGCCGAGGCGGGCGTCGGCATCGCGCTCGGCGACGAGTGCGTCGTCGAGGCCGGCCTCTATGTGACGGCCGGCACGCGCGTCACGATGCCGGACGGCGAGATCGTCAAGGCGCGCGACCTGTCGGGCGCCTCGAACATCCTCTTCCGCCGCAACTCGGTGACCGGTGCCGTCGAGGCCCGCCCGAACAACGCGGTCTGGGGCGGACTGAACGACGTACTCCACAGCCACAACTGAGCGTGACCGTTCCGAGTGACTCAGCGTTAGCAGGACGACGCGAATCACAGCGTCATACGAGCGGACAAGGCGAGGAGTCGACATGAGGACGAGGCCCACCGTTGTCGGACTGCTGGGAGCACTGACCGCCGCGGGGGTGCTGCTGCCCGCGGCGGCGGCCGTCGCGGACGAGACACACACCCACTCGCACAACGGTCCGCACGTCACCCTCATCTCCACCGGTCAGATCGACGACCCGATGGAGGACGTCCTGGAGCACGCCGCGATCCTCGGCCGCACCTACGTCTACGACTGAACCAGCTGCTCGTACGCCGCCCGCAGCCCGTCGACCGCCTCCCGGTCGGCGGGCTGCAGCGGTTCCCGCACATATCCGCCGCCGCCCCGGAGCTGCAGGAGCGCCTTCGCCGTCACCGTGCCGGGCAGGCCCGAGGCCATCATCAGCTCGGCGAGCGGCAGCGTGAGCGCGTTGAGCCGGGCCGCGCCCGCCGTGTCGCCCGCGTCGAAGGCGTCGAGCACGGCCCGCATCTGACGCGGTGCCACATTGGCCACGGTGCTGACGTAGCCGGCGCCGCCGACCGCGTACAGCGGCAGGTTCAGCTCCTCGCAGCCGGAGTAGTACGCGAGCGAGGTACGGGCGATCACCTTCGCGCTGCCGAGCAGGTCGTAGGCGCAGTCCTTCACCGCGACGATCCGGGGGTGCGCGGCCAGCCGGAGCATCGTCTCCGGTTCGATACGGGTGCCCGTGCGGCCGGGGATGTCGTACAGCATCACGGGCAGGGCGGTGGCCTCCGCCACCCGCAGGAAGTGCGCCTCGACGGCCGCCTGCGGCGGTCGGCTGTAGTACGGCGTGACCACCAGAAGCCCGTCGGCGCCCGCCGCCTCGGCCTGCCGGGCCAGCTCGACCGTGTGGCGGGTGTCGGAGGTGCCGACGCCCGCGACGATCGAGGGGCCCGGTCCGACGGCATCGCGTACGGCTCCGACCAGCGCGGCCTTCTCGGCGTCGGACGTCGTGGGGGACTCACCCGTCGTGCCGTTGAGGACGAGACCCTCGCAGCCCTCGGAGACGAGACGGACGGCATGCTCGCGGGCGCCGTCGAGGTCGAGCGCGCCGGAGGCGGTGAACGGGGTGATCATCGCGCACAGGGCGCGGCCGAAGGGGCGTTCTGTGTCCATCGCCGCAGTCTGGCGGCCCTCCACGGTGAAGGTCCACTTAGATCTGCTTCGGCCGAGAGGTAAGAGTCGGTGAAGAGTGGCCGTCTGGCATGATCGGCCGGGCGCGACAGGGGGAGAACACCACACCATGAGCGAACAGCGCGTCGCACTCGTCACCGGCTCGTCCTCGGGCATCGGGGCCGCCGTCGCCCGCCGACTGGCGGAAGCAGGCATCCGGGTCGTCGTCAACTCCGCGCGATCCGTGGAGGCGGGCACGGCGCTCGCCGCCGAACTGCCCGGCGCGGTCTACCTCCAGGCGGACGTCTCCGACGAGGCACAGGCCCGCGGCCTCGTCGAGCGGACCGTCGAGATCTGCGGCCGACTCGACATCCTCGTCAACAGCGCGGGCACCACACGGTTCATCCCGCACCACGACCTGGACGCGGCCTCGCCCGACGTCTGGCGGCACCTCTACGACGTCAACGTCATCGGCGTCTGGCAGACCATCACCGCCGCCGTCCCGCATCTGCGCACGAGCGGCGCCGGCTGCGTCGTGAACATCTCCTCACAGGCCGGCGTCCGGCCGGGCGGCAGCTCCATCCCGTACGCCGTCTCCAAGGCGGCCGTCAACCACATGACCAAGCTGCTTGCCAAGACCCTCGGCCCGGACGTGCGGGTCAACGCCGTCGCTCCCGGCCTCATCGACACCCCCTGGTTCGACGGCGTCGAGGGCGCCGACGAGGCCAAGGCGCATGTGGCCGGGGTCGTCCCGCTGCGCCGGGTGGGCCGCCCCGAGGACATCGCGCAGGCGGTTCACGACCTGGCCCACGCCTCGTACATCACGGGAGAGGTGCTGCTCGTGGACGGCGGCGGGCACCTGCTCGGTTGAGGCGGCTCAGGACGACAGGGGCAGCTTGAAGCCGTCGTGGCTGCGCGTGAAGCCCAGGGAGGCGTAGAAGCGGTGGGCGTCCGTCCGCCGCTTGTCGCTGGTCAACTGGACGAGCGCGCAGCCGCGTTCGCGTGCGCGCTGGACGGCCCGCCGCATCAGCTCCCGGCCGAGCCCGCCGCCGCGCCGGTCCGCCCTGATCCGGACGGCCTCGATCAGGGCCCGTTCGGCGCCGCCCTTGCCGAGGCCGGGGATGTAGGTGGCCTGCAGACAGCCGACGACCGTCCCGTCCTCCTCCGTGAGCACCAGGATCTCATTGCGCGCGTCGCGCTCGATGTCCGCGAACGCCCGCTCGTACGCCTCGGTGACGGCCACCGACGCGGGGTCGACGACCTTCTCCTCGTCGGCGAGCAGGGCGAGGACGGCGGGGAGTTCGGCGCGGGTGGCGGAGCGGAGGATCACGGCCCGAGTCTGCCACGCGCCACCCCTGGCCGGGTGGGAGCGGCCACCGCGTACGGCGACACGCC
The DNA here is from genome assembly GCF_044764755.1 of Streptomyces sp. NPDC093600. Lineage (NCBI taxonomy): Bacteria > Bacillati > Actinomycetota > Actinomycetes > Kitasatosporales > Streptomycetaceae > Streptomyces > Streptomyces sp. NPDC093600. The sequence goes on from NZ_JBIWIU010000002.1 coordinate 850,673, forward strand.
CGCGCTCGGGCTGAGCGCGGGCGTGCGGCACGGTGAGTGCTACGGGCGGAAGCGCAGCACCTGCGGGTCGTGGTCGCTGTTCTGCTCGGCGAACTCCGCGTTGATGTGGACGCTGTCGTACTCGAAGTGGCGGATCCCCGGGCTGGTCAGGATCTGGTCGAGAACCTGGCTGTTGCCCTGGTAGACGTACGAGTAGCGCTCGCTGCGCGGCAGCGACTTCACGGCCGGGTAGAGCGCCCCGCCGTCCGTCAGCGCCTTCGTGGTCTCGGAGAACTCGAAGTCGTTGATGTCGCCGAGGACGAGGACATCGGCCTGCTTCTCGACGGCGAGGACGTCCTTGACGAACGTGTTGACGGCCCGCGCCTGGAGGAGGCGCTTGGCCTCCGACGAGCGGACCGGCGGCTGGTGGTGCGAGGCCAGGCCCTCGTCGCCGCCCTTGGAACCGAAGTGGTTGGCGATCACGAAGACCGTGCGGCCGCGGAAGGTGAACTCGCCCGCCAGCGGCTTGCGGCTGTTCTCCCATGCGGTGTCGGAGGGGGCGATCCGGCCGGGCGAGAGCGTCAGCGCCGCCCCGCCCCGCTCGCCGCGGACCACACCGGTCGCGGTCGTCGCGTCGGCGGCCCCCCGGTCGGCGAAGGAGACGCGCTCCGGGTTGAAGAGGAAGGCCTGGCGGATGTTGCCGCCGGGCTCGCCGCCGTCCTTGTTGTTCACCGGGTCGACGGACCGCCACTCGTAGGCCGGGCCGCCCGCGGCCGTGATCGCGTCCGTGAACTTCTTCAGCGTCTGGTCGGCCGCCACCGTGCCGTCGTTCTTGGCACCGTTGTTGTCCTGGATCTCCTCCAGGGCGAGGATGTCGGGCGAGGCGAGGTTGTGCACCACGGCCGCGGCCAGCGCGTCGAACTTCTCCTGCGGGTCGGACGGGTCGAGGTTCTCGACGTTGTACGTCGCCACGGCCAGCTCGTTCTTGTGCTGCTTCTCCGTGCTCTCCCGCTCCAGGCCACGGTCCAGGACGGTGCCGAGGGTGCGCGCGGTCACCTTGTAGCCGCCGAACTGGTCGAAGTCCATCGGCCCCTCGCTCGGGCCGGCGAGCCAGTCACCGACGTTCGCGGTCGGGAAGGGCTGCTGCGCGAGCGGGGTCAGCGACTGGACCTTCAGGCGGCCGGTGTTCTGCGCGGTGTACGAGCCGTAGACCGTGCCGCCGCGGCGGTTGGGGTTCTCCCAGGGCTTCACCGTCACCCACAGCTCGGCGTGCTCCGTGGATGCGCCCACGACCCGCGAGGAGCCGATGCGGACGTTGGTGCCCTCCAGGGACTCGTAGTAGTCCAGGGCGTACGTCTCCGGCCGCAGCGGGAGGCCGTTGATCGAGCCGCCGGCGGCCGGGTCGCCCTCGGGGGCGTAGACGTCAGGGACGGAGGTGCCGGAGATCGTCACCGGGGCCGGGACCGGGTTGCCGGAGGAGACCACGGTGACCGTCGGCCGGGAGAGCTGGGTGAGCGACTGGTTGCCGGAGTTCAGACCGCCGGGGACGTACTCACCCACCGTGCCGTTCACGCTGACCGCGTCGCCGACGGCGACGGTCGGGACGGAGCTGGTGAAGACGAACAGGCCCTCGCTGGTGGCCGCGTCGTCGTCGGCCCGCGGGTCCTGCATCCAGAATCCGCGCGAGCCGTAGGTGCGCACGCCGGTGACGATGCCCGTCACACCGGTGACCTGCTTGCCGACGAGGGGCGAGACACGGGTGGTGCCCTGGATGTCGTGGATGCGGACGTCCGCGGCGGTCTCCGCCGAGGCGGAGGAGCCCGCGAGGAGTCCGGCGGCGAGCGCGGCGGACACGACGGCGGCGACGGCCGCGGATCTCGGTATGGAGGAAGGCATCAAAGGGCTCCGGAGGTGCTTGGAGGATCGGTCGATGGATCTACGCGCGTCAATCTCTTGGCAGAGCGGCCCCCTTGTCAAGGGTCGACGGGTGTACGAAGGCTGACGGGTCCGTGAACCGGCGGCCCGCGGTGGAATTGCGTCTACGCTGAGGGCCGTCCCCGACCGACCCGGGCCCGTCACCCCACGCACGTTTCGAGGAGAAGACCCTTCATGGCATCGGACCGCCCCACCCTGCCCCCCGTTCAGCTGCACTCGGACGCGGAGCTGGCGCGGGACGCCCTGGCCACCCCCCTGCTCTCCCGCGCCGTGCGGCTCGCCCGCTGGGCCGGGCCCGAGACCGGGGTCGGCGCGGGCGGTGAGCTCGTCGACGAGCAACTCCCGGCGGCCGCCGAGGCGTTGGGCCTGGCGGCGGACGAGGACGGCATGGCGTACGCGAGCGAGGCGTGGCGGATCGCGGTCGACACCGGGCTCGTGGAGATCGAGGAGGAGGCCGCCGAGGACGGTTCCGGCGCTGGGTCGGGCGACGGCTCGGACGACGGCTCCGACGACGTGGTCGGGACGGTCACGGCGGGGGAGAACCTCGCGCTCCTCACCGGCGGCGGTGCGCCGCTCGACGTCCTCGGCATCTGGCTCGACGCGCTGGACGTGGTGTTCGCCGACGCCACCGCGCCCGTCCTCGACGACCTCGCGGAGCTCATCGGCGAGGGCGGCGAGATCGACTTCGAGGCCCTCGACTGGAACCCCGAGGAAGAGGCGGAGTTCCTGGAGGGCGTGCTCGGGAACCTGTATCTGCTCACCGTCGGCGACGGCGGCCCGGGCGAGGGCCCGGTGCCGCTGCCGGCCCTCGCGGCCTCGATGATCGTGCCGGACGACATGGGTGAACCGACCGACGACGTGCTGGAGCAGGTGTCCGAGGCGATGATGCGCCTCGACGACCAGTTCCGGCTGCTCGAACCGATCGGACTCGTCGAGTACCAGCCCGTCGACGAGGCGCTGATGGTGGAGGAGGGCGAGGAGCCCGCCCCGCCGGTCGACGAAGAGGACGTCACGCGGTACGGCATGGTGCGGCTGACGCCGCTCGGTCTCTACGGCGTCCGCGCCCGGATGCTGGAAGCGGGCGTGGACGCGCCGGCCGTCGGCGACCTGGCCGGCAAGGGCGCCGACGCGCTGCTCGACGGGCTCGCCCGCTACCCGGTGACGGCGGCGCGCGCCGAGACCGTGGGCTGGCTGGCGGGCCGGGAGGCGGTGACCGCGGCGCGAGAGCTGCTCGCGGCGGCACGGGGCACGGACGCGGGATCACCGCTGCGGCGGCTGCACTGCCAGCAGGCGCTGTCGCTGGTCGGCGCGGAGGCGGAGCCCGCGGTCCGCGAGGTCCTGGACGACACCGAGCTGGGCGGCCTGGCGCGGGTCTGGCTCGCGGAGCGCGGGGCGGCGGACATCCCGGCGCCGCCGGAGTCGATGATCTTCTGGCTGGCGATCGACACGATCGCGGCGCAGCTGGAGTCGGACGGCGACCTGGAGGAACTCCAGGACCTGGTGGAGGGCCTGACGGGCCGGCACGGCGGCTTCTTCGACGCGGCCTGGCGGGTGGAACACCCGGCGACGGCGGAGGTCCTGGAGGCGATAGGCAGCCTGCACCGCGACAAGGCGGTGGCGAAGGAGGCCCGCAAGGCGGCGTTCAAGGCGCGGTCCCGCGCCGGGCGGTGAGAACGGCTTGACCCGTCCCGTACGGGCCGGGTGACCCCTCCCGTACGGGCGCCAAATCCCTTCCCGTACGGGGTCGGCCGACCCGGTCCCGTACGGGCTGGTGGCGCTCCCTTCCCGTACGCCCCGCCCCCTCACGTACGCAGGTGCGACGCGCCGTTGAGGTCGAGGATCGTGCCGGAGGACCATTCGGCCTCCGGGGAGGCGAGCCAGAGGACGGCCGCCGCGATCTCCTCGGCCGTGGCGACGCGGTGGAAGGGGCTCTGGGCCAGGATCGCCGGACCCTCCGGGCCCGTGAGCCGCGGGGCCACGCGCTCGGTGGCGAAGAAGCCCGGCGCCACCGACGCGACCCCGATGCCGTACGGGGCCAGCGAGACGGCCAGCGACTGGCCCAGCGCGTGGACGGCCGCCTTCGTCGCGCCGTAGGCCGGGTGGTCGGGCTCGCCCCGGAAGGCGCCGCGCGAGCCGATGTTGACGATGCGGCCGCCCCCGCCCTGGTCGATCATCCGGCGCGCCGCCAGATGGCTCAGGTTCGCCGTACCGAGCAGGTTCACGGACACATGCCGTTGCCAGACCGCCACCCACTCCTCGTACGGGGTGTCCGGCAGCGGATGCCGGATGTTCACCGCCGCGTTGTTCACCAGCACGTCGATCCCGCCCAGCGCCTCGGCCGCCGCCTCCGCGACCGCCGCTGCCCCGGCCGGATCCGCGAGGTCGCCGCCGAGGAGCGCGTGTCCCGTGCCGTCGAGCGAGCCGAGGGTCTCGCGGGCCTCGTCGGCGCGCGAGCCGTAGTGGACGGCGACCCGGTCGCCGTGGGACGCGAACGCCCGCGCCACGGCGCGGCCGAGGCCCCGTGACGCACCGCTGACGAGGACGCGCCGGCCGGAAGCGGGCAGGTTCATGGAAGGTGGCCTCTCCGTTCAACTGGTGTTCGTGCGTGCGCGGGACCGTGTGCCCGACATCGGGTGACCTCAGGGAGACGTATCGCCATGCCCCTCAACCGTAGAGAATTCGCCAAGCAGTCCGCCGCCACGGGGGCCGGTCTGGCGCTCACCGGCGCCGTCGGCGCGCTCGCCACCGCGCCCGAGGCGCTCGCCGCCGAGGAGGGGGAGACGTACGGCGCCGGCTTCCCGCTCGGCTACGGCCCGCTCGTGGACGACCCCGAGGGCGTGCTCGCGCTCCCCGCCGGCTTCTCGTACCGCGTCCTCACCCACAGCGGCGTCACCACGCTGGAGTCCGGCGAGTTCACGCCCCAGAAGCACGACGGCACGGCCACCTTCGAGGGCCGCCGAGGCGTCACCCTCCTGGTCAACAACCATGAGCTGAAGGGACCCCGGTCCCGGTGGAAGCACCCGGTCCCGCTCACCGAGGGCCTCGTGTACGACCCGGCCGCCTCCGGCGGCTGCACCGTCGTCGAGGTGCACCGCGACGGCACGGTCGCCGAGTGGGTCGGCATCGCCGGTACCTCCACCAACTGCGCGGGCGGCCGCACCCCTTGGGGCACCTGGCTGACCTGCGAGGAGAACTCCGACCGCGCCGGCGAGAACGGCATGACCGAGGACCACGGTTACGTCTTCGAGGTCGATCCGTACGACCGCCGCGCCAACCGCGACCCGAAGCCCATCAAGGCCTTCGGCCGCTACGACCACGAGGCCGTCGTCATCGACCCCAAGCGCGGCCACGCCTACCTCACCGAGGACGCCGACGAGCCCAACGGCCTCTTCTTCCGCTGGGTTCCGCCGCAGGGCTTCGAGCACGGACGCGGCCGGCTCCGCACCCTCGCCGACGACGCCGGCCGCCTCCAGGCGCCCCGCTGCATCGACTCGGCCGGCCGGTTCGTCGACGACCTCTCCCGCGCCACCCGGATCGGCACGGTCTACGGCGTGGACTGGGTCGACGTCCCCGACCGTGACGCCCGGACGGTCGAGGTCCGTGCCCAGTTCGCGGACCACGAGGTCACCCGCGCCCGCAAGCTGGAGGGCATGTGGTGGGCCGACTCGGGCGCCTACATCGTCTCCTCGTACGCCCGTGAGGAGAGCCCCGGCGCCGCGCACGACGGTCAGGTCTGGTTCTACGACCCCAAGCGCCGCACCCTCACCCTCAAGGTGCTGCTGGGGGTGGCGTCCGGCTACGACGGCCCCGACAACATCACGGTCTCGCCCTACGGCGGTCTGGTCATCGCCGAGGACGGCGAGGGCGTCCAGCACCTCTTCGGCGCGACCGACCGCGGCCGCACCTACCCCATCGCCCGTAACGACCTGAACGGCAGCGAGTTCGCGGGCGTCGTCTTCTCGCCCGACGGCGACACCCTCTACGCCTGCATCCAGGAGCCCGGGCTCCTGCTCGCCATCACCGGCCCCTGGCGCCGCCAGCCCCGCCGCTGACCCTGGTCGTGGACGGTGGCTGACACCTAGCATCGGGCCGGGGGGACACGGCCGGGCGCGAGGCTCCTGTCCCCGTCACGCCATGACCCGGGAGCCGCCATGCCGATCGCCGACTTCGACCGCTACCCCCTGCTCTTCGGGCCCTCGCCGGTCCACCCCCTCGCACGGCTCGGCGACCACCTCGGCGGCGCGGCGCTGTGGGCGAAGCGGGAGGACTGCAACTCCGGGGTGGCGTACGGCGGCAACAAGACCCGGAAGCTGGAGTACCTGGTCGCCGACGCCCTCGCGCAGGGCTGCGACACGCTCGTCTCCATCGGCGGTGTGCAGTCCAACCACACCCGCCAGGTCGCCGCCGTCGCCGCCCGCGCCGGGCTGAAGTGCGTACTCGTCCAGGAGAGCTGGGTCGACTGGCCGGACCCGGTCTACGACAAGGTCGGCAACATCCTCATCAGCCGGCTCGCGGGCGCCGACGTGCGCCTGGTGAAGGCCGGGTTCGGCATCGGCTTCAAGGAGAGCTGGGAACTGGCCCTGCGGGAGGTCGAGGAGCGCGGCGGCAAGCCCTACGCCATCCCCGCCGGCGCCTCCGACCACCCCCTGGGCGGTCTCGGCTTCGCCCACTGGGCCTACGAGGTGGCCGAGCAGGAGCGGGAGCTCGGGGTCTTCTTCGACACCGTGGTGGTCTGCTCGGTGACCGGCTCCACCCAGGCCGGCATGGTCGCCGGCTTCGCCGCGCTCGTCGAGGAGGGCGGCCCGGCCCGCCGGATCATCGGCATCGACGCCTCCGCCGAGCCGGTGCGGACCCATGAGCAGATCACCCGGATCGCCCGGGACACCGCCGCCCTGATCGGCGTGGAGCGGGAGCTCACGGCCGCCGACGTCGAGCTGGACGACCGCTATCACGCGGGCGTGTACGGCGTACCGGACGAGGCCACCCTCGACGCGATGCGGCTCGCCGCCCGTACGGAGGGCATGGTCACCGACCCGGTCTACGAGGGGAAGTCGATGGCGGGACTGATCGACCTGGTGGGGCGGGGCGAGATCGGCCGCGACTCGACCGTTCTCTACGCCCACCTCGGCGGCCAGCCCGCCCTGAACGCGTACAGCGCGCTCTTCTGATCAGAGGGCCTGTGCGGCCGGCTTGACCATGCCCCGGACGGTCCGGGACTTCACGAACTCGCCCATCGCCGTCATCTCCCACTCGCCGGAGAACTGCTTGATGAGCTTGGCCATCATCACGCCGGTCTGCGGCTCGGCCGTGGTGAGGTCGAAGCGGACCAGTTCCTCGCCCGTCGCCGCGTCCATCAGCCGGCAGTACGCCTTGGCGACCTCGGTGAACTTCTGCCCGGAGAAGGAGTTGACCGTGAAGACGAGTCCGGTGGCGTCGGCGGGGAGACGGCCGAGGTCGACGACGATGACCTCGTCGTCGCCGGCGCCCTCGCCGGTCAGATTGTCCCCGGAGTGCTTGACCGAGCCGTTGAGGATGGACAGCTTGCCGAAGTAGCAGCTGTCCAGGTGGTTGCGCTGGGGGCCGTAGGCGATCACGGAGGCGTCGAGGTCGATGTCCTTGCCGCGGTAGGCAGGCTCCCAGCCGAGACCCATCTTCACCTGCGAGAGCAGCGGCCGGCCGCCCTTGACGAGGGACACCGTCTGGTTCTTCTGCAGGCTGACCCGGCCCTTGTCCAGGTTGATCTTCCCCGTGGCGGCGGCGGCCGGGGCAGCGGCGGGCGGGGGAGGCGTCGGGGCGGAGAGCCGCGGGTCCGCGGAGGGGGCCGCCGGGGGCGCCGCCGGAGCGGGCGGTGCGACCGGCGCGGGTTGCGCCGCCGCGGGCTCCTCGTCGACGGAGACGCCGAAGTCGGAGGCGATGCCGGCGAGCCCGTCGGCGTACCCCTGGCCGACGGCTCGCGCCTTCCACGCGCCGTTGCGCAGGTAGATCTCGACGACGACCAGCGCCGTCTCCGTACCGAGCCGGGGCGGGGTGAAGGTGGCGAGGACGCTGCCGGTGTCGGCGTCGCGGATGGTCGCCGTCGGCTCGATGCCCTGGAAGGTCTGGCCCGCCGCGTCGGGGCTGGCGGTGACGACGATCCTCTCGATGCCGGCCGGTACCGCACCGGTGTCCACGACGATCGCGTCCGGCGCGGTGCCGCCGCCGGAGCGGTACGTCACACCGGGGCCGGCCGGCTGGTTGTAGAAGATGAAGTCGTCGTCCGAGCGCACCTTGCCCTCGGAGGTGAGCAGCAGGCCCGAGACGTCGAGCCGCACCGGGGCGGCGACGTCCACCGCCACGCGCGCGGCGGAGAGAGGGATGTTCGAGCCGGGGGTCATAGCGGTCATGCCAGGAGTAACGAGCGAGACCGCTTTGCCGTTCCCTTACCTTCGCTCCCTTGGGCCACTTCGGTTACGGGAGGTCCGGCCGGGCCCGTGCACCTACGCCCTCCCTCCCCGTACCGACCGGCGGTCAGTGGGGCCAGCGCGGCGGGGTGGTGCAGAAGTGCCCGCCCAGGTTGGCGTTCGCGGGGTCGTCGTCGGCCGGCAGGCCCTGTTCGGCGATGATCCGCTCCGCGAACCGTTCCGAGTCGTCCTGCGGGTCGTAGCCGAGCGCCCGGGCCGTGGAGAGGTCCCACCACAGGCGGGTGTTGTCCGAGGAGCCGTACACCACGGTGTGCCCCACGTTCTCCGCGGTCAGGGCCGCGTGCAGCAGCCGGGCGCAGTCGGCCGGGCTCAGCCACACCGACAGCATCCGCACCGAGGTCGGCTCGGGGAAGCAGGAGCCGATCCGGACCGAGACGGTCTCCATGCCGTGCATGTCCCAGTAGAACTGGGCCAGATCCTCGCCGAAGCACTTGGACAGGCCGTAGAACGTGTCGGGCCGGTGCGGGGTGTCGACCGGGATCAACGGATCGCCGTCGCGCGGGCGCGGGGTGAAGCCGACGGCGTGGTTGCTGGAGGCGAAGACGATCCGGCGCACCCCTTCCTCCCGTGCCGCCTCGTAGAGATGGTGCAGGCCGGTGATGTTGGCGGCGAGGATCTTCTCGAAGGTGGACTCCAGTGAGATCCCCGCGAGATGGACGATGGCGTCGACACCCCGGACGGCTTCCCGCAGCGCCTTCCGGTCGGCGAGGTCGGCGACGATCGCGTCGGGTGCGCCGTCGACGGGTGCCAGATCGAGCAGCCGGAGCTCGTATCCGTGGGCGGGCAGCAGCTCCCGCATCAGGGTGCCGACGCCGCCTGCGGCGCCGGTGAGCAGGACGGTGCGGGGTGTGGGCATGGAGCGAGTCTCCGTCCATAGATCGTATTCACAACCATGGACACGCTAGGGAGTGGCTCACGCGCCGTCAAGGGGCGTGTGTACGCGCGGGTTTCTGCCTTGACCTGCGCTCCGGCGCTGCTCTAGCGTGAGCTCGTTCATGAATATGGACGGCAATCAGAATTGTGCACGACGGACTTCTCTGGGAGCGCCCGTGACCTCAGCCCCGCTCGCCGACCGGCTCGACGGCCTGCTGTTCTTCCCCGTCACCGCCTTCGGCCCGGACGGCACCGTCGACCTCGACCTCTTCCGCGCCCATGTGCGCGCCGGCGTCGAGGCGGGCGCCGGCGCCGTCTTCGCCTGCTGCGGCACCGGCGAGTTCCACGCCCTCACGCCCGAGGAGTTCCGCGCCTGCGTCGCCGCCGCCGTCGAGGAGACCGCCGGCCGGGTCCCCGTCGTCGCGGGCGCCGGCTACGGCACCGCGCTGGCCATCCAGTACGCCCGGCTCGCCGAGGAGGCGGGCGCCGACGGGCTCCTCGCCATGCCCCCGTACCTCGTCGTCGCCGACCAGCCGGGCCTGCTGCGCCACTACACCGAACTCGCCGCCGCCACCTCCCTCGACGTCATCGTCTACCAGCGCGACAACGCCGTCCTCACCCCGGAGACCGCCGTCGCCCTCGCCCGGGCGGAGGGCGTCATCGGCCTCAAGGACGGCCTCGGCGACCTCGACCTCATGCAGCGGATCGTCAGCGCCGTCCGCTCCGAGGGACTCGAACTGCTCTACTTCAACGGCCTGCCCACCGCCGAGCTCACCGGCCTCGCCTACCGGGGCATCGGCGTCGCGCTCTACTCCTCCGCCGTCTTCTGCTTCGCCCCCGACATCGCCCTCGCCTTCCACCGCGCCCTCGCGGCCGGCGACGACGCCACCGTGAACCGGCTCGTCGACGGCTTCTACCGGCCGCTCGTCGAACTCCGCGCCAAAGGACGCGGATACGCCGTCTCGCTCGTCAAGGCGGCCGTACGGATGGGAGGCCTGGACGTGGGAGAGGTACGGCCGCCGCTGAGCGAGCCCGCACCGGAGCATCTGAAGGAACTCGCCGCAATCATCGAGCACGGGCGCTCCCTCCTCGGGGGCGACGCGTGAGGGCCGGCACCTTCGTCTACCCCTGGGACGTCGTCGGCGATCCGGCGGCGCCCGACCGGCTCGCGGACCTGGGCGTCGCCCAGGCCACGCTCGCCTCCGCCTACCACTCCACCCGGGCGCTCACCCCGCGCCACCCGGCCCACCGGATCATCACCGCCGAACACGCCGCAGTGCTCTACCCGCCGGACCCGGCCCGCTGGTCCGGGCGCGACCTGCGACCGTACCCGGCGGGGGAGTGGGCGCCGGGCGACGCGTACGGGCAGGCCGCGGAGGCGCTCGCGGGCGCGGGCCTCGAAGTGCACAGCTGGGTCGTCCTCGCGCACAACTCCCGGCTGGGCGCCGAGCATCCGCGGACCTCGGTCGTCAACGCGTACGGCGACCGCTACCCCTGGGCGCCGTGCATCGCCCGGCCCGACGTCCGCGCCTTCCTGGTCGACCTGGCGGCCGAGGCGGCGGTACGGCCCGGGGCGGCCGGGACCGAGCTGGAATCCTGCGGCTGGTACGGCCTGGCCCACCTCCACGCCCACGACAAGACCGCGGGCGTGCCGCTCGGCGACGCGGAGCAGTACCTGATGTCGCTCTGCTTCTGCCCCTCCTGCCGCCAGGGGTACGGGGAGGAGGGCCTGGACCCCGACGAGCTGGCAGCGGCCGTGCGCGGTGCCCTGGAGCCTGCCTGGGCGGGGAGCCCGGCGGGCCAGCTCGGCGCCGCCGAGGCGGACGCCGTCCTGGCCTGGCGCGTCCGGACCGCCCGGGCCTTCCAGGAGGCCGCCGTGGGCGCGGTCCGGGCCGCCGCCCCGCCCGGCTTCCGCGTCCTGCTCCACGCGGACCCGCTCCCGCACCGCTGCGGCGCGAACGTCGGCACCGACCCGGCCCACGTCCTCGGCCTCGCGGACGGCGTCGTCACCCCGGCCGCTTCCGTGGCCCCGTTCGCGTCGCACGCGGGCCCGGCCTCGGTGATCGCGGCCAACCTCCAGGTGGTCAGCGGCATGGGAGGCTCTCCGCGAACCCTGGCCGACGACGCGAAACGGGCGGCCGACGCGGGGGCGACCGAACTCCGCCTCTACCACGCGGGCCTGGCCTCGACCCCGGACCTCACGGCGGTAGGGGACGCCCTGCGGGCGCTGGGCTGAGACGGGGCGCCCGGAACGTCAGGGGGCCGGCCGGTCGCCCGTCGCCGGGCCGGCCGGGGCGGGAGACCGGCCCCCGCTTCCGGCGGCCCCCCCCCCCGGGGCGGCCAGCGTCACCGCGCCCGCCAGACCCAGCGCTCCCAGCACGGGCAGCAGGGTCCGGATGTCGACGACCGCGATCAGACCCGCGCCCACCGCCAGAGCGGCCGCGTTCGGGACGAAGACCAGGGTGTGGGCCGTCGCCGCCGTGCGGCCCACGGCGCCCGGCGGCGCCTCCCGCTGGACGGCCGTCATCGCCGCGACCAGGACCCAGGGCAGACCCAGGCCGATCAGCGCGCTCGCCGCCGGCACCACCCCGTCGTGGGGCAGCGCCCTGGCTGCCGCCGCGACCGCGAACAGGGCCAGGCCGATGGGCGAGAGCAGCCGCGCCGGGACCCGGCGCAGCAACGGCCCCGCCACCAGGCCCGCGACGACCGAGCCCGCGCCTTACCGCGTACAGCACGCCCGCGTACGCCGGGTCGTGGCCAAGGCCCCGGTCCACCACGGCGTAGACCGCCGCCCCGTTGAGACCGGCGAGGAACATGGTGAACGCGCCAGCCAGGACCAGCGGGCGCAGCACCGGTGAGGCGCGGATCGTCCGCATCCCCTCCGCCGTGGAGCGGAGCCGGCGCGCCGACCTCCCCGGCCCCGGGCGCCCAAGCTCCCGCCCCGGCGGGCCGGCTTCTCCTCCCGTACCCGCATCGACGCGAACCCCCCGGCCGCGACCGCGAACGTCGCCGCGTCGAGCAGCGCCACAGGGCCGCCGCCATCACGGGCGAAGAGACCGGCCGCCACCAGCGGGGCGACCAGTTTCATGCCCTCGTCGGCCGTCATCCGCAGCCCGTTGAAGTCCGCCAGCCACCGCCTGTCCAGCGCGCTCGCGGCGAGCGCCGCCTCCGCCGCCTCGTGGACGACGCCCTGGACGCCGTACACCACGAGCACCGCGAACAGCAGCCAGTCCCGGTCCGCGGAGTCCACCCACAGCAGCACCGGAGATCGGTCACTTGACCTACCTGACGCCGTCGGCCCCGGGGACGGCGTGCCGCCGGGCGCCATCCCGTCCGGACCGGTTCTCGTACCGGAGGGCCCCAGCCGTCGCCAGTGCGCCCAGGCCCTCCCAGAGGCCGACGCCGAGGAAGCCGGCCGGGGCGCGGCCCGTGACGACCGCGAGGGTGAAGACCGTGCAGGTGAGCAGACGGAAGGGGACCGTCCAGCGGAAGAAGGGCTTCCAGTCGGCGAGGGAGGCGAGGACGTAGTAGACGCCCATATTGAGCGCGGCCATGGAGGAGGCCGTCAGGAGGACCAGGGTGTGGTCCCCCTCCGCGCGGCTCGCGTCGGGGAGCGGTGCGAAGCCCATGGCCGTGAGCATGACGTCCGGGGCGAGGAGCCCCACCACCCCCATGGCCGCCGCGAGCAGCCCGAAGACGGCCATGGTCCAGCCGGAGAGGGAACGGGGCAGTCGCACGGCGGTCCTCCGCGGGATCGAAACTATGCTCGGATCTTGAGTGACCCTGCATACCGTGCCACGGGCCCCGCCGTCACTGCAGCGCCGCCTTCATCATCTTCCGCGCCACCGGGGCCGCCAGCCCGTTGCCGCTGACCTCCGAGCGGGCCGCGCCCGAGTCCTCGATCATGACGGCGACCGCGACCTCCTTCCCGGTGTCCGGGTCCTTGGCGTAGGACGTGAACCAGGCGTACGGCGTCTTGCTGTTGTTCTCGCCGTGCTGCGCGGTGCCCGTCTTGCCGCCCACCTCCGCGCCGTCGAGGGCCGCGTTCGTGCCGGTGCCCTCCTCCACCACGGTCACCATGGCGCTGCGCAGCTGCTCCGCCGTCGAGGAGGAGACCACGCGCCGGGTGTCCCCGTCCTTCGCGGACTCCAGGGTGTCGCCGTCGGAGTCGACGACCTGGGAGACCATGTGCGGGGACGCCATGAGCCCGTCATTCGCGATCGCCGCGGACACCATGGCCATCTGGAGCGGAGTGGCGGTCACATCGAACTGGCCGATACCGGTCAGCGCCGTCTGCGCCTTGTCCATGCCGGACGGGTACACGCTCGCGTAGGCGCGTACGGGCACGTCCTGCTCGGCGTCGTTGAAGCCGAACTTTTCCGCCATCGCCTTCACCTTGTCCTGGCCGAGGTCGACGGCCATCTTGGCGAAGACGTTGTTGCAGGAGTACCGCAGCGCCGTGCGGATGGTGGCGTTCTCGCAGGGCGCGGACGCGTTCTCGTTCTTCAGCACGGTCCGCGTGTCCGGCAGCGTGTACGGATCGGGGCTGGCGGTCGCCGTGTCCACCGAGCCGTACAGCCCGTCCTCCAGGGCCGCCGCCGCGACGACCAGCTTGAACGTCGAGCCGGGCGGGAGCGGCTGCCGCAGCGCCCGGTTGACCAGCGGCTTGTCCTCGTCACCGGTCAGCTCCCGCCACGCGGAGCCGTCCGTGAGACCGGCGATCTTCGACGGGTCGTACGACGGGGTGGAGACCAGACCGAGGATCCGTCCGGTCTTCGGGTCGAGGGCGACGGCGGCGCCCTTCTTCTCGCCGAGCGCCTCGTAGGCGGCCCTCTGGACGTCCGGGTCGATCGTGGTCAGGACGTCGCCCGGCTCCTGCTGCCTGCCGGTGAGGGCGTCCAGCGGATTCTTCAGCCGGGTGTCGGTGCCGTCCAGGACATCGGCGTAGATGCCCTCCAGCTGGGTGGCGCCGTACGCTTGCGAGCTGTAGCCGGTGACGGCCGCGTAGAGCTCGCCGTCCGTGTAGTCGCGCTTGTACGCGAGGTCGGTCCCCTCCGTCTTCTTCGAACCGGTGACCGGCGAACCGGCCACGATGATGTCCCCGAGCGGCTGCGCGTACCGCGCCATGACCTTCCGCCGGTTGTTCTTGTCGTCCGCGAGGGCCTTGCCTTCGTACGCCTGCACCCAGGTCGCCCGGCCCAGCAGGGCGAGCACCAGGAGCAGCGCGAAGACCGAGGCGCGCCTGATCGTCTTGTTCATCCCCTAGCGGGACGAACGAAGGGGCGGCGACCGTTCCGGATGTGTCCCGTTTCTCAGGAAACGTTCATGCGCCGGCGCGGCCGGGTCAGCGCGGGGTGATGAACCCCGATTCGTACGCCGTGATCACCGCCTGCGTGCGGTCGCGGGCGCCGGTCTTCGCCAGGACCGCCGCCACATGGGTCTTGACCGTGGCCGGACCGACGCCCATGCGGGCGGCGATCTCCGCGTTCGTCAGGCCCGCCGCCACCAGGCGCAGCGCCTCCGCCTCGCGCTCGGTGAGCCGGGCCACCCAGGGCGCCGCCGGCGGGCGGCGGCGGGCGTGCTCGGCCGCCAGGCCGCGTACCGCCGCCGGATAGAGCAGGGACTCGCTGCGCGCCACCAGCCGCACCGCGCCCACCAGCTCCTCCGCCGCCGCCCGCTTCAGCAGGAACCCGGCCGCTCCCGCCCGCAGCGCGTCGTACACGTACGCGTCGTTCTCGAAGGTCGTCACCACCACGATCCGCGGCGGTTCCGGCATGCCCGCGAGGATCTGCTCGGTCGCCCGGATCCCGTCGATCTCCGGCATCCGTACGTCCATCAGCACCACGTCCGGCCGCAGCCCGCGCACCACCGACACCGCCTCGGCGCCGGTGGACGCCTCGCCGACGACCGTCAGGTCCGGCTCCGCGTCCAGGATGACCCGCAGGGCGGTGCGCACCATCCGCTCGTCGTCGGCGAGCACGATCCTGATCACCGTCGGCCTCCCAGGGGCAGCCGGACCGCGAGCCGCCAGACGCCGTCCGCCGGGCCCGCCTCGGCCGTGCCGCCGAGCAGGCGGGCCCGTTCGGCGATGCCGCGCAGGCCGCGTCCCCCGTCGGGCCGGACCACCGGCGCGCGGCCGGGCAGCGGATTCTCCATCGTGATCTCCAGCTCCTCGTCGTGCAGTCGGACGCGCGCGGTCACGCGCTCGCCGCCCGCGTACCGGGCCGCGTTCGTCAGACCCTCCTGGACGATGCGGTACGCCTCCCGCGACACCGCGTCCGGTACGCGCTCCAGCTCCCCGGTCACCGTCAGCTGCGCCCGACCCCCCACCGCCTTGACCAGCGCGTCCAGCGAGGCCAGGTCCGGGCCCGGCAGCCCGCCGTCGGCCCCGTCGTCGCCCTGGCGCAACAGGCCGAGCACCGCGTCCAGTTCACCGACCGTGCGCCGGGTGGTCTCCTCGATCGCGGCCAGTGCCTCCCGTACGAACTCCGGGTCGGAGTCCAGGACCCTGCGGGCGGCGCCCGCCTGGAGGGTGACCGCGCTCAGCGCGTGGCCGACGGAGTCGTGCAGTTCGCGGGCGAGCCGGTTGCGGACGGCCAGCTCGGCGGCGCGCCGTTCGGCCGCCGCCAGCCGGTCCGTCCGGCTCGGGCCGAGCAGCCGCGGTGCCTGCCGGGCGAGGAACGCCCCCGCGCCCGCCGCGACGGCGGCCAGGACGACCAGCATCAGCAGGCCCGCCGGAACGTACAGCCACAGCGCCCACGTCCGGTCGAGCCCCCAGAACGAGGCCAGTTCGGACCGTCGCAGCCCGGCCGAGAACGGCAGGACCATCAGCGTCACCGCGAACGGCGGCAGCGCCAGGGTCGCGCCGCTGACCAGGGCGCCGATGCCCAGATGGAGCGTGAACCAGCCCGCCGTCCGCGCCTTGGCGTCCCGGCCCCTCGCGGGGCCGTCCGCGAGCGCGTCCGGCGCGACGCCGCACAGCGCCCGCGCCGCCGCCACGGACATCGGCCGGGTCAGCGGGAAGAGCGAGGTGAGCGCCGCCAGCGGCAGACCGATCGCGTACGCGCCGAAGTGCGGGGTCACGGCGGCGGAGAACATCGACGTGCCGGTGAGCGGCCCCATGATCACGGTGCCGACCAGCCAGTACGGCATGAACAGCGCGCCGCCCAGGATCAGATGGACCCACCGGAGCCTGACCCGCTGCCCCGTCGGCAGCGCGAGCGGCCGCCTCACGCGCTCGCGCTCCGGCGGCGCAGGAAGACGGCCAGACAGCCCGCCAGCAGGAATCCGGTGATCATTTCCCCAGCGTAGGCCAGCCGCATCAGCCCTGTGTGCGCCTCGACCGGATCGGTTCCCGGCAGGAGCGACACCAGGGTCATGTACGCGCCCCAGCAGCCCAGAGCCCCCGAACCGACCCAGCCGGCCGCCAGCACCGTACGGACCGGGAGGGCGCGCGCCCGCTGGAACACCAGCAGCAGGACGGGGACGACGGCGACGGCGGCGAAGAAGAGGCGCGTCCACTCCAGGACGAAGAAGTCGGAGGTGCGCTCGGCGACGCGGGCCGCCGCGAGGCCGGTCGTCGAACCGAGGGCCCACATCACGTGCGGCACTGCGGCCACGACGGCGAGCAGGGCGGCGACCGCGGCCGTGATCCGCGCTCCGGTGCCGGAGCAGCGGGCGGGCAGATCGCCGAGGGCGCCGCGCCACAGATGGCCCCAGCGGTCCCGGGTGTAGAGGAAGAACAGCGCGCCGAGAGCGATTCCCTGGACGATGAAGCCGCCGTAGACGACGCCGAAGACCCACTCGTCGAGGAACGGCCTGCCACCGGCGGCGTGCCGCTGCGGGCCGGTGAACACGGAGGTGGCCAACTGCGCCGGGAAGCCGATCACGATCGGGGCCAGCAGTCCGGTCGCGGCCCACATCGGGACCGCGAGCAGCCACGCCCTGACGCGCAGGCCCCAGGGCTGGGTGAGCAGCAGGGCGAGGACCACGACCAGGGCGTCCGCCACGACGGAGACGGAGTTGGCGACGATCATCAGCGCCCGGTGGTCGAGGAGGACACTGCCGGCCGGGATGCCGATCTCGCCGCCCGCCACCCAGGCGATCTTGAGGGTGATGTAGGGCAGGCAGGCCACCTGGGCGAGGGTGCGCAGGATCCGGCGGGCGGTGCTCGGCCGGGTGGCGGCGGGCGCCGGGGCGGGGAGGTGAGCGGTCTGTGTCATGGCTCCACGCTGTCGCGCGACCCACCCCTCCCACCTCCTGCCGGGCGGTGAACCGCCTCCGCCGCACGGCGGAGAAGCGCCTCCACCCAGCTGAATTGACCCATGTTTTCAGCTGGGGAATGCACCCTGCCTCAGGTCACCAGGGCCCATAGGGTGATCTTCATGAACACGACGCAGACCTTCGCCCCGCTCCTCACCCGTGCCGCCGACGCCGAGACCACCGCCGATCCCAGCAGCGTGATGACCCTCCTCGCCGACTCCGACACCACCGGCGGTCTGCTCACCAGCTACCGCTCGTCCTTCGCGAAGGGCGCGGTCGGCGCCCCGGCGCACTTCCACACCAAGGCGTCGGAGATGTTCTTCGTGCTCGGCGGCTCGCTCCAGGTCCTGGTCGGCGAGGAGCTGACCGTCCTGGAGAGCGGCGACTTCCTGCTGGTGCCGCCGCACACCCCGCACGCCTTCGCGGCCGCGCCGGGGGCCGAGGCGGACGTGCTGTTCGTCTTCACGCCGGGCATGGCCCGGTTCGACTATCTGCGGCTGCTCGGCCGGGTGATGCGCGGCGAGGCGAGCTTCGAGGAGATCAAGGAGTCCTCGGAGCGCTTCGACAACCACTATGTCGACAGCCCGGTGTGGCAGGCGGCCCTGGCCGAGCGGTGACCCACGGCGACGCGCCCGACGGGCCGGCCCCTTCAGAGCCGCCTGGTCGCCAGCGTCAGCCGGTCGCGCGCGTCGAACAGCGCGTCTTTGATCATCTGCTCGTGTCCAGGGGTGAGCCGGGCCACCGGCACCGAGCAGCTGATCGCGTCCCGCGCCGGGGTCCGGTACGGGATCGCGATGCCGAAGCAGCGCAGCCCGAGGGTGTTCTCCTCGCGGTCCACCGCGTACCCCTGCTCGCGGATGAGGTGCAGCTCCTCGATGAGCTTCTCGCGGTCGGTGAGAGTGTGCTCGGTCAGCGCCGGCAGCGTCTCCGGGAGCATCTTCCGCACCTGCTCGTCGCTGTACGTGGCGAGCAGCGCCTTGCCCAGCGAGGTCGAGTGGGCGGGCAGCCGGCGGCCGACCCGGGTGAAGGGCCGCAGATAGTGCTGGGACTGACGGGTCGCCAGATAGACCACGTTGGTGCCGTCGAGCCGCGCCAGGTGGATCGTCTCCGTGGTGTCGTCGGAGAGCCGGTCCAGGGTGGGACGGGCGGCGGCCACCACCTCGTCGCCGTCGATGTACGAGGTGCCGACCAGCAGGGCCCGGACGCCGATCCCGTACCGCGTGCCGGTCGCGTCGGTCTCCACCCAGCCCAGCTCGACCAGGGTGCGCAGCAGCATGTAGAGACTGGACTTGGGGTAGCCGACCGCCTCCTGGACGGCGGCGAGCGAGTGCATTCCGGGCCGCCCGGCGAAGTACTCGAGCAGTTCCACCGTCCGTACAGCGGACTTGACCTGTGACCCACCCGTGTCGGCCGTCGACATCACGTCGCCCCTCTCGTCGCCGCCCCTTGTGGAGACAGCCCGCCCGTCAATAGAGTCCCATTCAGCTACAGGAACTGTGTTCAGAATAGCGAACAGCTCGTGAAGAGGGGCGTGTCGGTGGCGGCTGAATCAGTGTGGAGTGTGGACCCCCGGACGGGGAAGCCGCGCGAGCAGGTTGCGGTGGAAGCCACAGCGAACGAGGTCGACCAGGCCGTACGTGCCGCGTACGCCGCCCGGGACGCGCTCGCCGACCGTACGGCGCGGGCCGCCCTGCTCCGTACCGCCGCCGACCTCCTCGACGAGGCCGCCGCGCACGTCATCGAGGCGGCCGACGCCGAGACGGCCCTCGGCCCGGTCCGGCTCACGGGCGAACTCGCCCGCACGACCGCGCAGTTGCGCTCCTTCGCGGACGTCGTCGACGAGGGCTCCTTCCTCGACGTACGCATCGACCTGCCCGACCCGACCACGACGCCGCCCACCCCGGACCTGCGCCGCTGGAAGATCCCGCTCGGCGTCGTCGCCGTCTACGCGGCCAGCAACTTCCCGCTCGCCTTCTCCGTCCCGGGCGGTGACACGGCGAGCGCCCTGGCGGCCGGCTGCCCCGTCGTGATCAAGGCCCACCCCGATCACCCGGCCACCTCCGAGCTCTGCGCCTCCCTGCTGCGCAGGGCCGCCGCCAGGACCGGACTTCCCGAGGACGTCGTCGTCCTCGTCCACGGCTTCGACGCGGGCGTGGAGCTCGTCCGCCACCCGCTCGTCGCGGCGGCCGGCTTCACCGGTTCGGTACGCGGCGGACGCGCGCTCTTCGACGCGGCGGCCGCCCGGCCCGCCCCCATCCCCTTCCACGGCGAGCTCGGCTCGCTCAACCCCGTCGTGATCACGGAGGCGGCGGCGCGCGAGCGGGCCGAGGAGATCGGGGCCGGACTCGCGGGCTCCATGACCCTCGGCAAGGGCCAGTTCTGCACCAAGCCCGGCTTCGTCCTCGCGCCGCGGGGCGAAGCGGGCGACGGCGTCGTCGGGTCGCTGACGGCGGCCGTCAGCGAGACGGAGCCGGGCGTCATGCTCGACCACCGGATGCGCGACGCCTTCGTCACCGGCGTCCGGGAGCGGGCCGGACTGCCCGGCGTGGCCGCACCGGTCACCCCGGGCGCGGGCGGCGAGCACACGGTCAGCGCGGGCGTCCTGACCGTCGACGCGGAGGCCCTGCTCAAGGGCGGTCACGAACTGCTCCTGGAGGAGTGCTTCGGCCCCGTCACCGTGATCGCCCGGTACGCCTCCCGGGAGGAGATCAGCGAGGTCCTCTCCCTGCTGCCCGGCAACCTCACGGCCACCCTGCAGATCGCGGACGGCGACGACCCGGACGCCCCCGGCCTCCTCGCCGAACTCACCCCGCTGGCCGGACGCGTCCTGGTCAACGGCTGGCCGACCGGCGTGGCGGTCGCGGGCGCCCAGCACCACGGCGGGCCGTACCCCGCCACCACCTCCACCTCCACCTCGGTCGGCGCGACCGCGATCGAGCGCTGGCTGCGCCCGGTCACGTACCAGTCGACCCCGCAGCACCTGCTCCCGCCGGAACTGCGCGACGACAACCCGCTGGGCGTCCCGCGCCGCTGAGCGCCGCCGGGGCACTCCCCTTGATCACGCGTCGTTGACGTGAGGTCGAGGGGAACCCAGGCTGGGGCCCATGGAACTCTCGCACCCCCTCGGCACCGCCGAGTTCGCGCCGAAGCAGACCTATCTGAACACCTCCGCCTGCGGGTTGCTGCCGCGCAGAACCATCGAGGCGATCACGCTCCTCGCCGAGGAGACCGCGGCCGGCCGCCCCGACGGCGCGGGCAGCTTCGACATCGTCGACGAGGCCCGCGCCCGCTTCGCCCGGATCGCCGGTGTCCGCCCGGACCGGGTCGCCGTCGGCAGCTCCGTCTCGGTCCATGTCGGGATGATCGCCCAGTCGATGCCGACCGGGGCCGAGATCCTCTTCCCCGAGGGCGACTTCAGCTCCGTCATCACCCCGTTCACCGTGCGCGGCGACCTCAAGACGCGTTTCGTGCCGCTGGAGCGGCTCGCGGAGTCCGTCCGGCCGGAGACCGCGCTCGTCGCCTTCTCCTGCGTGCAGTCGGCGGACGGCCGGACGGCCGATCTGGCGGCGATACGGGCTGCGGCGGCCGCGCACGGGGCCCGGACGCTGCTCGACGCCACCCAGTCGGCGGGGTGGCTGCCGCTGCGGGCGGGGGAGTGGGACTACACCGTGTCCGGCGGCTACAAGTTCCTGCTCTGCCCGCGCGGGGCGTCGTTCCTCACGGTCACGGAGGAGGCGCAGGACTCCCTGCTGCCGATCCACGCGGGCTGGGTCACGGGCGAGGAGATGTGGGTCAACAGCTACGGCCCGGTCCGTGAACTGGCCCGCTCCGCACGGCGGTTCGACGAGCCCGCGGCCTTCCTCTCGTACCACGGCGCCGCGCGTTCGCTGGCGCTGCTCGAAGAGATCGGCATCGAGCGGATCGAGGTCCACGTCAAGGCGCTCGCGGCCCGCTTCCGGGACGGGCTCACCGCCCTGGGGCACACGCCCGTCGCGGACGTCTCCGCGGTCGTCGCGGTCCCCGGCCTCGGGGACCGCCAGGACGCGCTGCGGGAGGCCGGCGTCCTGATGTCCGCCCGCGCGGGCAACCTGCGCGCCTCCTTCCACCTGTACAACGGCACGGCGGACGTGGACCGCGCCCTGGAGGTCCTGGGCGGCTGACACCGGCAGGGCGTGGCGCGCGGACGCCCCCGGACGCCAGGCCGCGGCCTGATGTTCGGGGGCGTGTCCGGGGGTCCGGCGACGGGCGGGCCAGGGGCCCGTGCTCGTCACCGTACCGGGGTGAAGTCCCTCGCCCCGATGAACTCCGGCCGCCGCACGGGCGCCGCGAACGGCTCCACCGCCGCGTTCTCCACGCTGTTGAAGACGATGAAGACGTTGCTGCGCGGATACGGCGTGATGTTGTCGCCCGAGCCGTGCATGGCGTTGCAGTCGAACCAGGTCGCCGACCCCGCCCGGCCGGTGAACAGCCGGATGCCGTGCGCGTCCGCGAGGCTGGTCAGCGCCTCGTCCGACGGGGTGCCCGCGTCCTGCATCTGGAGCGAGCGCTTGTAGTTGTCCTTCGGGGTGGCGCCCGCGCAGCCGAGGAACGTCCGGTGCGACCCCGGCATGATCATCAGACCGCCGTTGGTGTCGTGGTTCTCGGTCAGCGCGATCGACACGGACACCGTCCGCATCCTCGGCAGCCCGTCCTCCGCGTGCCAGGTCTCGAAGTCCGAGTGCCAGTAGAACCCGGAGGCGCCGAAGCCCGGCTTCACGTTGATCCGCGACTGGTGGACGTACACGTCCGAGCCGAGGATCTCGCGGGCCCGGCCCACCACCCGCTCGTCGCGTACGAGCCGGGCGAAGGCCTCGCTGATCCGGTGCACCTCGAAGACCGAGCGCACGGAGCCGGACTTCGGCTCGATGATCGCGCGCTCGTCGGCCCGTACGGCGGGATCGGCGATCAGCCGGTCGAGCTCCTGCTTGTAGACGGCCACTTCGGCGTCGGTCAGCAGGTCCGGCTCGGCGAGGAAGCCGTCCCGTTCGTACGACTCCAGGTGCGGGTCGGCGGGCCCCCAGACCACAGGGTCCCGGCGGGGCGTGAGCACCTCGGAGGTGCCGCGCGTCGGGTAGAGGTCGGTCAGGTGCGTGCTGTTGGTGAGTACGTCGGTCATGATCAGGCCTCCTCCGTGAGCAGGGGGTACACCCCGTTCTCGTCGTGGTCCTCCCGTCCGGTGACGGGCGGGTTGAAGACGCAGACGCACCGGAAGTCGGTCTTCGGGCGCATGGTGTGCCGCTCATGGCCGTCGAGCAGGTACATCGTGCCGGGCTCGATCCAGTGCGTCTCGCCGGTCTCGTCGTTCGTCAGCTCGGCCTCGCCCTCGACACAGAGGACGGCCTCGATGTGGTTGGCGTACCACATGGACGTCTCCGTGCCCGCGTACAGCACGGTCTCGTGGAGGGAGAAGCCGGCCTTCTCCTTGGCGAGGAGGATCCGCTTGCTCTCCCAGGTGCCGGACTTGGCCCTGACGTGGCGGTCGGTGTTCTCGATGTCCTTGAACGATCGGACGATCACGGTGATGCGACTCCCTTGGGTGTACGGGTGGTTCAGACGGTCTCGTGGACCGCGCGGGACAGCGTGCGCAGCCCCTCGTCCAGCTCCTCGGGCGTGATGGTGAGCGACGGCAGCATCTTCACGACCTGGCTCTCGGGGCCCGAGGTCTCCAGGAGGAGGCCCAGCTCGAAGGCGCGGGCGCAGACCTTCGCCGCCCTCGTCCGGTCCGCGAACTCCAGGCCCCACACCAGGCCGCGGCCCCGGTAGTGGGCGCCGTCGGCGGAGTTCTCCTCGCAGATCGCGAGAAGCGCCTGCTCGACCTGCTCGCCGCGCGCCAGCGTCTGCTTCTCCATCTGGCCGTCGGCCCAGTAGGCGTCGAGCGCGGCGGTGGCGGTGACGAAGGCCGGGTTGTTGCCGCGGAACGTGCCGTTGTGCTCGCCGGGCTCCCACAGGTCCAGCTCCGGCCGGAACAGGCAGAGCGACATGGGCAGGCCGTACCCGCTGATCGACTTCGACAGCGTGACGATGTCGGGGGTGATGCCGGCCTCCTCGAAGGAGAAGAACGCGCCGGTGCGCCCGCAGCCCATCTGGATGTCGTCGACGATCAGCAGCATGTCCTGGCGCTTGCACAGGTCGGCGAGGGCGCGCAGCCACTCGCTCCTGGCGACGTTGATGCCGCCCTCGCCCTGGACCGTCTCCACGATCACGGCGGCGGGCTTGTTGAGCCCGGAGCCCTGGTCCTCCAGGAGCCGCTCGAACCAGAGGAAGTCCGGGACCCGCCCGTCGAGGTAGTGGTCGAACGGCATCGGGGTGCCGTGCACCAGCGGGATACCGGCGCCGGCCCGCTTGAAGGCGTTGCCGGTGACGGCGAGCGAACCGAGCGACATCCCGTGGAAGGCGTTGGTGAAGGAGACCACGGATTCACGGCCCTTCACCTTCCGGGCCAGTTTCAGCGCGGCCTCCACCGCGTTGGTGCCGGTCGGCCCCGGGAACATCACCTTGTACGGCAGCGAGCGCGGCTCCAGGACGACCTCCTGGAAGGTCTCCAGGAAGGCGCGCTTGGCGGTGGTCGCCATGTCGAGGCCGTGGGTGATGCCGTCGCGCTCCAGATAGTCGATCAGGGCGCGTTTCAGTACGGGATTGTTGTGGCCGTAGTTGAGGGAACCGGCGCCGGCGAAGAAGTCGAGGTAGTCGCGGCCGTTCTCGTCGACGAGGCGGGCGCCCTGGGCGCGGTCGAAAACGGTGGGCCAGCCGCGGCAGTAGCTGCGCACCTCCGACTCCAGGGTCTCGAAGACGCTCAGGGCGGGCGGGGCGATGGTCACAGCGATTCTCCTGTGGGCTGGAAGGGTCCGATGCGGTACAGGACTTCGGGCTGGTGGCCGGTGCCGTCGGGGAAGAGGTTCCCGTCGAAGAGGACCTCGCGCTCCAGGTGGAGCCCGTGGCGCCGGGCGTAGGAGGTGAACAGCCGGTCCGATGCGGTGTTGTCCGGCGTGACGGTCGTCTCGACGGCGTCGGGGGTCGTCCGCACGGTCAGCGCGTCCAGGAGCACCCCGGCCAGGCCCCGCCCCTGGTGCGCGTCGTCGACGGCGATCTGCCAGACGACGAGGGTGCCGGGGCGGTCGGGCCGCAGATATCCGGTGACGAAGGCGATCGGCTCCCCGTCGGCGTCGCGCGCGACCAGTGACGTGGCGGCGAAGTCGCGGCACCACAGCAGATAGCTGTACGAGGAGTTCAGGTCCAGTACCTCGGAATCGCGGGCGATACGCCAGATCGCGGCTCCGTCCTCCACTCGTGGGCTTTCTACGGTCATGGCTGCTTGTGCGGCGGTCATGCGGAGGGAATTTACCGAGCTAAATTCTGAATTGCATGTCCCGGAGGGGTGTGCAGCGGCGTCGGAATATGTTATCCGCGCGAGCGCGAGGAGCGGTGGATTTGCCCGTAAATACCCAGGCAAAACGGGCGCGATGTGGAGTCGATCACACGGTCGAGAACTCCGTGGAACGCTGACGAAACCTTGGTGTTTGCGATCCGGAAAACGGGGCAGAAGAGGCCAGGAGAAGACAAGGGAATTCGCTTGGGAAATGTCTTTTGTATTTCGCGGTTCCGGAGACCGGGAAAGAGAAATGCCGCGACCGGTGCTGCGGTCGCGGCATTTCGCGGAGTGGCCGGGAGGGGGCTGGGGCTCGGCGGGGCCGGGCTCCGCTCGGGCGGGCTCGGCTCGGGCGGGCTCGGCTCGGGCGGGCTCGGCTCGGGCGGGCTCGGCGTGGTTACCCCAGGATCTCGGTCACCGCGCGACCCGCGCCCTCCACGTCGACGGGCCGGCCCGTCTCGGTGAGCGCCGCGCCCAGGGCCGCGAGGGAGGACCGCACCACGTCCGGAGTCGCGTACGACCCGTAGTGGTTGACCCGGACCATCTCCTTCGACAGCGCCCCGCCGCCCGCGATCAGCGGCAGCGACGGGTCCGCGGCCAGCGCCTTCGCCACCAGCTCGGAGGCGTCCACCCCCGCCGGGGAACGCAGCGTCGTCGCGACCGGAGCGGCGTCCCGCGCCTCGTACACATACGGTTCGAGCCCCCCGCCCAGGGCCAGCGCGCCCGCCCGGGTCGCGGCCGCCGCCACGGCGTGCCGGGCCATCAGCCCGTCCAGGCCCTCGGCCTCGATCCGCTCCAGGCACGCCTCCAGGGCCAGCATCTCCAGCTGCGCCGGAGCGTGCGGCAGCGCCTTGCGGCCGGCGTCGATCCACCGCTCCTTCCAGTCGAGGAGAGAGAGGTACGAGCGGCGCGGCGCCCGCGGATTCGCGGCGAACCGCTCCCAGGCGCGCTCGCTGACCGAGACCGCCGAGACACCCGCCGGGCCGCCCATCGCCTTCTGCGCGCCGATGATGCACAGGTCGACGCCCCAGGCGTCGGGCAGCACCGGCTCGGCGCCGACCGACGCCACCGCGTCGAGGTAGAACAGGGCGCCGTGCGCCCGCACGACCTCGCCGATCTCCGCGACCGGGTTGGTGTTGCCGGTCGCCGCCTCGGCGTGGACCAGCGACACGAAGTCGATCGCGGGGTGCTCGGCGAGCGCCCGCTCCACCTGCGCGGCCGTCACGGCCGTGTGGAAGGGGACCGCCAGGTCCACGACGGTCGCCCCGCAGTCGCGCAGCCAGTCGCCGAAGGTCTGCCCGTAGGGGCCGGTGACGATGTTCAGCGCGGTCGAGCCCGGTCGCGCCCCGCTGCGGATGCAGCCCTCCAGGGGCAGCAGCGCCTCGCCCTGGGTGATCACCACGTCCTGCTCGGTGGAGAGCAGCGCGGCGACCCGCCGCTCGATGGACGCGAAGTGCGCGGCGGTCAGCGGGGCCAGGTCCAGAAGCGGATGGGTCACGGTCACGGCGGTGCCTTCTTCGACTCGGTTCGGTGCGGGTGGAGCGGACGCGGCCCGGCGGGCGGAGCGGACGCCGGCGCTCACGGTGAGGCCGCTGAGCGGCATCGGATCAGGGTACCGAGAGGGGCCCCGGCGCCCGGGGGCGCGGCCACGACCTAGTACGGAGCCGCCGTGGGGGAGTGACGGGCGCGGCTCCCGGCGGCCCGCCCGCCCCTCGTACAGTGCAGGCATGAGCGATCACGTGGTGCTGCATGTGAAGGGGCGGGTGCTCGTCGGCCCGGAGGACGTACGGGACGAACTGTGGGCCGTCGACGGCCGGATCACCTTCGAGCGCCCGCCGGCGCGACCGGACGACGTCCTGACCGTGACCGGCTGGGCCCTGCCCGGCCTCGTCGACGCGCACTGCCACGTGGGGCTCGACCGGCACGGCCCCGTCGACGACGCCACGAGCGAGAAGCAGGCGCTGACCGACCGCGACGCGGGCACGCTCCTGATCCGCGACGCCGGTTCGCCCTCCGACACACGCTGGATCGACGCCCGCGACGACCTCCCGAAGATCATCCGCGCGGGCCGCCACATCGCCCGCACCCGCCGCTACATCCGCAACTACGCCCATGAGATCGAGCCGTCCGACCTGGTGGCGTACGTCGGCCGGGAGGCCCGGCGCGGTGACGGCTGGGTCAAGCTGGTCGGGGACTGGATCGACCGCGAGGAAGGCGACCTGACCGCCTGCTGGCCGCGCGCCGAGGTCGAGGCGGCGATCGCGGAGGCGCACCGCCTCGGGGCACGGGTCACGGCGCACTGCTTCGCCGAGGACTCGCTGCGGGACCTGGTGGAGGCGGGCATCGACTGCATCGAGCACGCCACCGGCCTGACCGAGGAGACGATCCCGCTCTTCGCGGAGCGGGGCGTCGCGATCGTTCCGACGCTCGTCAACATCGCCACGTTCCCGCGGCTCGCGGACGGCGGCGAGGAGAAGTTCCCGCGCTGGTCGGCGCATATGCGACGGCTGTACGAGCGCCGGTACGACACCGTCCGCTCGGCGTACGACGCGGGCGTCCCGGTCTTCGTCGGCACGGACGCGGGCGGCTCCCTGGCCCACGGCCTGGTCGCGGCGGAGGTCGAGGAGCTGGTCAAGGCCGGTATCCCGCCGATCGAGGCCCTCTCGGCGACCGCCTGGGGAGCACGGTCCTGGCTGGGGCGCCCCTCACTGGACGAGGGCGCCCCGGCGGACCTGGTCGTCTACGACGACGACCCGCGCGCGGACGTCCGCGTCCTGGCGGCGCCGCGGCGGGTGATCGTCAACGGGCGGGTGATCGACTGAGACGGGCCGCCCGCCGGGCGGGGCGGACGACCACGGGTGGGGCCGAGGGGGCCGGGCGGCCGGGTGACGGGAAACGCCCTCCGGTGATCGGTGCTAGCGGGAGAGGAACGCCAGCCGGGCCTTCTTCTCCGGGATGAAGACCTCGGGCAGGTCCACCTCCGGCAGCACCACCTCCGGGCCGAGTTCGAACCCGGCCCGCACCAGCCGGGCGATCGCCTTCTCGTTGGCGGCGTCGGGCTCGGCGACCACCCGGGCGCGGCCGGTCAGGGCGAAGTCGATCAGGGCGGTGAGCAGGCCGCCGGAGAATCCCGGCTCCGGGGCGGCGGTCGGCGCGACCAGCAGATGGACGCCGATGTCGCCGGGCAGCACGTCGTAGCACTCGCCGACCCGGTCGGCCTCGGGGTCGTACGTCTGGAAGAGCGCGACCGGCTCGCCGTTCCGCCGGGCGAGGTAGCCGTGGTGCGTGGTGAGGGAGTCCAGGTGCGCGTAGACGTCCCGCACCTGCTCGACGGTGGTTCCGCCCATGCCCCAGAACCGGGCCCGGTCCTCGTTGACCCAGCCGTGGAGGAGGGCTGCGTCGCGGTCGGGGTCGACGCGGTCGATCGTGACGGTGCCGAAGCCCTCGACGGTCTGGACGTGGACGGGCTCAGTGGTCGTCATGGGGGAGCTCCTTGGTGAGGTGGTGCCAGTCGGTGGTGACGGGGGCGAGCTCGCCCCGCAGCCACAGCGGGAGTTGGTCGCGGTGGTGGGGGTCGCCGTCGACGCCGGAGGCGCCGAAGGGCACGACCCAGAGGCTGTTGTCGCGGTCGGCGAGGTCCCAGACGTAGCGCGCGGCCGAGGCGCGGGCGCTGCGGTCGGTGAACCCGGGCACGCTGGACGTGGACAGCACGCAGTCGTGGTCCCCGTCGAGGCCGGGCCATTGGGCGTCGTCCGGATCGGGCAGCGCCTGCCAGGGCGCGAGGCGGTGCGTCACGCCCCAGGCGGGTGGCTCCTCACCGGCGGCGACCTCTTCGAGCGCTTCCCGGACGATCTCCGCGATGTCCTCGGCCGGCACGGGGCCGGAGACGAGCAGCGTCTCCAGCGCGAACGCCACCCGGGGGCCGAGCGCGAGCCACGGCTGGAACAGGGCGGGGTACGGAGCCGGCTCCCGCAGGGCCTCGAAGGCGGGATGCGCGGCGACCCGCCGCACGACGGCCCCGCGAACGGCGGCGTACAGCCCGGCGTCCCGGCTCTCGCCCCGCATCCGCCGATCCCACGCCAGCAACCGTGCCCGCACGAGCGCGGCCCGGGGGGACAGCCCCGGCGCTTCGCGCCCCGCCACCGCCGTGGAGGCTGCCGTTGGGGCTGCGCACCCGGCGCGGGCCGCGGCCGGTCCGGCGCCTGTTGGGGTCCCGGACTCGTCGCGGGGCGCGGCCGCGTCGGCCCGCGTGCTGGCCTCGGAATCGGTGCCGGGGGCGGCGGCCGGGCCGGCGGCGGCTGCTGGGGCGCTGGATTCGATGCGGGGGGCGGCTGGGCCGGCGCCTGCCGGGGCTCCGGTATCGGTGCCGGGGGCGGTGGGGTCTGCCACCGCAGGGGCCCCGGAGTCGGCACCGTGGGCGGCCGGACCGGCCGCCACTCGCGCCACGGGCTCGGTGCCGGAGCGTGCCGGTGCCACCGGCTCGGCCTCATGCGGGGCCCCGGGGATGCCGGCCTTCGCGGCGCCGCCGGGCACCGGACCCGGCTCATCGCCGGTCGCGCCCGTGGCGCGGATCGCCGCGAGCAGGCGTGCCGCCGAGGGGTTGTCGGTGTCGGTGTGGACCGAGGCCATCGCCTCCGGGGTCCACTCCGTGGACTGCGCGAGCAGCGCGTCGATACGGGCCGCCCGGTGCGGCGGCGCGAACTCCACGCCGAGCGGGGCCGCGAGGCCCCGGGCGTTGGCCATGACGGCGTGGCCGTCGACGTCGGCTCGCGGCATCGGGGCGGATCCGTCGCGCCACGCGTGGCCGGATTCCCAGGCGGGCACCACCCGCAGGGAGTTGGCGCGGTCCCGGACGGGCACATGCCCCGCGACCCGGTGCAGAAGCCCACCGGCGGTGTCGGCGGCCTGAAGGACGTTGACGGGCTCGACCCATCCGTCGACGGCGCGGTCCACGTCCGCGACGGTCCGCGCGGCGAGCAGCTCCGGCAGCACCCGGAAGCCGAGCTCACCGGTCACCCGAGGCGGGTACCGCAGACTGATCCCCTCCCAAGAGCGCCCGGCGCCGGAACCGGCCCCGATGCCGGCCACGCCCGGGTCCGTGCCTGCCCCGGCCTCCGCAACGAGGCCGTTCCCGCCCTCGGCGGCGTGCCCGTGGTCAGCCGCGCCCGGGCGGGCGCCCGGCTCGGTCCCCGCCCCGGCCTCCGTGACGACGCCGTCCCCGCCCCCGGCGGCCTGCCCGGCCGCGCACGGTCCGATGCCAGGCACTCCCCGCCCGGCGAACCCCCCGGTCACCTCCGTGATGATCACCGGCCCCCGGGCCGTCTCGATCACCTCGATCTCGACCGGCTCCGCGTCCGCCACCTCCACCGTCTCGGTGTGGACCGACGCCGGGTGCCAGCCGTCCGGGCCGAGCGCCTCCACGCCGCCGTCGGCGGTCCGGCGCAGGCGCTCCCGGTACAGGTCCTGGTAGTCCGCCATCGCGTTGGTGATCGCCCAGGCCACCCCGCCCGTGTGGCCGAAGTGGGCGAGGCCCGGCACGCCCGGGACGGCGAGGCCGACCACGTCGTACTCGGGGCAGGCGAGCCTGATCTGCTGGTAGACCCCGGGCGCCTCGATGAAGCGGTGCGGGTCGCCCGCCACGATGGCGGACCCGCCGGCCGTGCGGGCGCCGGAGACCACCCAGCCGTTGGAGCCCGCCGTCCCCGGCCCGTCCGTGGCGAACAGCTCGACCCACTCCTCACCGAGCCGCCGCGCGACCTCCTCGCGCCACAGCTTCGTCGGGAAGCCCGCGAAGAGAATGTGGGTGGACAGCCAGACGGCCAGCGGCGTCCACGGCTCCCAGCGGCCCGGGACGAGCCCCGTCGCCGCGAACTCGGGTGCTCGCCGGGCCCCTTCCGGCAGACCCTCGTTGACCCCGTCCACGTACGCCCGCACCCACCGCGCCGTCCCCTCGTCCTCGCGGTCGAGCCGGTCGAAACAGCGGCGCGCGGTGTCGGCCAGGCGCGCCTGGCGGGCGAAGGTGTCCCATCCCACCTCGGCCGCCCCGAGGAACGCCGCCGTGGCCCCCTGCGCCCGGTGCCGCTCGACCTCCAGCTGCCAGGCCCGGTCCCGCGCGGTCACGCGCCCCTGCGCGCGAGCGAGTTCGCCGGGGTCGGCGGCGCGCAGATGCGGGACGCCCCACATGTCCCGAAAGACCTCGATGCCCACTCCGACCCCGATCTCGTCCACTACTTCTTAGGTTAGGTTGCCCTAACCTACTACAGCAGCGCGAGGGGCCCGCGCCGCCCGCGGACCCCCTCCCGGGCGGGCGGCCGGTTGACAATCCGTTACCTCACGGCGACGCACCTCGTTGAATTGCTCCTCTGGTGCGGCGCGTACACCCACAGGGGTGCGACGCGCGGGGCTCAGGGGAACGCCTGTGCCGAAAGAATCGAATACGCACACAGAAACCCCCCTTTCGAGTGAACTCACCTCAGGTGTCTGTCGGTTCACTCTCCGTACGTAAAGATTCCGGTGTCTCAAGTCACCGACTCCGCACCGGCCACATGTCCCCGTGGTGAGCGGACGGCGACGCCATGTCTCCTGTGGGGGTTCCACACCTTGAACAGCAACACCTTCCGCATGCCCGTACGCCGTACCGCCGCCGCCGCGACCGTCGTCGCGCTGGCCGTCGGACCCGTGGTCCTCGCGGCTCCCGCGGCGCACGCCACGGGCGGCGAAGGACGCGCCACCGCCGCCGTCCTGCGGACCGGCCTCGACGTCTCCCTGCTCAACTCCGTGCACGTGCCCCTGAGGGCCTCCCTCAACGACGTCCAGGCACCGGCCGACGCGGACAGGACGGCGCTCACCGTGACGCTCGACGGCGTGGAGCAGGGAAGGCCGGTCAACGTCCTGCGCGCCGACGTGGCGACCGCCCGCGCGACCGTGGACGGCACGAGGGCCGAGGGCCGCACCCACCTCGTCAAGGCGCGGGTCCACGTGCCCGGCCTTCCGGCGCTCGCCCTGATCGAGGTGGAGAAGGTCACGTCCAAGGCGGTCTGCGAGGCGGGCAAGCGGCCCGTGGCCGAGTCCAACGTGCTCGGGCATGTGAGGGTCCTCGGCAAGAGGATCACGCTCTCCTCCGCCGGACGGACCGAGGTCACCGTGCCCGGGGTCGGCAAGGTCACCCTGGACCTGTCGCGGACGGCCACGACCTCACGCACCGCGGCGGCCACCGCCCTCGAACTGAAGGTCGCCGTCAACCCGCTCGACCTGAACGTGGCGAAGGTGACCGGCACGGTCACCCTCGCCGAAGCCACCTGCGAGACCCCGAAGGGCACCCGGCCCACCGAGAAGCCCACGGACCGGCCCACCGAGAAGCCCACGAAGGAGCCCTCCGGCCGGCCCACCGACGGCGGCGGCGTCGAAACCCAGAACGGCGGCTCGACCCCGACCGATCAGAACCTCGCCGAGACCGGCGGCAGCTCGACGACCCCGTACCTCGCGGGCGGCGCCGCCCTCCTGCTCGGCGTCGGCGGCGGCGCCCTCGTACTGGCGCGGATCCGCGCCCGCGGCTGACCGACCCGAGGGGGGCCTCAGGGGAAGAGGGAAGGGGAGGGCGGCGCCGACGGCACCGCCCTCCCGCCGCCCAAGAGCTCGACGCCAAGAACTCCCCTACGGGCGCTCCTAACCCTCGATCAGCAGCGCCTGGTCCAGGGCCTGCAGAAAGCAGTTCGTCGTCGTCCGGTCGCGGACCGCCAGCCTCAGCCAGTTCCGGTCCAGGCCCGGGAACGTGTCGCCGCGTCGCACCGCGAACCCCAGCGCCCGCAGCCGCTCCCGTACCGCGTCCGCCCGCTCGATCCGGATCAGCACGAACGGCCCCTCCGCCGCCGACACCGTCCGGACCTCGTCGAACTCCGCGAGTCCGGCGAGCAGATGCGCCCGCTCCACGCCGATCCGGTGCGCCGCGTGCTCCGCCTCCGCCAGCGCGGGCCGCGACATGCACGCCTCCGCCGCCACCAGCGCCGGTGTCGACACCGGCCACAGCGGCTGCGCCCGTTCGAGAGCGGCGATCGTCTCCGGCTCGGCGAGGACATAGCCGATCCGCAGCCCCGCCAGCCCCCAGGTCTTCGTCAGGCTCCGCAGCACCACCAGACCCGGCGTGTCCGTCCGCCCGGCCAGCGCCTCCCGCTCGCCCGGCACCGCGTCCAGGAACGCCTCGTCCACCACCAGCGTCCGCCCCGGCCGCGCCAGCGAGGCGATCGTCTCCGCCGGGTGCAGCACGGACGTCGGATTCGTCGGGTTCCCGATCACCACCAGGTCCGCCTCCTCCGGCACCATCGCCGGATCGAGCCGGAAGCCGTCCTTCTCGCGCAGCAGCACCCGGCCCACCTCGTGCCCGGCGTCACGCAGCGCCGCCTCAGGCTCGGTGAACTGCGGATGCACCACGACCGGCCGCCGCACCGGCAGCGCCCGCGCCAGCAGCACGAACGCCTCCGCCGCACCGGCCGTGAGCAGCACCCGCCGCGGCGACAGATCGTGCCGCTCGGCGATCGCAGCCCGCGCGGCCCGCCCGTCGGGGTAGAGCGCGAGACTCGTCAACGAGGCCGCGATCCGCTCCCGCAACCACTCCGGCGGCGTGTTCGTACGGACGTTGACCGCGAGGTCGATCAATTTCTCGTCCCGTATCTCGGCGTCACCGTGATGACGCAGATCATGGGCATCGGAGTGCGTATGCGTATACATGGCCGCCGTCGGGTGATGAGTGGGGGGTGTACGGAGCTCGGGGACCGGGTCGAACGCCGCCTTCCCAGCGGTGTACCCGTGTCCCTGGGGCAACAACCGTGCGGCGATGGACTCTTCGTTCGTCACAAACGGGAGAGAACGGGCGATAGCGCATGTAACGCCGCGTGTTTTCCGTTTCGGTACGAGAAGTTGGGCCCCCACGCCCGTGCCCGTCCCCACGCCCGTCCCGGCCAGAGCCGACGCGCCCGCGAGCGCCGCCGCCTCCGCCACGGAAGCCGTCCCCGTCGCCGCCAGAGGCACCGGCGACGGATGCGGCACGGACACGGAGGCCAGCACCTCGGACCCGAACGCCCGTACCGGCACCCCCCAGCGCTCCGCCGTCCCCACGATCCCCGGCTCCTCGGCCCGCGCGTCCAGCGTGGCCAGCGCCACCACGTCCGCGACCGTCAGACCCGCCTCCGCCAGGGCCCGCCCCACCAGGCCGGCCACCTCGTCCACCGACACGCCCGAACGGGCCCCGACGCCCACCACGACGGCGCCCGCACCGATCCCCGCACGGTGGAGCGCGTGGCCCTCATCCGGCTCGTGGTGGGCGTCACCGGCCGAACTCACGCCGCGGGCCCGTTCGCACAGTGGTCGACGAACCGCACGGCCGCCTCGGGCGCACCGGCCCAGTGGGTGTGCACATAACTCGCGTGCACCCCCCGCTGCACGAACCCCTCCAGACGCCGCTCCGGCTGCCGCAGCCCCCAGGCCGCCGCCGCGCCCGCACCCGGCTCGATCACGGTCCGGTGGAACTCGTGCCCGCGCATCCGCGTACCGGCCGCGGCCAGCGAACTGTCGCTGACGGCCACGGCGTCCCGGTAGCCGAGCGTCAGGCGTGACGACATCCGCGCGTCCGCGTCGAGCACCCCGCACATCGGCGTCCCGTCGAGCGAGCGCGCGAGGTACAGCAGCCCGGCGCACTCGGCGGCCACGGGCGCCCCCGACCGGGCCAGCTCGGCGACGGCCTTGCGCAGCGGCTCGTTGGCGGACAGCTCGGAGCCGTACATCTCGGGAAAACCGCCTCCGATGACGAGCCCGCTCGTCCCCTCGGGAAGGCTCTCGTCCCGCAACGGATCGAACGTGACGACCTCGGCCCCGGCGGCGGTGAGCAGCTCAGCATGCTCGGCGTACGAGAACGTGAACGCGGCGCCTCCGGCGACGGCGACCACCGGCCTGGTTGTGGGCATACGTTCCGCAGGGGCGAGGGGGGTCCCCCCGGACGAAGTCCGGGGGAGGGCGGGCACAACCCCGCCACCGGCGGTCAGCCGCTCGACGACGTCAGGTGTCCACGCCTCGGCGTGCAGTTCGGGCGCCGACCGCGCCAAGGCCAGAAGCGCGTCCAGGTCGCACCCGGCACGGACCTGCGCCGCCTGCGCGGCCACCGCCTCCACCGCCGCGGCCTGTCGCTCGGCCACCGGCACGAGGCCCAGGTGCCGCGACGGCGTCGCCACGGCGGGCGCCCTCCGCAGCACGCCGAGCACCGGCACCCCCGACTCGCCCAGAGCCTCCCGCAGCAGGTGCTCGTGCCGGTCGGTCGCGACCTTGTTCAGGATCACCCCGCCGATCCGCACCTCCGGGTCCCAGGACGCGAACCCGTGCACCAGCGCCGCCACCGACCGCGACTGCGACGAGGCGTCGACGACGAGCACCACCGGCGCCTTCAGCAACTTCGCGACCTGCGCGGTGGAGGCCAGTTCGCCCTGGTCCGCGGCGCCGTCGTACAGGCCCATGACGCCCTCGACGACCGCCAGGTCGCAGCCGCGCGACCCGTGCGCGAAGAGCGGCGCGACCAGACCCGTACCGCACATGTACGCGTCGAGGTTCCGGCCCGGGCGGCCGGTGGCCAGCGCGTGGTAGCCGGGGTCGATGTAGTCCGGTCCCACCTTGTGCGGGGAGACCGCCAGACCACGGCCGGCGAACGCGGCCATCAGGCCGGTCGCGACCGTGGTCTTGCCCGCGCCGGAGGACGGCGCGGCGATGACGAGACGTGCTACCACTCGATGCCCCGCTGGCCCTTCTGGCCGGCGTCCATCGGATGTTTCACCTTCGACATGTCGGTGACGAGATCCGCGAAGTCGACCAGCTCCTGCGGCGCGTTGCGGCCGGTGATGACGACATGCTGCTGCCCGGGGCGGTCGCGCAGCACCTCCACGACCTCCTTCACGTCGATCCAGCCCCAGTGCAGCAGGTAGGCGAACTCGTCGAGGACGTAGAACTTGTACCTCTCCTCGGCGAGGTCCCGCTTGACCTGCTCCCAGCCCTCGCGCGCCTTGTCCTCGTGCGACTGCTCGCCCTCGGCGACCTCGCGCTGGATCCAGGACCAGCCCTCGCCCATCTTGTTCCAGGTGACGGTCCCGCCCTTGCCGGTCTCACCGAGCGCCTTGAGGGCGTTCTCCTCGCCGACCTTCCACTTGGCGGACTTGACGAACTGGAACACCCCGATCGGCCAGCCCTGGTTCCAGGCGCGCAGCGCCATGCCGAAGGCGGCGGTCGACTTCCCCTTGCCGACGCCCGTGTGCACCATCACCAGCGCGCGGTTGCGGCGTTGACGGGTGGTGAGTCCGTCGTCGGGTACGACGGTCGGCTGTCCCTGCGGCATTACGCGGCCCTCCTGGTTGTCTGTCCTGCTGCCTGTACGTCTCGGACCAGCCCGGCGATCGAGTCGGCGCGCAGCTCGTCCAAGGTCACGGCCGTGCCGCCCAGTTCACGGGCGAGGTCCCCGGCGAGCCCGAGCCGCACCGGACCGCTCTCGCAGTCCACCACGACGGCCGCCGTGCCGTCGGCGGCGTGCAGCCGCGCGGCACGGGCGGCGAGCGCCACCGGGTCGGCGCCGCCGCCGGTCGCCCGGCCGTCGGTCACGACGACGAGCAGCGGGCGGCGCGAGGGGTCGCGCAGCCGCTCCACGCGGAGCACGTCGTGCGCCTTGAGCAGCCCTGCCGACAGGGGCGTACGCCCACCCGTCGGGAGCTGTTCCAGCCGGGCCGCGGCCGCGTCCACGGACGAGGTCGGCGGCAGCGCGACCTCGGCGTCCCGGCCCCGGAAGGTCACCAAGCCGACCTTGTCGCGCCGCTGGTAGGCGTCGAGGAGGAGCGAGAGCACGGCTCCCTTGACGGCGCTCATCCGCTGCCGTGCCGCCATCGAGCCGGACGCATCGACGGCGAACAGCACCAGATTGCCCTCGCGGCCCTCGCGGGTGGCCTGCCGCAGGTCGTCCCGCCGCACCACCAGGCCCGGGCCCGAACGCCCGCGCACCTTCTGATGCGGAGCCGCGGCGTGCACGGTCGCCGCCAGGTGCAGCTTGGTCAGCGCCCCGCGCGGCCGTACGGCACCGGTCGTCCTGCCGTGCTCGGTACGGGCCCGGGAGCGGCGCCCGGCCGCCCCCTCGCCGAGCCCGGGCACGCTGAGCATCTTCGTACGGAAGGGCTCGGCGGCCTTGACGGCGGCGCGCTCTCCGGCGCCGGGGCCGCCCTGCGAGGGCGCGGGCTCAGGGGCTGGGGACTCCGCCGGAGCCTCGTCCGGCCCGGCGTCCGGCCCGGCGTCGCGCGGGGCGCCGTCGGGGCCGCCGCCCTGCGGAGGCACGCCCCCGCCCCCGCCGCCGTCGGGGCCGCCGTCACCGGGTCCCGGGTCCGGGTCCGGGTCCTCGTCCTTGAACCGCTCCAGGGTCTCGTCGAGCTTGTCCTCGTCGAGACCGGGCGCGTCGAAGGGGTTGCGGCGCCTGCGGTGCGGGAGGGCGAGCAGCGCCGCCTGCCGTACGTCGTCGGAGGTGACGTCCGTCCGGCCCGCCCACGCGGCGAGCGCGGTCGCCGTACGGGCCATGACGATGTCGGCGCGCATGCCGTCCACCTCGAACGCGGCGCACGTCGCGGCGATCTGGAGGAGGGCCGCGTCCCCGAGCGCCACCCTCGGCAGCAGCGCCCGCGCGGCCGCGATCCGGTCCCGCAGCGCGCTCTCCTCGCCCGCCCAGCGTGCGGCGAAGGAGGCCGGATCGTCGTCGAACGCGAGCCGGCGGCGCACGACCTCGACCCGCTGCCCGGGCTCCCGCGAGGCGGCGACCTCGACGGTCAGCCCGAAGCGGTCCAGCAACTGCGGTCGCAGCTCGCCCTCTTCGGGGTTCATCGTGCCCACCAGCAGGAACCGGGCCGCGTGCCGTACGGAGACGCCCTCGCGCTCCACGTACGAGGAGCCCATGGCGGCCGCGTCGAGCAGCAGGTCGATCAGGTGGTCGTGGAGGAGGTTGACCTCGTCGACGTAGAGGATCCCGCGGTGGGCGTCCGCGAGCAGCCCCGGCTCGAACGCCTTCACGCCCTCCGCGAGGGCCCGCTCGATGTCCAGCGCGCCCACGAGCCGGTCCTCGGAGGCGCCGACGGGCAGCTCGACCATCCGCGCGGGACGCGTGGCGGCCGGCGCGGGCTCGTGCGGCCCGTCCGGGCAGCCCGGGTCGGGGGAGACCGGATCGCAGCTGAACCGGCAGCCCGCCACGACCGGCACCTCGGGCAGCAGGTCCGCGAGAGCGCGGACGGCCGTGCTCTTGGCGGTGCCCTTCTCGCCGCGTACGAGGACACCGCCCACCGCCGGGCTGACGGCGTTCAGCAGCAACGCCAGCCGCAGGTCGTCCATGCCGACGACGGCGGTGAACGGATACCGGGTGCTCATCGGGCAGTCACTCCTTCAAGGTCAGACCGCTGACGGTCGGCCGGCGCGCTCACGGCGCACCCGGCGGGATGAACGGCAGGCCGGGCAGCGGGCCGTCCTCGATCAGGCGCAGCAACGCGTCCGTGTCCGCGTGTTCCTCGATCAGATCGCCGAGGCGGTCCAGCTGCTCCTCGCGCAGCGTGCCGAAGCTCGTGTCCGGCGCGGGCACGAAACGCCGCCCCGCCGCCGCCGCGACCTCCCGCAGGAACGCGCGGCGGAAACCGTCGCTCTCCAGCGAGCCGTGCCAGTGCGTGCCCCAGACGGAGCCGACCCGGCAGCCGTCCAGGAACGGCTCGCCGCCCAGGACCTCGGCGACGCCGTGGTGGATCTCGTACCCCTCCACCCGCTCGCCGAGGGCCTCGCCGACCGGCCGGGCCAGGGTCTTCTCGGGCGCGAACCGGACCCGTACGGGCAGCAGCCCGAGCCCGTCCACGGAGCCCGCCTTCGACTCGACCTCGTCCTCGATGTGCGCGCCGAGGGCCTGGAAGCCGCCGCAGATGCCGAGCACCGGCCGGCCCTCCGCCGCCCGCCGCGCCAGCGCGTCCGCCAGTCCGCGCTCCCGCAGCCACGCCAGCGCCTTCACCGTCCCGCGCGTCCCCGGCACCACCACCAGGTCGGCGTCGACGAGCTCCTCGGCGCGGTCCACGAACCGCACCACGACGCCCGGTTCGGCCGCCAGCGCGTCCACGTCCGTGAAGTTCGACATCAGCGGTACGGCACACACGGCCACCCGCAGCACGTCCGCGCCGACGGGCGGCGCCACGACCGACTCCCGGACCGCGCCCCGCAGGGAGACCCGCAGGCCGTCCTCCTCGTCGATGCCGAGCCCGTGCGCGTACGGCAGCACACCGAACGTCCGGCGTCCGGTCAGGTCGTACAGCATGTCGAGGCCGGGCTCCAGCAGCGAGACGTCGCCCCGGAACTTGTTCACGAGATAGCCCGCGATCAGCTCCTGGTCCTCGGGGGCGAGCAGCGCCGTCGTCCCGAAG
Source organism: Streptomyces sp. NPDC093600 (assembly GCF_044764755.1). Taxonomy (NCBI): domain Bacteria; kingdom Bacillati; phylum Actinomycetota; class Actinomycetes; order Kitasatosporales; family Streptomycetaceae; genus Streptomyces; species Streptomyces sp. NPDC093600. Next base: position 890,038 of record NZ_JBIWIU010000002.1, read on the forward strand.
AACTGGGCGAACACCCCTCCCCGGTCGATGTCGCCGACCACCAGCACGGGCAGCCGCGCGGCCCGCGCGATGCCCATGTTCACGATGTCCGTGCGCCGCAGGTTGATCTCGGCCGGACTGCCCGCCCCCTCGCAGATCACGGCGTCATAGCTGCCCCGCAGCTCCTCCAGGCACGCGAGGACCGGCTCGAACAGCTCCTTCTGCCGCCCCCCGTGGTAGCCACGGGCGCTCAGCTCACCCACGGGCTTGCCCATCAGCACGACCTGGCTGGAGCGGTCGCTGCCCGGCTTCAGCAGGACCGGGTTCATCAGCGCCGTCGGCTCCACCCGCGCGGCCTGCGCCTGCATCGCCTGCGCCCGGCCGATCTCCGCGCCCTCCCGGGTCACGAAGGAGTTCAGGGACATGTTCTGGCCCTTGAACGGCGCCACCCTCACGCCCTTGCGGACCAGCCAGCGGCAGATCCCGGCCGTGACGACGCTCTTGCCCGCGTCGGACGTGGTCCCCGCGACCAGCAGCCCGCCTCCCCGCGGTCCGCTCCTCATGCGCTCCTCCGCTTCATGGCGCCCACCACGATCCTTCCGGCCACACAGGCCGCCAGCGTCAGTCCGGTCACCCGGCGCGACAGCCGTACGGCCCGTTCGATGTCCGCCACTTCCACGTCGCGGCCCGCAGCGTTGAGCACCGGCCGGTGCTCGACCCGTCCGCCGTACGAGAGCGTCCCGCCGAGCCGTACGCCGAGCGCTCCCGCGAACGCGGCCTCGACCGGGCCGGCGTTGGGGCTCGGGTGCCTGCCCGCGTCGGCCCGCCATGCCCGGACCGCGCCACGGGGGTCGCCGCCCGCGACGGTCGCGAGCGCGGCCGTCAGCCGCGCCCCCGGCCAGCCGGCCACGTCGTCGAGGCGGGCGGAGGCCCAGCCGAAGCGGCGGTACTTCGGGGACTTGTGCCCGACCATCGCGTCCAGGGTGTTCACGGCCCGGAAGCCGACGAGGCCCGGGACCCCGGCGACCGCGCCCCAGACCAGGGCGCCGACGACCGCGTCGGAGGTGTTCTCGGCGACGGACTCCACGACCGCGCGGGCCATCGCCGGGCCGTCCAGGGCCTGCGGGTCGCGGCCGCACAGATGTGGCAGCCGCTCGCGGGCCACCTCCAGGTCGCCTGCGGCCAGCGCCCCGCCGATGGCACGGGCCTCCCGGCCCAGCGTCGTACCGCCGACGACCGCCCACACGGAGGCAGCGGTCAGGGCGGCGGAGGCGAGGGGGCGGTCGCGGACGGCGCGTGCGGCGAGCGCCGCGGCTCCGGCGGCGCCGCCCGCGCAGACGGCGGTGTGCAGCGCGCCCCACCCGCGGTGGTCGCGCAGGAGAAGTCGTTCGACGGCGCCGGCGGCCTGCCCGAATCCGGCGACCGGATGGCCGCGGCGCGGGTCGCCGATCAGCAGGTCCGCGAGCAGGCCGGAGGCGGCTCCGTACGCGAAGACGCCCGTGGACGCGAATACACCGGTGGCAGCTCTGCGGCCAGGCATGGCGCTATGTCCTCACTCAGGGTCCGCGCCCTGGCTCGACGTGACCGGCGGTGAGAGTTCCTGGCTCCCGGGGATCAGTTCCCCGGTCACAGTGGCGGGACCGCGCCGGATTCGCACCGGACTTCCTCTTCTGCCGCCGTAATGGCCCCGGAAGTCCACCACGCAGCGCGAACACCCGTCAACTCACCCCTGACCTGCGGCGGGAGAGTGTGCGAAGCCCCACAGCGCGGCCCCACGACGAAGCCTCCCCACACGACGGCTGGGCGTGCCGCACCTTCCGGTGCGGCACGCCCAGCCGTGAGTGGGTCGATCGGTCAGACGACGATCAGATAGATGCCGTACGCGACGGCCGCCGCGCACAGGGCGAAGCAGGCGTAGGCGCCGGTGCGCGCGAGGGCGGCGGAGCCTCCCTGGGCCGAGGCCCGCTCCTGCTTGGAGAGGCCGACGATGCCGAGGGTGAACAGGCCCACGAGGGCGACGGTCGCCACGAGGCTGACTCCGAAGACGGAGCCGAGAGCTGCCCAGTCGATCTTCATGCTGATGTCTCTCGTTCCTTAGACCGTCGCCGTGGCGGCCGGGGCGGCCGGGTCGGTGGGAGCCGGCGCGGGGATGGTGGTCTTCAGGTCGTCGGTGAGGGTCCCGGCCGGGGGCGGGGTGACGGCCGCGATGGCGGTGGTCACGACGCCGGGGGCCTCGGCCTCGGTCTCGGTCTCGTTGACGTTGGTGTGGTCGACGACCTGGCGGCGGGAGATGAACCAGATCGCGGTGCAGGAGGCGATCAGGAAGGCGGCGACGGCGATGACGCCCCAGGTGCCCTGCCGGGTGACGTACTCCGAGAGCGCGGCGACCAGGCCGGCGGCGGGGAGGGTCAGGCCCCAGGCGACGAACATCCGGGTGGCGGTGGACCAGCGGACCACCCCGCCCTTGCGGCCCAGGCCCGCGCCCATGACGGCGCCGGAGCAGGAGTGCGTGGTCGACAGGGAGAAGCCGAGGTTGGAGGAGCTCAGGATGACGGCCGCGGCGCTGGTCTGGGCGGCGAAGCCCTGCTGCGGCTGGAGGTCCGTGAGGCCCTTGCCCATGGTGCGGATGATGCGCCAGCCGCCCAGGTAGGTGCCGAGGGCGATGGCCAGACCGGCGGAGACGATGACCCAGACCGGCGGGTTGGAGCCCGGGACCAGGATGCCGCCGGCGACCAGGGCCAGCGTGATGATGCCCATCGTCTTCTGGGCGTCGTTGGTGCCGTGGGCGAGCGAGACGAGACCGGCGGAGGCGATCTGACCCGCGCGGTAGCCCTTGTCGGTGGTCTTCCGGTCGGCGTTCCTGCCGAGCCGGTACGTCAGCCGGGAGGCGAGCATCGCGGCGAGGCCGGCGACCAGCGGAGCGGCGATGGCCGGGATGAGGACCTTGGTGACGACCACGCCGCCGTTGACGCCGCCGAGACCGACCGAGGCGATCGTCGCGCCGATGAGGCCGCCCATGAGGGCGTGGGACGAGCTGGACGGCAGTCCGACCAGCCAGGTCAAAAGGTTCCAGAGGATTGCGCCGACGAGCGCGGCGAAGATGACTTCGGGCTGGATGCCCTCTTCGTTCACCAGACCGCTGGAGATCGTCTTGGCGACCTCCACGGAGAGGAACGCGCCGACCAGGTTCAGCACGGCGGACATGGCCACCGCCGTCTTGGGCTTCATCGCGCCGGTCGAGATGGTGGTCGCCATCGCGTTGGCGGTGTCGTGGAAACCGTTCGTGAAATCGAACACGAGAGCTGTCACGACCACAATCGTGAGCAGCAGCGTGATGTGTTCCATTTACCCAGGCAATCGTTTGACGTCAGTGGCTCGTCGAACGTAGGCAACCTGGGTGAACGGAAGATGAACTGGGCCGGGCGGTGTGGTGACCCGAACCGGTGCCAGGGCATTCCGCTTAGCGGTCCGGGAGGGCCCGCACGTCCACGATGTGGACCCGTGCGACCCGGGGTAAGCCATGCGGTTACGGGGCGGACCGGACATCCGTCACGCGCGTCCCTCGCGCCCCGTGTCAGCACGTGGACGCCGGCGGACCGGATCAGTCGACCGAGGGACCCCCGGAAGTGATCCACGTCACCCTCAGGTGGACGCCGTACCGGTGCGCCGGGTGGCGGCCCGTCCCCGCCCTGACCACACTGGGACGGTGCGCCCGGCTCACGCGGCGGCAGCGGCCGTCACCACTCTGATCGGTGTCGGCGCGGCCGCGGTGGCGGCCGGCCGGTACGCGGGCGACGCCGCCCTCAAGGCCGCGTCCGGACGGCCCCTGCCCGGCGACCCCCGGCTCACCGTGCACGAAACCGGCCCCGGCAGAATCACCCTCACCCGAAGCCTCGCCTCCCTGCGCCCCGGCACGTACGGCATCGAGGGCCCCGACTTCCACGGATTCGTCGGGCCGGTCCTCGACCGGGTCCCGCACACCGCCGACACCGTCGTACGCCGTCTGGAGCGGGTCGAGCTCGGCACGCTCCGGCCCGGCGCCCGGGTCAGGCTCACCCCGGAGCTGCACTCCGGCACCCCCCGCACCGCGCTCGGGGTCGAATACGAGGATGTCGAGATCCCCGGCGAACTCGGCACCCTGCCCGGCTGGCTGATCCCCGCCCCCCGCCCCACCTGGGTGATCGCCCTCCACGGCATCGGGACCACCCGCCGACACCCCCTCAATCTCGTCCCCTTCCTCTCCCGCCGGCAGATCCCCGTCCTCTGCGTCGCCTACCGTGGCGACGAGGACGCGCCCCGCTCCCCGGACGGCATCGGCCACCTCGGCGACTCGGAGTGGCGGGACGTCGACGCCGCCATCCGCTACGCCGTCCGCCGGGGCGCCGGCGAGGTCGTGCTGCACGGCTGGGGGACCGGCGCCACGATGGCCTTGCACGCCGCCGCCCACTCCGGCGTACGGGACCGGATCCGCGGCGTCGTCCTCGACTCCCCGGTCCTCGACCAGGAGGCCACGCTGCGCAACCTCGCCGCGGCCCGCCGGGTCCCCGGACCGCTGCTGCCGCTCGCCGTCCGCGCCGCCCAGGGCAGGACGGGCCTGCGCGGCGACCGGCTCCGGGCGGTCGCTGACCCGGCCGCCCTGCGTGTGCCGGCCCTGGTCTTCCACGGCCCCGACGACACGATCGCCCCCTGGGAGGCTTCCCGAGAACTGGCCGCCGGCCGCCCCGACCTGGTCAGCCTTCAGACGGTACGGCACGCCCCGCACGCCGCCATGTGGAACGCCGATCCGCTCCGCTACGAAGAGGCCCTGCGGCGCTTCCTCACCCCCCTGCTGTAGGCCGCCGCGGACCGGTCCGTCACGGCGCGTATGACGGTGATCCCGTTTCCGATTGGGCTTTCGGGCCGTCAGCGGGAAGACTGCTCCCGTGACGTCTCGAAAGCCTGATGAGCAATTGGCGCGCAACTCCAGACTCCGACTCGTCCGTCCGCGGGCACTGGCCACCGCCCGACGGGCCGTGACGACGCGGCGCACCCGGCCGGCGCCGCGGCCGCCCGAGGGCACTCCGCCCCGCGCGGAACTGGCCCGCCAGGCACGGACCGTCCTCGCCGACGCCGTACGGATCGCCCGCTGGGCCGCCGTCGACCGCGAGGCCGACCTCACCGCTCCGGCCGGCCCCGAAGCCGTCTCCGCCCGGGAACGGGCCGCCGCCGCACTCCACCTGACGCCCGACCAGGTCAGGGCCGGCTGGGACCGCGCCCGGCTCGCCGGACTCGTCGAACTCCACGGCGCCACCGTCCGCCCCGGCTGGCGGCTGCACGCCTGGGACCGCGACGACTCCGCCGTCCTGCGCGGCTGGGTGGCCCTGTTCGACGCCTGGTCCCTGGTCCACCCGGCCCCCGAGGGCGTGCCCGCCGGCGCCGTCGCCGAGGTCGTCGAGGCCGTTCCCCAGGTCCTCTCCCTGCTCCAGCTCTCGGCCGGACCCGTGCTCGTCCCGGCCCTCCTCGACCTGCTGCGGCAACGCGTCGACGAGCTGCGCGAGGAGCGCTGCGAGGTTCCCGTCCAGGGATCCGCCGCCGACACGGGCGCCGCCGCGTCCGCCGCCGCCACCGACGGACTCCCCGCGCTGCTCGACTGGGCCCTGGAGGGCCTGGCCGCCGTCGGCGCCCTCACCCTGGGCACGGGCCAGGCCACCCTGACCCCGCTCGGCAACTGGGCGGTCTGGGTCAAGCTGGAGCAGATCTGCGTCGCCGCCCAGAGCCCGGCGGGCAACATCGAGCAGTCCGCCGAGGACATGCTCCGAGGCTGTGCCCGCCTCACCCCGGGCCCGGCCCGCGACGAGTACCGCGCGTGGCTCGCCGCCCGCACGCTCTCCAGCGCCGTCACCGAACTCCTGGCCGTCGCCCGTGGCGAGGACGCCCTGCTGCGCGGCCTCGCCTTCGAGGCGCTCCGGGTCGTGGGCGCCCCCGCCGAGGCCGAGGTCCGGGCAGCCGTCGAGGAGCCGTCGCTCCGTCCGTACGCCCTGCTCTGGCTCGCCGAGTACGACGGGGTCGACCCCGACGACGCCCCGGACGTGCTGACCCGGGAGGAGGCCACCTGGCTCTGGGTCGACACCGCCGCGGCCGTCGCCGACCACGGCGAGAGCGCGCTGCTCGTACGCCACCTCGACTCCGCCGTACAGGGCACGGTCCCGGCCCTGCTCGACGAGGTCCGCGCCGTGGGCCACCCGCGCACGGTCCAGGTCCTGGTCGCCCTCGCCGCGGCGCACCCCGACCCGGCCCTGGCCAAGGCCGTCCGCCGGGCGGCCTTCCAGGTCCACACCGGAAGGGTCTGAACGAGGGAGCGGGCCGTCGCTAGATCCGGCGATCAGGGTCTAGTCGGCGGCCCCCGGGGTGTACGTCCCGAAGCTCCAGACGTTGCCCTCGGCGTCACGGGCGATGTAGTCCCGCGAGCCGTAGTCCTGGTCCGTCGGCGGCATCACGATCTCGACCCCGTGCTGCACGGCCCGCGCGTGGTGTTCGTCCACATCGTCCACGTGGACGAAGACCGCGGCCGGGCCCGCGTCGGTCATCAGCTTGTCGAACTCGCTGCCGGTGCCCTTGCTGCCGAGCATCACCATGCCGTTGCCGTACGACAGCTCGGCGTGCACGATCTTGCCGTCCTCGCCCTCGTACACGGCGGTGTCGGTGAAGCCGAACGCCTCGGTGAGCAGCTTGATCGCCGCCTTGGCGTCGTCGTATGCCAGAGCCGGACAGATGTGGGGTGCCTCAGCCATCCCGATCACTCCTTCTCGTCGTCCACGTCGGAATGTGACCTGGATCTCAGTCTCGCAGTCGCCACCGACAATCAGCGGAAGGTGTCGCACCGCGCCATGTCGCCGGTCTCGAAGCCGGTGGAGAACCACCGCTGCCGCTGCGCCGCCGAGCCGTGCGTCCAGCTCTCCGGTGTCACCCGGCCCTGAAGCCTCTCCTGGATCCGGTCGTCGCCCACCGCGGCCGCCGCGTCGAGCCCGTCCCGGATGTCCGCTTCCGTCAGCCGGGTCAGCACCGGCCGACCGCTCTTCTCGTCCGGTGTGGTCGTCGCGTGGTGCGCCCACACCCCGGCGTAGCAGTCCGCCTGCAGTTCGACCCGTACGGCGGGCGAGTCGGCGCCCTGCCGGCCGTCCTGGGAGCGGGCGAGCGTGCCCATCGTGTTCTGCACATGGTGGCCGTACTCGTGCGCCACCACGTACGCCTGCGCGAACGGGCCGCCGCTCGCCCCGAACGTCGTCCTCAGCTCGTCGAAGAACCCCAGGTCCAGATAGACCCGCCGGTCGGCGGGGCAGTAGAACGGCCCGACCGCCGAGGTCGCCGTGCCGCAGGCCGTACCGACCCGCTCGGTGAACATCACCGTGCGCGCGTCGCCGTACCGTCCGCCCCGCCGGGTGTACTCCGCCCGCCAGAAGTCCTGCACGCTGTTGACGACCGCCACGATCCGGCAGTCCTCGCGGGCGTTCGCGTCGGCACCCGTCCGGCAGCTCCGCTCCACCTCGGCCATGGTCGACGAGGTCGCGACGGGCTCCGGGTCCCCGGACGACAGCCCCAGCTCCTCGGGTCCCACCCCGAAGAGGACGCCGAGGATCAGCGCGACGAGCCCGACGACACCGCCGCCGACGGTGGCCTTCCCGCCGGGGATGCGGCTGCCCCGTACGTCCCGCACCTCCGAGGTGTCCAGGCCGGCGTCGTCGTCGAACTGCATGGACCACCACCCTGCGCGTCTCCGTCACGGCGGCGGCCGCCGCTCTGCGCCGAGTATCGAGGAATTCGACACCCCTCGCCCCTTTTGTCGAGAGCGAGAGGAACATCCCGGTCTGCTCACCCGCAGCGGCATGGCCGAAAAGCAGTTGCAGGGGCCCGTTAGACTTGCCGTATGGCCATTCTCCTCGCGCATTAGCGGCGTCGAACCGCCCGAGAGCCCTTCCGCCGTCCAAACCCGCCCTGGAGTCTGTCCGTGATCACCGCTTCCGGCATCGAGCTGCGCGCCGGCGCCCGCATCCTCATCGAGTCCGCTTCCTTCCGTATCGCCAAGGGCGACCGCATCGGCCTCGTCGGCCGCAACGGCGCGGGCAAGACCACCCTCACCAAGTGCCTCGCCGGCGAGGGCATGCCCGCCGGCGGCACCATCACCCGCTCGGGCGAGGTCGGCTACCTCCCGCAGGACCCGCGCACCGGCGACCTCGACGTCCTGGCCCGCGACCGCATCCTCTCCGCGCGCGGCCTCGACGTCCTCCTGCGCAAGATGCGGCAGAACGAGGAGCGCATCGCGACCGGCTCCGGGGCGACCCGCGACAAGGCGATGAAGCAGTACGAGCGCCAGGAGACCGAGTTCCTCACCAAGGGCGGGTACGCCGCCGAGGCCGAGGCGTCCACCATCGCCGCCGCGCTCGGGCTGCCCGACCGGGTCCTCGGCCAGCCGCTGCACACCCTCTCCGGCGGTCAGCGCCGCCGGATCGAGCTGGCCCGGATCCTCTTCTCCGACGCGGACACCTTGCTCCTCGACGAGCCCACCAACCACCTCGACGCCGACTCCATCGTCTGGCTGCGCGACTACCTCAAGAGCTACCGCGGCGGCTTCATCGTCATCTCCCACGACGTCGACCTCGTCGAGACGGTCGTCAACAAGGTCTTCTACCTGGACGCCAACCGCTCGACGATCGACGTCTACAACATGGGCTGGAAGCTCTACCAGCAGCAGCGCGAGGCCGACGAGAAGCGCCGCAGGCGCGAGCGCCAGAACGCCGAGAAGAAGGCCGCCGCCCTCAACTCGCAGGCCGACAAGATGCGCGCCAAGGCCACCAAGACCGTCGCCGCGCAGAACATGGCCAAGCGCGCCGAGCGGCTGCTCTCGGGCCTGGACGCGGTCCGCGTCTCCGACAAGGTCGCCAAGCTCCGCTTCCCGGAGCCCGCGCCCTGCGGCAAGACCCCGCTGACGGCGGAGGGCCTGTCCAAGTCCTACGGCTCGCTCGAAATCTTCACCGATGTGAATCTCGCCATCGACAAGGGCTCGCGCGTCGTCATCCTCGGCCTCAACGGCGCCGGCAAGACGACGCTGCTGCGGCTGCTCGGCGGCGTCGAGCAGCCCGACACCGGCGAGGTCACCCCGGGCCACGGCCTGAAGCTCGGCTACTACGCCCAGGAGCACGAGACCCTCGACCCGGAGCGCTCGGTCCTGGAGAACATGCGGTCCGCCGCACCCGACCTCGACCTCGTCGAGGTGCGCAAGGTGCTCGGCTCCTTCCTCTTCTCCGGCGACGACGTCGACAAGCCGGCCGGGGTGCTCTCCGGCGGTGAGAAGACCCGGCTCGCGCTCGCCACCCTGGTCGTCTCCTCCGCGAACGTGCTGCTCCTCGACGAGCCGACCAACAACCTCGACCCCGCGAGCCGTGAGGAGATCCTCGGCGCGCTGCGCACCTACAAGGGCGCGGTCGTGCTCGTCACCCACGACGAGGGCGCGGTCGAGGCGCTGCAGCCGGAGCGGATCATCCTGCTCCCGGACGGTGTCGAGGACCTGTGGGGTGCCGACTACGCGGACCTGGTGGCCCTCGCCTGATCATTCCGGCATGGATCATTCGGCTCATGGGTGATCCTTCATCTGAGTGAGGACGTCTCATCCCCTCGGCGCGGCTCTCCGCGGAATCCTTCCGCCGGGGCCGCGCCGTGCTCGTCCCCCCGCCTGCGGCGCTGACCTGGCACTTCCTGGCCGGACGCGGGCCGAAGCGGCGATCGGGCCCTGCGGAATAAGTGCTTCCGGTCGTGGTGGCGGCTTTGCTGTCCGCAAACCTCGCGGCACAGACCTTGTCGAATGGGTGGCCAGGACGTCCGGAAGGGGTGATCATGAGAAGTCCAGAGCGCACTTCCCATGAGGAGGCACGGGTGGCCGAGACTCTGAAGAAGGGCAGCCGGGTGACCGGCGCCGCGCGCGACAAGCTCGCGGCAGACCTGAAGAAGAAGTACGACTCCGGTGCGAGTATCCGGGCGCTGGCCGAGGAAACCGGCCGTTCCTACGGATTCGTCCACCGGATGCTCAGCGAGTCCGGAGTCACGCTGCGTGGACGCGGCGGAGCGACACGGGGCAAGAAGGCGGCCTCGGCCTGACATCGGGGCGCGGCTCGTCCGGTCCACCGTTTCTCACGGTGGCCACCCGGTCGACCGTGCGGTCGGCCGGGTGGTTACTGTGCAGTCACTTAGCAGTGCTGCACCGGAACCGGAGGCGCCCCATGACTTCGCTCGACTCTGTGCTCGTGTTCGACAAGGACGGTGTACGGCTCACCGTCGAGGACGCCGTTGCCACGGTGACGCTGACCAATCCGGCGAAGCGCAACGCTCAGTCTCCCGCTCTGTGGCGGGCGTTGACGGAGGCCGGCAGGTCGTTGCCCGGCAGTGTGCGGATCGTGGTCCTGCGTGGCGAGGGCATGTCCTTCTCCGCCGGGCTCGACCGGCAGGCGTTCACGCCCGAGGGCTTCGACGGAGAGCCGTCCTTCCTGGACCTGGCACGGGGTTCGGACGCTGACCTGGACGCGGTCATCGCCGAGTACCAGGAGGCGTTCACCTGGTGGCGCCGCAGCGACATCGTGTCGATCGCGGCCGTCCAGGGGCACGCCATCGGTGCCGGATTCCAGCTCGCCCTCGCCTGCGACCTGCGGGTCGTCGCCGAGGACGTGCAGTTCGCCATGCGCGAGACCAGCCTGGGCCTCGTGCCGGACCTCACCGGCACGCACCCGCTCGTCTCGCTCGTCGGCTACGCCCGGGCGCTGGAGATCTGCGCCACGGGCCGCTTCGTCCACGCCGACGAGGCCGAGCGCATCGGCCTCGCCAACATCGCCGTGCCCGGCACGGAACTCGACGCGGCCGTACGCGACCTGACCGCCGCCCTGCTCGCCGCACCGCGCGACGCGGTGATCGAGACCAAGGCGCTGCTCCAGGCCGCCTCGGGCCGCTCGTACGAGGACCAGCGCACCGCCGAACGCGCCGCCCAGGCCCGCCGCCTCCGCGATCTCGCCGGCCTCGGCGACTGACCCAGGCACCGGAGGGCCGGCGGCCGGTGGCCCGGCACCGGAGGCTCGGGAGCCGGTGGCCCCCTCCCGCCGGCCCGTCAGCGGATCTCCGAGACCAGAACCGTGACCGCCGTCCCCTCCGGGGCGGACTCGGTCAGCCGGGTGCGGACCGATCTCGCCACGTCCACGGGGCGGTGGCCGGACGTCACCGCCAGTTCCACGCGGAGCCGGCCCTCGGAGCGGTGGACCGGGGCGCCCAGGACGTCCGTCAGGGCCGCCACGCCCTCGACCGCGAGGGCCGCGAGCGCCGCGGGGTCGTCCGCGGCGGGCGAGGTTCGCCCGGGTGGGGGAGCGGGGGCCGGTGATTCCGGCCCGCCCGCCGGGCCCTCCACGAGGCCCGTCACCCGCAGGTCCACCTCCACCACCCCGAGCCCCAACTCACCCGCGGCCGAGGCGAACAGCGCCTCCCGAAGCTCCTCCGCGACGACCTGCAGCGGCCTCTCCGCCGTCGCCGCGAAATCCGCCGTGATCCGCAGCGGACCCGGCGGCAGCCCGCCCGGCGGTACGGGGAACGGCGTCTCCTCGCCCGGTGCCACGAGCGCCACCCGCAACGGCCCCGGCACCACCCCTCGTACCGCCGCCGCTGCCCGCAGCAGCACCGTCCGCGCCGCGCGCTCCGTCAGCCACGCGCCGTCCGTCGCCTCCCCGAGCGGCAGCAGCCTGCCCGGGCCCAGGCGCTCTCGCACCGTCGTCGCCCAACCCTCAGTCATTGCTCCAGCCTGCCGCATCCACGGCGCGAGACCGGGCAAGCACACTTAATGTGGGCAAAGAAGCCAATAACTGCCCGGAAGGGATGAACGGCCATGAGTGAGACCGCACACCCCGGCGAACCGTCCATGACGAAGCGCGGCGGCGCTCCCGCCACCCGGGGCCGGACCACGATCGCGGACGGAGTCGTCGAGAAGATCGCCGGCCTGGCCGCTCGCGACGTCGACGGCGTCCACGCCATGGGAAGCGGGCTCTCCCGCACCTTCGGCGCCGTCCGGGAGAAGGTCCCCGGTGGCGGCGGCACGAAATCGGGCGTCACGCGCGGTGTGAAGGCCGAGGTCGGCGAGGTGCAGACCGCCCTCGACCTGGAGATCGTCGTCGAGTACGGCGTCTCCATCTCCGACGTCGCCGGTGACGTCCGCGAGAACGTGATCGCCGCCGTCGAGCGCATGACCGGCCTGGAAGTCGTCGAAGTGAACATCGCCGTCAGCGATGTGAAGTTGCCCGATGAAGAGGAAGAAGAACCGGAGCAGCGGCTCCAGTAGCCGCGGGACACCCGGCGAAAGGGGTCGGAATGAGCATGGCAGTGGTCGGCCTGGTGGCCGGAATGGCCCTCGGCTTCGCCGGGTACTTCGGCGGCTTCGGGGCGTTCCTGCTGGTCGCGGCGTTGGGAGCGGTCGGCTTCATCGCCGGGCGGTTCCTCGACGGGGATCTCGAACCCGGCGACCTCTTCAGGGGTCGTGAGCGTGGCGAACGGAGGAGGTGACCGGGGTTGACAACCGATCAGGCGGGGGCCGCGGCCCGTGGCGCGACGACGATCGCGGACCGGGTCGTGGCGAAGATCGCCGCACAGGCGGCACGGGAGGCGCTCGACGCCGTGCCGAAGGGCGGTTCGGCACCGCACGCCTCGGTCGTCGTGCACCGTGGCACCGCACGCGTGGCCGTGAGCCTGGAGCTCGCCTACCCCTCCGACCTCGGCCGGCAGTGCGGCGCCGTGCGCGGCCAGGTCAAGCGGCGGGTGAGGGAGCTGGTCGGCATGGAGGTGCCCGAGGTGGCCGTCCACGTCGAACGGCTGCACTCCCCGCGTACCGCCAAGGACGCGACCCGGGGGAGGCTCGCATGAGCACCGAAGCCAAGGCGGCCGGGAACGCCGAGCCCGAGGCCGTGCCCGTCCCGAAGGAGACGGCGCCCGTCCCGGTGCGCCGCTTCTGGGCCGTCCGGAGGATCCCCGCGGCGCTGGTCGCCGCCGTCGTCCTCGGCGGCGCGGGCCTGCTCCTCTACGACGTCGCGGCGGTACGGGCCGACCGCACGGCCATGCGCTGGCGGCGCGAACTCGCCGACGGCCTGGCCACCCGCCCCCTCGACAACGCCTGGATCCTGGCCGGAGCGTTCGCCGCCGTGCTCCTCGGCGCCTGGCTCCTGTTCCTCGCGGCCACGCCCGGCCTGCGGTCCGTGCTGCCGATGCGGCGCGAACACGCGGACGTACGGGCCGGCCTCGACCGGCAGGCCGCCGCCCTCGCCCTGCGGGACCGGGCGATGGAGGTCTCGGGCGTGCAGTCCGTACGGGTACGGATGAGGCGGCGCAAGGCGGCGGTGCGAGCGGTCTCGCACTTCCGTGAACTGGACGACGTACGGGCCGACCTGGAACGCGCGCTGGCCACCGGCGTCGACGGACTCGGGCTCGCCCGTCCACCGGCGCTGACGGTCCGGGTCGGCCGGCCACCGAGGAAGGGGTGAGGGCATGACGGTCGTACTCCGGCGCGTCAACCGGATCGTGCTCGGGCTCGCGGGGCTGCTGCTCATCGTCGTCGGCGGGGCGGTCGCCGCCGCCGGACTCGACCTGCCGGTGCCCACCTGGTGGCCCTGGTCCGGACCGTCCGAGGTCCTGCTGAGCGAGTCGGGCCGACGGCGCTGGCGCGACGACGCCTGGTGGTGGCCGGCGGTCATCGCCACCCTCGGGCTGGTCGTGCTGCTCGCCCTGTGGTGGCTCGTCGCCCAGTTCCGGCGAGCCCGCCTCGCGGAGGTCCTCGTCGACACGGGCGACGGGGAGGGCGCGGCGGTACGCGGTCGGGCCCTGGAGGACGTCCTGGAGGCGGACGCCGCCGCGCAGGACGGGGTGGCCCGCGCCCATGTCGCCCTGTCGGGCCGGCGCACGGCCCCCCGCGCCCGCGTCGCCCTGTCGCTGGAGCCGTACGCCTCCCCGGGCGAGACCCTCACCACGCTGACCGGCGAGGCGCTGGCCCACGCCCGCACCTCGACGGGTCTGAGCTCACTGCCGACCGAGGCCCGCCTGCGCGCCGTCAAGCACCGGGCGCGCCGCGTCAACTGACCGCCGCCACCGGGCCCCGACCCGACGCCATGCCGTGATCGGCGTACGCCGCCTCAGAAGCCGTGCCGCGCGCCGCCGTCCACCGGGACCATGACGCCCGTCACGTACGAGGCCGCCGGCGACAGCAGGAACGCGGCCGTACGGCCGTACTCCTCCGGCGTGCCGTAGCGGCGCAGCGGGATCCGGGACTCGTTCGCCGTGCGCGCCGCGTCCGCGTCGCCCGACAGGGCGTCCAGGGACCGGATCCGGTCGGTGTCGATGCGCCCGGGCAGCACGCCGACGACCCGGATGCCCCGCGGGCCCAGATCGTTCGCGAGGGACTTCGCGAATCCGGCGAGGCCCGGGCGAAGGCCGTTGGAGATCGTCAGGCCCGGGATCGGCTCGTGGACCGAGCCGGACAGGACGAAGCCGATGACCCCGCCCTCGGTCAGCGTCTCCGCCGCCGCCCGGGCCATCCGCACCGCCCCGAGGAAGACCGTCTCGAACGCCGACGACCACTGTTCGTCGGTGTTGTCGGCGCCGAAACCCGGCGCCGGGCCGCCCACGCTCACCAGGATCCCGTCGAAGCGGCCGAAACGGGACCGCGCCTCGGCGATCACCCGCGCGGCCGCCTCCGGGTCGGCGTTGTCGGCGGCCACACCGGCCGCACCCGGACCCAGCTCGTCGACCGCCCCGGCGACCGACTTCTCCTCGCGCCCGGTGATCACCACCTTCGCGCCCTCGGCGAGCAGCGCCTCCGCCGAAGCCCGGCCGAGCCCCCGCGTCGCCCCCGTCACCACGTACACACGGTCCTTCAGTCCAAGATCCATGGACCTATCCTGCCGTCTCCGTCCACGGCAGCGCGAGGGCGGTGCCCACCAGCCCCACATGGCTGAACGCCTGCGGGAAGTTCCCCAGCTGCCGCCGGGCCACCGGGTCGTACTCCTCCGCCAGCAGCCCCACGTCGTTGCGCAGCCCCAGGAGCCGCTCGAACAGCTCCCGCGCCTCCTCCTCCCGCCCGATCAGCCACAACGCGTCCGCCAGCCAGAAGGAGCAGACGAGAAACGTTCCCTCGCCGCCCGGAAGGCCGTCGACCGAGACGCCCTCGGTGCTGTACCGGCGCAGTAACCCGCCCTGCGTCAGCTCCTTGCGCACCGCCTCGACCGTCCCCACCACCCGGGGGTCCTCCGGCGGCAGAAAGCCGACCTGCGGGATGAGCAGCGTCGCCGCGTCCAGATCCCGCGAACCGTACGCCTGCGTGAAGGTGTTGCGCCGCCGGTCGTACCCCTTCTCACAGACCTCCGCGTGGATCTCGTCCCGCATCACCCGCCACCGCGCCGCGTCCCCGGGCAGCGACGGGTCGGCCTCCAGCGTGCGCACCGCCCGGTCGGCCGCGACCCAGGCCATCACCTTCGAGTGGACGAAGTGGCGGCGCGGCCCCCGGACCTCCCACAGCCCCTCGTCCGGCTCACGCCAGGTCGACTCCAGGAAACCGAGCAGGCTCAGCTGGAGGTTCCAGGCGTGCCGCTGCGCCGGGATGCCCGCCTGCCGCGCCCGGTAGAGCGAGTCCATGACCTCGCCGTACACATCGAGCTGGAACTGCTCCACCGCCGCGTTCCCGATCCGTACCGGCGCCGAGTCCGCGTAGCCGCGCAGCCAGGGGAGCGTCGTCTCGGGCAGCCGCCGCTCCCCGGCCGGGCCGTACATGATCTGCAGATCCGCCGGATCGCCGGCCACCGCGCGCAGCAGCCAGTCCCGCCACGCCGCCGCCTCGTCGACATAGCCGGCCGCGAGCAGCACACCGAGGGTGAGCGTGGAGTCGCGCAGCCAGCAGGAGCGGTAGTCCCAGTTCCGTACGCCGCCGATCTCCTCCGGCAGGGAGGTGGTGGGGGCGGCCACGATGCCGCCCGTCGGAGCGTAGGTGAGCGCCTTCAGGGTGATCAGCGAGCGCATCACCGCCTCGCGGTACGGGCCTTCGTAGGTGCACCGTGACGACCAGGCCCGCCACTCCGAAAGCGACTGCTCCAGCGCGACGAACGGATCGATGAGCTTGGGCCGCGGCTCGTGCGAGGGGTGCCAGGTGAGGACGAAGGCCACCTTCTCACCGGCGGCGACGGTGAAGGTCGAGCAGGTGGAGAACTGCTGGCCCCAGGTCTTCACGGGCGGTTCGCTGCGCAGCCAGACCGAGTCGGGCCCGGCGATGGCCACCCGGTGCCCGTCGGTGCGCCGTATCCACGGCACGACCGAGCCGTAGTCGAAGCGGAGTCTGAGCACCGAGCTCATCTCCACGCTGCCGCTGACGCCTTCCACGATCCGCATGACATCGGGCGCCTTGTCGCGCTGCGGCATGAAGTCGACGACCTTGACGGTGCCGGTGCGGGTCTCCCAGTACGTCTCCAGGACAAGGGTGTCACCGGCGTACTGACGGCGGGTACAGGTCGTCGCGCCCGTGGGAGCGATCCGCCAGTGGCCGTTGTCCTCGTCGCCCAGGAGCGCGGCGAAGCAGGCGGCCGAGTCGAAGCGCGGCAGACAGAGCCAGTCGATCGAGCCGTCGCGGCCCACGAGCGCGGCGGTCTGGAGATCCCCGATGAGGGCGTAGTCGTCGATACGTTGCGTCACGCTCTGGCGTGTTCCCGAAAGCATCGACGGTCAATCCGCCGACCGGGGTGGGCTACACCGCAGCGGCGGCGGGTTCCGGCGTTCCGGCGCCGCCGTCCGCGCGGGCCTCGGCTTCGCGATCGCGCTTCTCCCGGCGCACCAGGACGAACCAGCCGACCGGCACGCCCGCGGCGAAGAGCCACCACTGCACGGCGTACGCCATGTGCGCGCCGATCGAGTCGTGGTCGGGCTCGGGGACCAGTTCGGGGGAGCCACCGGCCGGTTCGGGCGCCGTCTGCTCCAGATAGCCGCCGAGGACCTGGCGGCCCAGCAGCTCCGCCTGCTGCTTGCTGTTGATCAGCATGACCTGACGGTCCGGCAGCCCGCGCAGGTCCTTGATGCCGCTGGCACCGGTCGTCTCGTCGGCCTTGAGGCGGCCGGTCACGGTGACCTCGCCCCTGGGGGCGGGCGGCACCTCGGGGTAGGACTTCTGGTCCGGGGCGGCGGGGACCCAGCCGCGGTTGACGAGGACGGTACCGCCGTCCCGGAGCGCCAGCGGGGTCAGGACGAGGACGCCGATCCGGTCGTCGGCGTTGGTCCGGCGGCGGACGACGACCTCGTGCGCGGTGTCGAAGGTGCCGGTGGCGGTGACCCTGCGCCAGAAGTCGGCGCGCGGGACGGTGTGCCCGGGGGAGGTCAGCGACTCGATCGGGACGGGCTCCGCCTTCAGGTTGTCCGCGATCAGGGCGTTCTGGGCGACCCGGCGCTCGTGCCGGTGGAACTGCCAGAAACCCAGCTCGATCATCACGGGGATGAGGACGAGGGCGACGAGGGTGAGGATCACCCACTGCCGGGACAACAGGAAGCGGTACACGTCGTCGACGGTACAACGTCGCGAGGGGCCCCCTCGCGGCGGGTGCCGGAGGGGGCCGGGTCCGCACGGGCGGAACGTCGTGGTGGGACTGCCTGCGGGCGGGGACGTGACCCGGACCACACTCACCCGACCGTGGACCCAGGGGCGCCGCTGCGGCCAGGGCCCGCCGGACCGGTCCTAGACGTGGTCGACGATGCCCACCTTTCCCTCCGCGCGGGCGCAGTGACCGCCGCAGTACCACTTGCCCTGGACCTCGACGCCCTGGCCGATGATCTGGACCCGGCAGTGCTCACAGATGGGCGCCATGCGGTGAATGGCGCAGGCGAAGCAGTCGAAGACGTGCACCGCGCCCTGCGCGTGCACTTCGAAGGACATGCCGTAATCGTTTCCGCAGACCTCACAACGTGCCATGCGCCACAGGGTGCGTCCCGGGGCGTACGAAGGGCGCGCGGCACGCCCGGTCGTTCACCCGTCTGCCGGGGCGACGTCCCGCAGCAGTTGGGTGAAGCCCGCCTCGTCGACGATCGGGGTGCCGAAGGACCTCGCCTTGACCGTCTTGGACGTGGCCGCGTCCGGGTCGTTCGTCACGAGCAGGCTCGTCAGCCGGGAGACGCTCGTCGCCACATGGAGCCCCGCCTCGACGGCGCGGTCCTCCAGAAGCTCACGGTCGATGGAGGTGTCGCCCGAAAACGCCACCCTCATCCCCTGCTTGAGCGGTTTGTCCGCTTCGTACCGCCCGGGGTTCGGGTACGGGCACGGTGGACGCTTCCGGGACGGCCGCCAGCCGTTCGCGTGGTACGAGGACTGGTGACCGATCCGGGGCGTGGCCGGCGCCGGCGCCCACTCCGTCAGCGGCCGGCATTCCAGCAGCGGCAGCCGTACGTTCCGTTCCGCCGCGGCGTGCAGGCTCGGCCGGAACGCCTCGGCCAGCACCCGCGCGTCGTCCAGCGCGTTGTGGGCCCGCTGCTGGACGACACCGAAGTGCGCGGCCAGCGACTCCAGCTTGTGGTTGGGCAGCGGCAGCGACAGCTCCTTGGACAGGGCGATGGTGCACAGCCGCTGGCGCACGGGCGCCGTGCGCTCGGCGCGGGCGTACTCGCGGGCGATCATCGACCAGTCGAACATCGCGTTGTGCGCCACCAGGACCCGGCCGTCCAGACGCGCCGAGAACTCGGCGGCGATCTCCGGGAAGAGCGGCGCCCCCTCGAGCGTCTCGGTGGTCAGCCCGTGGATCCAGACCGGCCCGGGGTCCCGCTCCGGGTTGACGAGCGTGTACCAGTGGTCCTCGACATTGCCCTGGGCGTCCAGGCGGTAGACGGCAGCCGACACTATCCGGTCGTCCCGGGCGAGTCCGGTGGTCTCCACGTCGACGACCGCGTACCCCGGTGGGTAGGCGGTCGGCCACGTCGCTGCTGTCGTACGGTCGTCGAGCATGGTCACTGAGAATACGGGCCGCCGCTGACAACGCCGCCCCCGGTGTCCGTTCCCGGGCCGGAATCCGGCCGTCGTGTCCCCAGCCGGGTCCCACGGACGAGTGCCCTCACGGCAGTTCGCCCGCACCCTTCGCGCCTGCCTTCGTGGTGCCCGGCAACAGTCCGTCCACCAGAGCCCTTACCGACGCCGTGAACAGCCGGTCGCTGTCGACGGGGCGGGACAGCGCGCGGGCCAGCGCGGGGTCCGGGCCCGGCTGCTCGGCGTCCCAGAGCGCCTCCTCACCGGGTGACTGGACGGGGGCCCGTTCGCGGTTGCGTTCCACCAGGACGAAGCCGACGACCTGGAACTGCACGGCCCGGACGACCTCCGCCGCCCGCACCCCGCGCAACCCGGCCGCATGCACCTCCTGCGCCAGCGCCCGCTGCGCCGGCAGGAACATCCGCTCCGTGAGGCCCCTTTCGTGGACCATCGCCACCAGGTGCGGGCGGTCGCGCAGCTCCCGCCGGAGGGCGTGGGCCACCGAGACGATCCGGGCCGCCGGGGTGCGGCCGCGCGGGGTGATCGCGGCGAGGTCGTCGACGGTCCGCTCGACGAGCGCGTCGAGGAGGGACTCGCGGTTGCCGACGTGCCAGTAGATCGAGGTGACGGCGGTGCCCAGCTCGGCGGCGAGCCCGCGCATGGTCAGGGCGTCCGGGCCGTGCCGCTTGACCAGGGCGGCGGCGGCCTCCAGGACCTCCTCCCGGCTCAGCGCGGTGCGAGGCATCGCATCCCCCCAACTCCCGTGCGTGCACGGGCCTTTACCCTTGTCCGCCCTCGATGTAACAGTGTTACAGGCGCTGACGGTCCCTGAAGGGTGGTACGTCATGGCACGAGTACGGTACGGGGCACGCACCGAGGCCGAGATCACCGCGGCCCGTACGAAGAGCTCGAAACTCCCCGACATCTGGTCCACCGGCGTGGTCGCCGTATGGGAGACCGACCCGGACGTGGTCGCGGCCGTGCTGCCGCCTCCGCTCAAGCCCACCGCGCGGCCCCTGGTGCGGGCCGGCATCTCCCGGGTCGACCTGGCGGGCTGTCCGCTCGGCGCCGGATCGGTCGCCGTCGCCGCCGCCCACGGTGACCAGGAGGGCTGGTATCCGCTCGTCATGCCGATGACCCACGAGCGGGCGCTGACCGGCGGCCGCGAGGTCTTCGGCGAGCCGAAGAAGCTCGGCGACGTCGTCGTCGAACGCGACGGCCTCGTCGTCCACGCCTCGCTCGGCCGCCACGGCATCGACTTCGTCGAGGTCCGCGGGGCGGTCTCCGGGCCTCTCCCGCTGCCGGAGCCCGCCGAGAAGACCGACTTCCACTTCAAGTTCCTGCCCGCCGTGGACGGTTCCGGCTTCGACGCCGACCCCGTCCTCGTCCACTGCGTCCGGCACGAGAAGGTGCGCAGGCTGGAGCGGATCACCGGCGACATCGTGCTGCGCGAGTCGATGTACGACCCCGTCGCCGACCTCCCCGTACGCCGGATCGTCGAGATCACCTTCGGGGAGAAGACCACCGACCAGAAGGGCCGGGTCGCCGAACGGGTCAGCGCCCAGGCCCTCCTTCCGTACATCCACCAGCGCTACGACGACCCGGGCCAGATCCTCGAAGCACCGCCGGAGGGCGCGACGGCGGGGAGCGCGTGATGGAGCTGCGCGAGGGGCAGGTCGCCGTCGTCACCGGCGCCGCGAGCGGCATCGGGCTCGCCATGGCCCGCCGCTTCGCCGCCGAGGGCCTCGCCGTGGTCCTCGGAGACGTGGAGGAGGCCGCGCTCGCCGAGGTGGCCGACGAGCTCATGGAGGGCGGCGCGCAGATCCTGGCCCGTACGGTCGACGTCAGCGAACCCGACGCCGTCCGGGCGTTCGCCGACGCCGCGTACGACACCTTCGGCGCCGTCCACGTCCTCTGCAACAACGCGGGCGTCGGATCGGGCGCCGAGGGCCCCCTGTGGGAGCACGAACCCAACGACTGGAAGTGGGCCTTCTCCGTCAACGTCTGGGGCGTCTTCCACGGCGTCCAGGCCTTCGTGCCGCGCATGCTCGCGGGCGGGGAGCCCGGCCATGTCGTCAACACCTCCTCCGGCGACGGCGGGATCGCCCCGCTCCCCACCGCCTCCGTCTACGCCGTCACCAAGGCGGCGGTGGTGACCATGACCGAGTCCCTCTACGCCCATCTCAAGGCGGAGCACGCGCGCGTGGGCGCCTCCGTGCTCTTCCCCGGCCCGCACATGCTGCGCACCGGCCTGTGGGAGTCGCACCGCAACCGGCCCGAGCGGTACGCCAAACAGCGGCCTCGCAGGAGGCCGTACCGCAGCCTCGACCAGTGGGAGGCGGCGATGAAGGAGGCCGGGCACGAGGTCGCGTTCACCCCCGTCGAGGAGGTCGCCGAGCACGTCGTCGACGGGATCCGCGCCGACCGGTTCTGGATGCTGCCGGAGAGCGAGCACAGCGACCGCCAGATCCGCGCCCGGGCGCGGTCGATGCTGGACCGCGCCAACCCGTCGTACCTGGAGAGCTTCATCCTCGACTGAGGAGTCACGCCGTGACGCATGAGACGCACGAGACGTACGAAGATCCGTATCTGGTCATCTCCTCCGACTGCCACGCCGGACTGCCCACCGAGGAGTACCGGCCCTATCTCGACTCCCGCTTCCACCGCGCCTTCGACGACTTCCTCGCCGGGCGGGAGGCCCGCCGCGAGGCCATGACCCGGCTGGGGGTGCGCAACGAGGACTTCGCGAACAAGTGGTTCCACGACAACGAGGAGGGGCTGCGCGGCGGCTGGGACGCTACCCAGCGGCTCAAGGAGCTCGACGGCGACGGCGTGGCCGGCGAGGTCGTCTTCCCCGACGCGGACGCCGTCGACAGCCGGACCGCGGCGCCGTTCGGGGTCGGTCTCGGCCTCTCCGGCGACCAGGACCCCGAGCTCGGCATGGCGGGTGCGCAGGCGCACAACCGCTGGCTGGCCGAGTTCGTCGGACAGCACCCCGAACGCCACTGCGGGGTGGCGCTGCTGCCGATCACCGCCGAGCCGTCGCGTGTGGTCGCCGAGATCCACCGGGCCAAGGAGTCGGGGCTCGGCGCGCTGATGATCCCGTCGATGTGGGTGGACAAGGAGCCGTACCACGACCGGCGTTACGACCCCGTGTGGGCGGCCGCCGCCGAGACGCGGATGCCGCTGGTCACCCACTCGGGCGCGGCCCCGCGCGAGGAGTACGGCGACCATCTCGGCATCTACGTCAGCGAGGTCACCTGGTGGCCGGCCCGGCCGCTGTGGTTCCTGCTGTGGTCCGGGGTCTTCGAGCGCCATCCGGGGCTGAGGTTCGGCGTAGCCGAGTCCGGCTGCTGGTGGCTGCCCAACCTGCTGTGGTTCATGGACCGGCTCTATCGGGGAGCCCACGGCGGAAAGAAGCTCTCGCCGTTCCCCGAGCTCAAGCGCCCGCCGAGTGAGTACCTCGACCGCCAGGTATTCGTCTGCGCCACCAACACCAAGCGGCGCGAGCTGGCGCAGCGCTACGAGATCGGCGTCGACAACATCCTCTGGGGCTCCGACTTCCCCCACCCGGAGGGGACCTGGCCGGGCACGCGCGCGTGGCTGCGGAACACCTTCCACGACATCCCGGTGACGGAGACCCGCCGGATGCTGGGCCTGGCGGCGGCGGAGGTCTTTGGATTCAATATCCGAATATTGGATCCGATCGCCCGCCGCATCGGCCCGACCCCGGCCGAGCTCGGCCAGTCGCCCGACCAGGCGGCTGTGGAGGCGTCCTGGGCGCGCTCCCGCGAAGTCGGCCGCCACTGGCTGACGGACCACGACTTCCCGGTCCTGGGGATGACGCCATGACGGACCGCTACACCGTCGTCTCGGCGGACTGCCACGCGGGCGCGGACCTGCTGGACTACAAGCCGTATCTGGAGAAGAGGTACCACGACGACTTCGACGCCTGGGCCGCCGGCTATGTGAACCCGTACGAGGACCTGCTCGCCGACACCGCCGACCGCAACTGGAACTCCGAGCGCCGACTGCGCGAGCTTGAGGCGGACGGCATCGTCGCGGAGGTCGTCTTCCCCAACACCATCCCGCCCTTCTTCCCGTCCGCCTCGCTGATGGCCCCCGCTCCGACCCGCGAGGAGTACGAGCGCCGCTGGGCGGGGCTGCGCGCCCACAACCGCTGGCTGGCCGACTTCTGCTCCCTCGCCCCCGGCCGCAGGGCGGGCGTCGCCCAGATCCTCCTCAACGACGTCGACGAGGCCGTACGGGAGATCCGCCGCACGAAGGAGGCGGGCCTGACGGGCGGGATCCTCCTGCCCGGCGCCCCGCCCGGCAGCGGCATCCCCGAGCTGTACTCGGCGACGTACGACCCGATCTGGGCGGTCTGCGCGGAGCTGGGCGTCCCCGTCAACCACCACGGCGGCTCGGCCTCGCCGCCGCTCGGCGACGAGCCGGCCGCGCGCGCGGTGTTCATGGTCGAGACGACGTGGTTCTCCCACCGGGCGCTGTGGCACCTGGTGTTCGGCGGCGCCTTCCACCGTCACCCGGAGCTGAAGCTCGTCCTCACGGAGCAGGGATCCGGCTGGATCCCCGGCGTCCTGGAGATGCTGGACTACTACCACGGCCGCCTGGTCACCGCCGCCTCCCGGGCCGCCACCGCCGAGTCCAGGTTCGGGGCCGGCCTCGCCGCGTCCATGGGCAGGGGGCCCGGCGAGGTCTGGCGCGACAACTGCTTCGTCGGCGCGAGCTTCATGCGCCCGCACGAGGTCCCCCTGCGCGACCGGATCGGCCTCGACAAGATCATGTGGGGCAGCGACTACCCGCACGACGAGGGCACCACGCCCTACTCCCGCGAGGCGCTGCGGCTCGCGTACGCGGGGCTGCCCAGGGAGGAGGTCGCGGCGATGGCCGGCGGCAACGCGGCGCGCGTGTACGGCTTCGACCTGCCGTACCTGGACGCGATCGCCGCCGTCCACGGCCCGGCCGTCGAGGAGATCGCCGCACCGCTGAAGGAGGTACCGGCGGACGCGACCAGCCCCGCCTTCGCCCCGGGCGGGTCGGTGCGCGTCTGGTGACGGGACGGATGAGACTCTCCCGGGGTGACTGATGCCCCTGTCCACGAGGAAGCCCACGGCGGAGGCCTCGGCTCCCGTCTCAACTGGCTCCGTGCCGCCGTGCTCGGGGCCAACGACGGAGTCGTCTCCACCGCGGGCCTCGTCGTCGGCGTCGCCGGTGCCACCGAGTCCCACGCCGCGCTGCTGACCGCGGGCCTGGCCGGCCTGCTGGCCGGCTCCATGTCGATGGCGGCGGGGGAGTACGTCTCGGTCTCCACCCAGCGCGACTCGGAGAAGGCCGCCCTGGCCACGGAGAAGCGCGAGCTGCGGGAGCAGCCGGAGGAGGAACTGGACGAGCTGACCGAGCTGTTGTCGGCTCGCGGCCTCTCCGCTGACGTCGCCCGCGAGGCCGCGGAGCAGCTGACCGAACGCGACGCGCTGCGCGCCCACGCGCGCGTGGAGCTGGGTATCGACCCCGACGAGCTCACCAATCCCTGGCACGCGGCCGCCGCGAGCTTCCTCGCCTTCACCGCGGGCGCCCTGCTCCCGCTGCTCGCCATCGTCCTGCCGCCCGCCTCGGTCCGCCTCTGGGTCACCGTCCTCTCGGTCCTCGCCGCCCTCGCCCTCACCGGCTGGTGGAGCGCCCGCCTGGGCGCGGCCCCCACACGACCGGCGATCCTGCGGAACATGGGGGGAGGGGCGCTGGCGATGGCGGTGACGTACGGGGCGGGGTCACTGCTGGACATGGCCGGGGTCTGACCGTCGTACACGTTCCCGTGTTGTCGGAAGGTGCCAAAGCCTGCTGACAAGTCGTCTCGCATACTTGTTGGTAACAACGTCTAGCCGCGCCCCGACACCCCCCTCTACCGTCAGCGGCATGCCGAACCTGCCCGATGTCGTGCTGTGGTCCATACCCGCGTTCGTGCTGCTCACCGTCGTGGAGATGATCAGCTACCGGCTCCATCCCGACGAGGACGCCGCCGGGTACGAGACCAAGGACGCCGCCACCAGCCTCGGCATGGGGATCGGCAGCCTCGTCTTCGACTTCCTCTGGAAGATCCCGATCGTCGCGATCTACACCGCCGTCTACGAACTGACCCCCTTGCGCGTCCCCGTCCTGTGGTGGACGATCCCGCTGATGCTGCTCGCGCAGGACTTCTTCTACTACTGGCAGCACCGCGGACACCACGTCATCCGCATCCTGTGGGCCTGCCACGTGGTGCACCACAGCAGCCGAAAGTTCAACCTCACCACCGCGCTGCGCCAGCCCTGGACCAGCCTGACGTCCTGGCCGTTCTATCTGCCGATGATCGCCCTCGGTGTGCACCCGGCCGCCATCGCGTTCTGCTACTCCGTCAACCTCGTCTACCAGTTCTGGATCCACACCGAGCGCATCGGCAAACTGCCCCGCCCCTTCGAGTACGTCTTCAACACCCCGTCCCACCACCGCGTCCACCATGCCTCGCAGGGCGGCTACCTGGACCGGAACTTCGGCGGCATCCTCATCGTCTGGGACCGGATGTTCGGCTCCTGGGTCGCGGAGACCGACAAGCCCGTCTTCGGGCTCACCAAGAACATCGAGACCTACAACCCCCTGCGCGTCGCCACCCACGAGTACGCCGCCATCGCCCGCGACGTACGGGCCGCCACCAGCTGGCGCGAGCGCGCCGGACGGGTCTTCCGCGGCCCCGGTTGGCAGCCGGGGCCGGACACCCGCGAGGCCACCAGCCCCGCCGCGCCGGGGCCCGGCACCCGTGAGGCCACGAGCCCCGCCGCGCCGGAGCCGGCCGCGTGAGGAGCCCCGCCGTCACCTCCGCCCCGGCCCAGACGCCCGCCCTCTCCCGCGCGCTCCTCGCCGCCTTCCTCCTGGCCGTCGCCGCCGACCTGGTCTCCCTCCTCGCCGGCGCCGACCTCGGCCACCGGATCGCCAAGCCGCTGCTGATGCCGCTGCTCGCCGCGTACGCCGCCACCCGAGGCGCCCCGAAGCTCCTGACCGCCGCCCTTCTGTTCGGCTGGGGCGGGGACGTGTTCCTGCTCCTCGACGCCGACTGGGCCTTCCTCGTCGGCATGGGCTCCTTCGCCGCCGGACACGTCTGCTACCTGGTGCTGTTCGGACGACGGCGTACGTCGCCGCTCCTCGGCCTCGGATACGCCGTCGCGCTGGTCGGCACCGTCGCCCTCCTCTGGCCCGACCTCCCCGCCGAGCTGCGCGTCCCCGTCGCCGGGTACTCGCTCCTGCTCACCGCCATGGCCTACCGCGCGAGCTCCCTGGGCCTCGCGGCCGGCGCGGGCGGAGCGCTCTTCCTGCTCTCCGACACGCTCATCGCGACCGGCGTCGCCGACTGGCCCCAGCTCCCCGCGCCCGACTTCTGGGTGATGCTCACCTACCTCGCCGCCCAGTACCTTCTGACGACCGGCGTCCTGAAGACCGAGCACGGTGAAAGCCGGTGACCCCGCAACTGCGTCAGGCCGTGGACCAGACCGGCGCGTCGGCGCCCGCGACGCCCGGCGGACGCGACCAGCCCGCCGGGCCGCCGTCGTACGACACCGGCGACAGCGCGTGCCGCAACCGCCCCAGCGGGCTGTCCGTCTCGGTCAGGTACCGCTCCGGTTCGTAGCGGGGGAGCGCGGTCGTCAGCCAGTGCCCCGTCTGCGCCAGCGCCAGGCGTACGAGACGGGTGCCGCCCTCCCGGTCCTGTTCGGTCAGCGACCTGAGGACCGCGGCCGCGAGCAGATAGCCGGACCCGTGGTCCAGGGCCTGCGCCGGCAGCGCCCCCGGCCGGTCCGCCGAGCCCTCGGTCACCGCGATCCCGGTCGCCACCTGCACCAGACTGTCGAAGCCGCGCCGCTCCGCCCAGGGGCCGTAGTCGCCCCACGCCGACAGGCGGGCGGTCACCAGACCCGGCCGGTGGAGGCCGAAGCGGTCGAGGGCGCCGGGGCGGTAGCCGGTGACCAGGACGTCGGCGGCGTCGAGGAGTTCGTCGAAGGCGCGGCGGTCCGACGGGCTGTCCAGGTCCAGCGCGGCCGTCCGCTTCCCGAAGTCGGTGTCGGCGTGCTGGTCGGCCAGTTCGGGGTTCCCCGGCGGGTCGACGCGCAGCACGTCCGCGCCGAGAAGGGCGAGGGTCCGGGTGGCGACCGGGCCGGCGATGACCCGGGTCATGTCGAGGACCCGCAGGCGCGCCGAGCGCCGCTTCGGGGCCGCGTCGTCCAGCCGTTCCCGGCTCAGCAACGGCCGTGCGGCAACCTCCCGGCCCTGCTCGTGGGCGGCCCACTCCTCGGGGGTGCGCAGGGCGACCGCCAGGCCCCCGGCCGCGTACACCGCCGTCTCCACCTCCACGGCCCGCCGCTCGGCGATCGCCGCCTCCACGGCCTCCACCGACTCCCCGCGCACGCCCAGCGCCGCGAGCAGCGCCGCCCGGTGGTGCGGATAGTTGGCGTGCGTACGGACCCAGCCGTCGCGGGCGCGCCAGAGGCGGGACAGCGGCGCGAAGTTGACCGGTGCCCGGCCGTCGACCCGGAGATGACGCTCGCTCACGAACGCGGTGGCCACCGCCCCGTCGTCCACCCGCACCCGTCCCGGCAGCCCCGCCCGCTCCACCGCGGCGAGCGAGCAGACCGCGACCGTGGCGCGGGCCAGCTCCATCACGGGCAGCCGGGCCGGCAGCAGTCCCGCCGGGCCCCCGTACCCCACGCGGTCGAGCAGGGCGGGATCGCCGCCCAGAGCCGACCACAACAACTCCGTACCTGTGCGTACCGTGGTGTCCATGCCCGCACTATGGCACTCGGTGCCATGACAAGGGCCCCGGCGTGGGCGACCGCGACCGAGAAGGTCTCGCACCACACCGGGGCCCGAGGGGAACTAGGGTCGTGTCCGGAAAGTCTCGCCTGGTCCGCGCGCCCTGCACGCGCGGTCGCTGCGTTGGCCAAAAGCCCAAGCAGCTCCGCTACGAGGGCTTCCGGCCGCCTTGCGATCGCACGCACCGGACGCCGCAGACCCCGCCCTCCGGGCGGACGGCGATACTTTCCGGACACTCGGCTAGCGGCGCACGGCGTCGAGGGCGTCGACCATCCCCGCGCCGTAGAAGCCGTTCTTGTTCTTGCCGCCCTCGCAGACCGCGTCGACGGTGCCGTTGCCGTCGATGTCGTACGGGTTCGTGCAGGCGCGGTCGTCGGCCTGCGCGTACAGCAGCGCCTTGAGCGCCGCCGGACTCGCGTCCGGGCGGGTCGACTTCAGCAGCGCGAGCACACCGGCCGCGTGCGGCGCGGCCATCGACGTACCGGCCTTGTAGTTGTAGCCGCCGTTGACCGTGGTCGACAGGATGCGGCCGTTGACCGCCGGGGCGTCCGGCGTCTGGTACTCGGTGCGGTCGCCGCCGGGCGCCGCGATGTCGATGACCCCCTGGCCGTAGTTGGAGTACGAGGCCTTCAGGTCCTTGGCGCCCGTGGCGGAGACGGTGACCACGCCCGGCAGCATGGCCGGGTAGTCGAGGCACTCCTGCGGGTCGATGACCCGGGTCACCGGCGTGGTGTCGTTCGGGCTGGTGGCGTCCGTGAGCTCGTCCGCCGCCAGGTCCATCCGGGAGTTGCCGGCCGCCGCGACGTTGACCGTGCCCTTGCGCTCCGCGTAGCGGGTCGCGCGGGTGACGGCCTCGATCAGGGCCTTCTGGTCGGCGTCGTTCTTGCACGCGAACAGCCACGGGTCGGTGTAGTAACTGTTGTTGGTGATCTCGATGCCGCGCTCGGCCGCCCACACGAAGCCGCAGACGACGGCCTCGGTGTAGAAGAAGCCGTCCGGGGTGGAGACCTTGATGCCGGAGACCTTCACGCCCGGCGCGACACCGGTGATGCCGACGCCGTTCTTGGCGGCGGCGATGGTGCCGGCGACGTGCGTGCCGTGGTCGCTCTCGCCCGGGTTCGGACGCCACGAGCCCGGCGTCGTGTTCGGGGCGCCGGTCACGCAGTTGGCCGAGGACGCGGCGTCGAAGTTCGGCGCCAGGTCCGGGTGGGTGTCGTCGACACCGGTGTCGATGACGCCGACCGTCACCTTGTCGCTGCCGAGCGTCTTCTGGTGGGCCTTGTCCGCCTTGATGGCCGGCAGGTCCCACTGCAGGGGCTCCAGCGGGTCCTGGCCCGCCGTGGCGCCGGCGGCCGCGGCCGTGGCGTCGGCGGCGGTGAGCGCCTGGCTGCCCTCGCCCACGGAGGTGTCGGTCTGGACGGAGAGCGGCGCCGTACGCGTCGCACCGGCCGACACCACACCCCGGGCCTGGCGGATCGTCTTCGCGAACTCGGGGTTCTGCGAGTGGACGACTATCACGCCTATCTGGTCATAGGAGATGACCACCGTGCCCCCGGCCGCGGCGATCGCCTTCTTCACCGAGGCGGCCGTCCAGCGACCCCCCTCGACGTTGACGACGTACGACAGCTTCGGGCCGTCCGTCGCCACGGCGGCCGTCGCCGGGGCGTCGCTCGCCACCGCGGCGGATGCGCCGGTCGGAAGGAAGCCGAGCGAGGCCGTGAGCGCGAGACCGACCGGAAGAGCGAGTACTCGACCGCGTCTCGATCCCAGATGAGCCATGGGTTCTCCACATCATCCGAATGTCTGCCCGTACGCCGGTTGCGGGCGGGCAGGTGCATGACGAGTGAAGTTATCGCTGATCTTCCCGGGCC
Organism: Streptomyces sp. NPDC093600; assembly: GCF_044764755.1. NCBI lineage: Bacteria > Bacillati > Actinomycetota > Actinomycetes > Kitasatosporales > Streptomycetaceae > Streptomyces > Streptomyces sp. NPDC093600. The sequence continues at coordinate 919,765 of NZ_JBIWIU010000002.1, forward strand.
TTCAATGAGTTGAGAGGACTTGATACAGATACGGAGGAAGATCCAGGAGAGAGACGGCAGAGAGAAACGTCAGGGGTGAACCGCGTCGCCCCGCGCTCCGTGCCGTTGTGCAGGGGAGGAGCTCCGTCCGGACCTCCGTTCCCCCAGCCCCAGCGAGGCCCCTTTGTCCATGCCTACCGCACCCGTACCGCGAGGAGAATCCGTGGCCACCGAAGCACCGCCGCCGCCCCGAGGCGGCTCGGACGCCGACTCCGTCCCCGTCCAGCCCACGACAGAGGCGTTCGTCGAGGTGCAGGAGAGTGCGGAGTTCGGTGAACTGCGCCGCACCTACCGCTCCTTCGCCTTCCCGCTGACGATCGCCTTCATCGCCTGGTACCTGCTGTACGTGCTGCTCTCCAACTACGCGGGCGGCTTCATGGGGACCAAGCTCTTCGGCAACATCAACGTGGCGCTCGTCCTCGGCCTCGGCCAGTTCGCCACCACCTTCCTCATCGCCTGGCTCTACGCGCGGCACGCGGCCGCCCGTCTCGACCCGAAGGCCGAAGCCATCAAGTCCCGTATGGAGGCCGACGCGTGAGCAGCATCTTCGAGACCGTCTCGCTGGCGGCCGAGAACGCCACCAGCGAGCACCGGCCGCTGATCATCGCCCTTTTCGGCGCCTTCGTCGTCGCCACCCTCTTCATCACGGTCTGGGCGGGCCGCCAGACCAAGAGCGCCGCCGACTTCTACGCCGGCGGCCGCCAGTTCACCGGCTTCCAGAACGGCCTCGCGATCTCCGGCGACTACATGTCCGCCGCGTCCTTCCTCGGCATCGCGGGCGCCATCGCCCTCTTCGGCTACGACGGCTTCCTGTACTCCATCGGCTTCCTGGTCGCCTGGCTGGTCGCCCTGCTCCTGGTGGCCGAACCGCTGCGCAACTCCGGCCGGTTCACCATGGGAGACGTGCTGGCCTACCGGATGCGCCAGCGCCCGGTCCGTACCGCCGCCGGCACCTCCACCATCGTCGTCTCGATCTTCTACCTGCTCGCGCAGATGGCCGGCGCGGGTGTGCTCGTCTCGCTGCTGCTCGGCATCACCAGCGACGGCGGCAAGGTCGCCATCGTCGCCCTGGTCGGCGTCCTGATGATCGTGTACGTCACCATCGGCGGCATGAAGGGCACCACCTGGGTGCAGATGGTCAAGGCCGTGCTCCTCATCGCGGGCACGCTCCTGATCACCTTCCTCATCCTGCTGAAGTTCAACTTCAACCTCTCCGACCTGCTCGGCGCCGCCGCCACCAACAGCGGCAAGGGCCAGGCGTTCCTGGAGCCCGGCCTCAAGTACGGCGTCTCCGGCATCTCGAAGCTGGACTTCATCTCGCTCGGCGTCGCGCTCGTCCTCGGCACGGCCGGCCTGCCGCACATCCTGATCCGCTTCTACACGGTGCCGACCGCGAAGGCCGCCCGTAAGTCGGTCAACTGGGCCATCGGCATCATCGGCGCCTTCTACCTGATGACGATCGTCCTCGGCTTCGGCGCCGCGGCCCTGCTCAAGAACAGCGACATCATCGCCTCCAACAAGGCCGGCAACACCGCCGCCCCGCTGGCGGCCCTGGAGATCGGCGGAGGCGCCGGCTCCACCGGCGGAGCGATCCTGCTCGCGGTCATCTCCGCCGTCGCCTTCGCCACCATCCTCGCCGTGGTCGCCGGACTGACCCTGGCCTCGTCCTCCTCCTTCGCGCACGACATCTACGCCAACGTCATCCGGCGCGGAAAGGCCACGGAGAAGGAGGAGGTGCGCGCCGCCCGCTGGGCGACCGTCCTCATCGGTGTCGTCTCGATCGCGCTCGGCGCCCTCGCCCGCGACCTCAACGTCGCCGGCCTGGTCGCCCTCGCGTTCGCCGTCGCCGCCTCCGCCAACCTGCCGACGATCCTCTACAGCCTCTTCTGGAAGCGGTTCACGACCCAGGGCGCGCTCTGGTCGATCTACGGCGGTCTGATCTCCTCGGTCGTCCTGGTGCTCTTCTCGCCGGTCGTCTCCGGCAAGCCCACCTCGATGTTCAAGACCGTGGACTTCTACTGGTTCCCGCTGGAGAACCCGGGCCTCGTCTCCATCCCGCTCGGCTTCCTGCTCGGCTGGCTCGGCTCCCTCCTCTCGAAGGAGGGGCCGGACAAGGGCAAGTACGCGGAGCTGGAGGTCAAGTCCCTGACCGGTGTCGGAGCGCACTGAATCGTATACGGTAAGCGATCACCGGGCGGCCGCGTCGTAGAGTTCTACGACGCGGCCGTGCCGGTCCTCGTGACAATCGTCCGTGCTCGTTGTCGGTGGGCTCACGTAGGCTCGGTACATACCGAATCCGCACATCCGCGAGACGGGGAGGGGGCCCACAGTGCTCATCGACACCTACGGCCGTGTGGCCACGGACCTTCGTGTCTCACTCACGGACCGGTGCAATCTGCGCTGCACGTACTGCATGCCCGAGGAGGGCCTGCAGTGGCTGGCCAAGCCCGATCTGCTGACCGACGACGAGATCGTCCGGCTGATACGGATCGCGGTCACCGACCTCGGCATCACCGAGGTCCGCTTCACCGGCGGCGAGCCGCTGCTCCGCCCCGGCCTCGTCGGCATCGTCGAGCGCTGCGCGGCCCTGGAGCCCCGCCCCAAGATGTCCCTGACCACCAACGGCATCGGGCTCAAGCGCACGGCCGCCGCCCTGAAGGCCGCCGGGCTCGACCGGGTCAACGTCTCCCTCGACACGCTGCGGCCCGAGGTCTTCAAGACCCTGACCCGCCGCGACCGTCACCACGACGTCCTGGACGGCATGGCCGCCGCCCGCGACGCCGGGCTCACGCCCGTCAAGGTCAACGCCGTCCTGATGCCCGGCCTCAACGACGACGAGGCCCCCGACCTGCTGGCCTGGGCGGTGGAGAACGCGTACGAGATGCGCTTCATCGAGCAGATGCCGCTCGACGCCCAGCACGGTTGGAAGCGCGACGGGATGATCACCGCGGGGGACATCCTGGAGTCCCTGCGCACCCGCTTCACGCTGACCCCCGAGGGCGCGGAGGAGCGGGGATCGGCGCCCGCCGAGCGCTGGGTCGTCGACGGCGGACCGCACACGGTCGGCGTCATCGCCTCCGTCACCCGCCCGTTCTGCCGGGCCTGCGACCGGACCCGGCTGACGGCCGACGGTCAGGTGCGCACCTGCCTGTTCGCCACCGAGGAGACCGACCTGCGCGCGGCGCTGCGGTCGCAGGGGCCGGAGGGTTCGGACGCCGAGATCGCCCGGATCTGGAAGCTGGCGATGTGGGGGAAGAAGGCCGGTTCGGGTCTCGACGACCCGAGCTTCCTGCAGCCGGAGCGCCCCATGTCAGCGATCGGCGGCTGAGCCTCCGGCGTCCGGGCCCCCGCCCGCCGAGTCCCACTCGGCCAGCGGCACGACATCCTTGAGGAACCCTCGTACGCCGAGGAACTGCGAGAGATGCTCGCGGTGCTCCTCGCAGGCGAGCCAGGTCTTGCGGCGCTCCGGCGTGTGCAGCTTGGGATTGTTCCACGCCAGCACCCACACCGCGGCGACGCGGCAGCCCTTGGCGGAGCAGATCGGGGTCTCGTCACTCACCGGATTGATCACCGGGACATTGTCCAACAAAGGGCGATGCCGGGCAGCCACGGGGGGAGCTGCCCGGCATCGGTCCGTCGCTCCGACGGGGGATGCGGAGCGCGTAGGAAGTATGTCACGGGGAGCGGGGTGTGGTGCACCGGAACTTCATGATTGATCTGAGCTTTTCTTGAGCTTTTCGAGCCCATTAATGATCAACTCTGCCGCTACGAATGGTCCGTCGGTGCTTCCGTGGTGTCGTCCGCGGGTCCGATCGCGGGCCGCGTCGGTGCCGGCACGAAGGTCGGCGGCGGGGACGGCGCCCGTTCCCGGCCGGCGTTGGCGATCACCACGGAGATGTAGGGGAGCAGTCCGCCGAGGACCAGCGCCACGATGGCCACATGCCGCTCCACGTTCCAGAGGACGGCGGCCGCGATGACGGCCAGGGTGCGGATGGACATCGAGATCACATAGCGCCGCTGCCGGCCGCGCACGTCGTCGGCCAGTCCCTGCCGGGCTCCGGTGATCCGGAAAACCTCGGTCTCACCGTGCTTACGCATCGCACACCACCACCCGGCGCTCGCGCCGGACTCGCCCCGGTCCGGACCTCACCTCTCCACGGTACGCCCGCCCTCTCGCCCTTCGGTGCCCGGGGGCACGTATGGATCAGTCCGACATGCGCGGTACAGCCGATAGGCCGAGACTGGGCGGACATGCGCAGAGTGCGCCGCATGAGGAGGCGACCATGAGTTGGTTGTGGGCAATCATCGTGGGTCTGGTCCTCGGTCTGATCGCCAAAGCGATCATTCCCGGGAAGCAGCAGATCCCCCTGTGGCTGACGACCGTTTTCGGCATCATCGGCAGTGTTCTCGGCAATTCCGTCGCGACCTGGATCGGGGTCAACGACACCAAGGGGATCGACTGGACACGCCATCTGCTCCAGCTCATCGGCGCGGTGGCCGTCGTGGGTGTGGGCGACATGCTGTGGGCCTCGATCAGAGGCAACAAACGGCGCGCGTGACGCCGCACGCACGACGACGGCCCGGCACACGCGCGACGTGTGCCGGGCCGCCCTCGGGCCCTGATCCGGCCTGTTCCCAGCGGAAGACCTAGGCGCCGACCTCGATCGCCGCCAGGTTCTTCTTGCCCCGGCGCAGCACCAGCCAGCGGCCGTGCAGCAGCTCGTCCGCCGACACCTCGGCGTCCTCGGCGGTGACCTTCACGTTGTTCACGTAGGCCCCGCCCTCCTTGACCGTCCGGCGCGCGGCCGACTTGCTCGGCGCCAGACCGACCTCAGTGAACAGATCCACGACCTGGCCGAGCTCCGCCACGCGCGCGTGCGGCAGCTCCGACAGCGCCGCGGCCAGAGTGGCCTCGTCGAGTTCGGCCAGGTCGCCCTGCCCGAACAGCGCCTTCGAGGCGTTGATGACGGCCGCGCACTGCTCGGCGCCGTGCACCAGCGTCGTCAGCTCCTCGGCCAGGGCCCGCTGAGCCGTACGGGCCTGCGGCCGCTCGGCCGTGACCTTCTCCAGCTCCTCCAGCTCCGCGACGGACTTGAAGGACAGGATCCGCATGTACTTCGAGATGTCCCGGTCGTCCACGTTCAGCCAGAACTGGTAGAACGCGTACGGCGTCGTCATCTCCGGGTCCAGCCAGACGGCCCCGCCCTCGGTCTTGCCGAACTTGGTGCCGTCCGCCTTCGTCATCAGCGGCGTCGCCAGCGCGTGCACGACCGCGTCCGGCTCCAGCCGGTGGATCAGGTCCAGGCCGGCCGTGAGGTTGCCCCACTGGTCGCTGCCGCCCTGCTGCAGCACACAGCCGTAGCGGCGGTACAGCTCCAGGAAGTCCATGCCCTGCAGCAGCTGGTAGCTGAACTCGGTGTAGCTGATGCCCTGCTCGGACTCCAGACGCCGGGCGACCGAGTCCTTGGTCAGCATCTTGTTGACCCGGAAGTGCTTGCCGATGTCCCGCAGGAACTCGATCGCCGTCATCCCGGCGGTCCAGTCCAGGTTGTTCACCATGACCGCGGCGTTCTCCCCCTCGAAGGAGAGGAACGGCTCGATCTGCGACCGCAGCCGGTTCACCCAGTTCGCGACCGTCTCCGGGTCGTTCAGAGTGCGCTCGGCCGTCGGCCGCGGGTCACCGATCTGACCGGTGGCCCCGCCGACCAGCGCCAGCGGCCGGTGACCGGCCTGCTGGAGCCGGCGGACGGTGAGCACCTGGACCAGGTGGCCGACGTGGAGACTGGCCGCGGTCGGGTCGAACCCGCAATAGAACGTGACGGGACCGTCCGCGAGAGCCTTGCGCAATGCGTCCTCGTCAGTGGACTGGGCGAACAGCCCACGCCACTTCAGCTCGTCGACGATGTCCGTCACGGTCGTCCGTCTCCTCGGGTCGAATGGGGGTCGTGCTCACTCAGTCTATGGGGGTCAGACGCCCTTGCTGACCGAGCTCATGTTGAAGTCCGGCACCCGCAGCGCGGGCATCGCCGCCCTGGTGAACCAGTCGCCCCACTCGCGCGGCAGCGTCTTCTCGGTCCGCCCCGCCTCCGACGCCCGCGACAGCAGGTCCACCGGCGACTCGTTGAACCGGAAGTTGTTCACCTCGCCGACCACCTCGCCGTTCTCGACCAGGTAGACGCCGTCCCGGGTCAGCCCGGTCAGCAGCAGCGTGGCCGGGTCGACCTCGCGGATGTACCAGAGGCAGGTCAGCAGCAGCCCGCGCTCGGTGGCGGCCACCATCTCCTCAAGCGACCGCTCGTCGCCGCCCTCCAGGATCAGGTTCCCGGCCCCGGGCGCCAGCGGCAGCCGGGTCAGCCCCGCCGTGTGCCGGGTGGTGATCAGGTGCTCCAGCCGGCCCTCCCGTACCCAGTCCGTGTGCGAGACCGGCAGACCGTTGTCGAAGACGGAGGAGTCGTCGCTCGAGGAGTGCGCGATGACGAACGGCGCGGACTCCAGACCGGGCTCGTTCGGGTCGCTGCGCAGGGTCAGCGGCAGCGGGGAGAGCTTCTCGCCGAGACGGGTCCCACCACCCGGCTTGGAGAAGACCGTACGGCCCTCCACCGCGTCCCGGGCCGTCGAGGACCACAGTTGGTAGATCAGCAGATCGGCCACGGCCGTCGGCGGCAGCAGCGTCTCGTACCGCCCGGCGGGCAGGTCGATCCTGCGCTCCGCCCAGCCCAGCCGCTTCGCCAGATCGGCGTCGAGCGCCCCCGGGTCGACGTCCTTGAAGTCCCGCGTCGCGCGCCCGGCCCACGCGGAGCGCGAGCGGTCGGGCGACTTGGCGTTGAGCTCCAGGGTGCCGTTGGGCTGGTCGTGCCGCAGCCGCAGCCCCGTCGACGTACCGAGGTACGTCGAGGTCATCTGGTGGTGGGCGAAGCCGTACAGCTCACGGCCCCCCGTCCTGGCCCGGGCGAACGCCTCGCCGAGCGCGGGCGCGAAGTCCGTGAAGACGGCGGAGGTCGTCTCGGCCGGCGCGTCCGTGAAGTCGGGGGACGCGTCGATGCCCTCCACCAGAGGCTGCGCGTCCTCGGCGGGCCCGGCACCCCGGGCGGCGGCCTCGGCGGCCCGCACCAGCGGCTCCAGGTCGTCGACGGTCACGGCGGAGCGCGAGACGACACCGGACGAGGTGCCCTGCGCGCCGTCGACGGTCGCGATGACGGTGAGCGTCCGCCCGCGGGTGACGCCGTTGGTGGTCAGCGCGTTGCCGGCCCAGCGCAGATTGGCGGAGGACTCCTCGTCGGCGATCACGACACACCCGTCGGCCCGGGACAGCTCAAGAGCCCGCTCGACGATCTCGTACGGCTTGCTGACGCGGCTCATCGACCGGCCTCCTGCGTCGTGTTGAGGATGTTGACACCGCGGAAGAGCGCCGAGGGGCAGCCGTGCGAGACCGCCGCGACCTGGCCCGGCTGCGCCTTGCCGCAGTTGAACGCGCCGCCCAGGACGTACGTCTGCGGGCCGCCGACCTGCTCCATCGAGCCCCAGAACTCCGTCGTCGTCGCCTGGTACGCCACGTCCCGCAGCTGCCCCGTCAGCCGGCCGTTCTCGATGCGGAAGAAGCGCTGACCGGTGAACTGGAAGTTGTAGCGCTGCATGTCGATCGACCACGACCGGTCCCCGACCACGTAGATACCGCGCTCGACACCCCCGATCAGGTCCTCCGTGGAGAGCCCGCCGGGATCCGGCTGCAGCGAGACGTTCGCCATCCGCTGCACCGGCACGTGCGCGGGGGAGTCGGCGAAGGCGCAGCCGTTCGACCGGCCGAGCCCCGTGAGCTTCGCGATCCGCCGGTCCAGCTGGTAGCCGACGAGCGTGCCGTCCTTCACCAGGTCCCAGCGCTGCGCCTCGACGCCCTCGTCGTCGTACCCGATCGTCGCGAGCCCGTGCTCGGCGGTGCGGTCACCGGTCACGTTCATGATCGAGGAGCCGTACGCCAGCTTCCCCAGCTGGTCGAAGGTGGCGAACGAGGTCCCGGCGTACGCCGCCTCGTACCCCAGCGCCCGGTCCAGCTCGGTGGCGTGGCCGATCGACTCATGGATGGTCAGCCAGAGGTTCGACGGGTCGACGACCAGGTCGTACGTCCCCGGCTGCACGCTCGGCGCCCGCATCTTCTCCGCGAGCAGCTCCGGGATCCGCTCCAGCTCCGCGTCCCAGTCCCAGCCCGTACCGGTCAGATACTCCCAGCCCCGGCCGACCGGCGGCGCGACCGTCCGCATCGAGTCGAACTCGCCGGTCGTCTCGTCGACGGCGACCGCCGTGAGCTGCGGGTGCAGCCGGACGCGCTGCTGGGTGGTCACGGTTCCCGCCGTGTCCGCGTAGAACTTGTTCTCGTGGACGGTCAGCAGCGACGCGTCCACGTGCGCCACCCCCTCCGCCCGCAGCAGCCGGTCGCTCCAGTCGGCGAGCAGCCCGCTCTTGTCGGCGTCGGGCACGTCGAAGGGGTTGATCTCGTACGAGGAGATCCAGGTCTTCTCTGCGTGCACCGGCTCCTCGGCGAGCTCCACACGCTCGTCCGACCCGGCCGCCGCGATGACCTTCGCGGAGAGCTTGGCCATGGCCACCGCCTGCGAGGCGACCCGCGCGGCCCCGTCCATGGTCAGATCGACCCCGGAGGCGAACCCCCAGGCCCCGCCGTGGACCACCCGCACCGCGTAGCCGAGGTCCGTGATGTCCGAGGAACCGGAGGGCTTGGCGTCCCGAAGCCGCCAGGAGGCGCTGCGGACCCGCTCCAGACGGAAGTCGGCATGCTCGGAGCCGAGGGCACGCGCGCGTGCGAGCGCCGCGTCGGCGAGCGCCCGCAGCGGCAGTGCCATGAAGGCCGCGTCGATGGAATGAGGCACGAATGTCTCCTGTCGTATGAGACCGGTCGCCCCCGATCATGTCGCGCTTTCGGCCGGGATGCCCAGAGGTTTCTGTAGGGACCCGACAGCGGCGTGCGGAAGCCACTGTCAGGGCCCGATTCTTCGCGCAAGGGGCTGGACCGATAGGTTTTCGACGTACCACACCGCTATCGAAAGGGTGATCCGTTGAGCCGCTCGGTTCTCGTCACCGGAGGAAACCGGGGCATCGGCCTCGCCATCGCCCGCGCGTTCGCCGAAGCCGGCGACAAGGTCGCGGTCACGTACCGGTCCGGAGAGCCGCCGGCCGGCTTCCTGGCCGTCAGGTGCGACATCACCGACGCCGAGCAGGTGGAGCAGGCGTACAAGGAGATCGAGGAGAAGCACGGTCCTGTGGAGGTGCTGGTGGCCAACGCCGGCGTCACCAAGGACCAGCTGCTCATGCGGATGTCCGAGGAGGACTTCACCTCCGTCCTCGACACCAACCTCACCGGCACCTTCCGGGTCGTCAAGCGTGCCAACCGCGGCATGCTGCGCGCCAAGAAGGGCCGCGTCGTCCTGATCTCCTCGGTCGTCGGACTCCTCGGCTCGGCGGGGCAGGCCAACTACGCCGCCTCCAAGGCCGGCCTGGTCGGCTTCGCCCGTTCCCTGGCCCGCGAGCTCGGCTCGCGCAACATCACGTTCAATGTCGTCGCGCCCGGCTTTGTCGACACCGACATGACCAAGGTGCTCACCGAGGAGCAGCGCAAGGGCATCGTGTCCCAGGTGCCGCTGGGCCGCTACGCGCAGCCCGAGGAGATCGCCGCCACGGTGAGGTTCCTGGCCTCCGACGACGCTTCGTACATCACTGGAGCCGTCATCCCGGTTGACGGCGGATTGGGCATGGGGCACTGACACCTATGACGAACACTGGCGGAATCCTCGAGGGCAAGCGCATCCTGATCACCGGTGTGCTGATGGAGTCCTCCATCGCCTTCCACACCGCGAAGCTGGCGCAGGAGCAGGGCGCGGAGATCATCCTCACCGCCTGGCCGCGGCCGTCGCTCACCGAGCGCATCGCCAAGAAGCTCCCCAAGCCCGAGAACGTCAAGGTCCTCGAGCTCGACGTCTCCAACGACGAGCACCTCGCGCGCCTGGAGGGGCAGGTCCGCGAGCACCTGGGCGACCGGCTCGACGGCATCGTCCACTCGATCGGCTTCGCCCCGCAGGACGCGCTCGGCGGCAACTTCCTCAACACGCCGTTCGATTCCGTCGCCACGGCCATGCACGTCTCCGCCTTCTCGCTGAAGTCGCTGACGAAGTCGCTGCTGCCGCTGATGACCGAGGGCGGCTCCGTCGTCGGCCTCACCTTCGACGCGCAGTACGCCTGGCCGCAGTACGACTGGATGGGCCCGGCCAAGGCGGCCCTGGAGGCCACGAGCCGCTACATGGCCCGTGACCTGGGCAAGCAGAACATCCGCTGCAACCTGATCTCGGCGGGCCCGATCGGCTCGATGGCCGCGAAGTCGATCCCCGGCTTCTCGGAGCTCGCCGCGGTCTGGGACAGCCGCTCCCCACTGGAGTGGAACCTGGCCGACCCGGAGCCGGCCGGCAAGGGCGTCGTCGCGCTCCTGTCCGACTGGTTCCCGAAGACGACCGGTGAGATCATCCACGTCGACGGCGGTCTGCACGCGATCGGCGCCTGACGCGACAGCTGTGGTGAAGGCCGGGTGCCCGCCCCCTCCGAGGGGCGGGCACCCGGCCTTCGCCGTCGGGCGGCTCCGCTCCCGAGTCGAAAAGTCCGCCGGATCACCTCAGACTGGGGCAGAGCGTGACATTCCGGCTACGGGTGGGGAGGAGGTACGGATATGCGCGCGCCGCACCGCAGGGCCGCCGCGTTCGTCTCGGCCGCCGCACTGTTCACCGGGCTCGCCGTCACCGCCGAGGTCCGCGCCGCTCCGGTCCCGAGCGACGAGCCGTTCGCGGTCACCGTCGCCGAGCGGCCGGACACCGCCGACCGGCCCGACACCGCCGAGGGGCCGGACACCGCCGAGGGGCCGGACACCGCCGACCGGCCCGACACCTTCGGGGCCTCGTGCCGTGCCGTCGTCCAGGGCTCGCGCGTCACCGCGTACTGCCACAACCCCTTCCCGGAGACCGACCGCGTCCGGCTGCACGTCGAGTGCGCACGCTGGTGGGACGTGGACACCGACAGCGCCCCCGTCGACGTCGCACCGACCGCCTTCGCGCAGGTGACCGGCCGCTGCTGGAAGGAGGTCCGGGCCGCCTGGATCACCCATCAGCCGGCCGAGGGCCCTGAGCGGCCTCGGGGCGCCGGAGGCACATGAACGGGTACCCGGCGGCCTCCGTCTCCGCCGTCTCCGCCTCGCCGTCCCGGATCGCCTCCACCAGGCGCGCGTGGTCCATGTGGTGCTCAGGCCGCAGCTCCTGCCCCACGTCGTCGCGCAGCCACTCCCGCAGTACATGCCCGAGGTCGGCGTAGAGCTCGGTGAGGACGTCGTTGTGCGAGGCCACCACGACCGCGTGGTGGAACGCCGCGTCCGCCGTCACGAACCGTTCCGCGTCGCCCGAGGCCCAGGCCTCCTCGCGTCCGGCAAGCAGCGCGTCCAGCTGCTTCATGTCCCGGTCCGTACGCCGCAGCGCCGCGAACCGGGCCGCCGCGGACTCCAGCGTCGAGCGGAGTTCCGCGATGTGCCGGGGGTCGGAGCCGGCGAACCGCCGGTGCATGACCCCGGCGAGCTCGCTCGTCGCGACCACATAGGTGCCGGAGCCCTGGCGGATGTCGAGAAGGCCGTTGTGGGCGAGCGCGCGGACCGCCTCCCGGACGGTGTTGCGGGCCACCCCCAGCTGCTCGACGAGTTCCGGCTCGGTCGGGATCCGTGTACCGACCGGCCACTCGCCAGAGGTGATCTGGTTCCGCAGCTCGGTGATCACCTGATCGGAGAGCCCGGACCGCCGGGGAGAGCCGAGCGCCATGACGTACCTTCCGTAAGGTTCCAGATTGGACAACCAATCATCCTATGATTCTATGATGGCTGTCATGTCTGACGAGCCGCACACCCTGACGACACCCGCAGCAGCACCCACCCGCACCTCAGCAGGGCCCACCCGCACCTCCTCACCGGCCACCGGAACGGATTCTTCCGTACCGGACAGGCCCGCCCTCTGGATCACCCGGCTCGTCCTCGTCGGACTCGTCCTCGCGGCGCTCAACCTCCGCCCCGCCATCACCAGCCTCGGCGCCCTCCTCGAAGAGGTCCGCGACGGTCTCCACATGAGCGGCAGCGTCGCCGGGGTCCTCACCTCCGTGCCCCCGCTCTGCTTCGCGATCTTCGGCATCACCGCCCCGCGACTCGCCCGCCGCTTCGGCCCCGCCGCCGTCGTCTGCGCCGGCATGGCCGCGATCCTCGCCGGCCTCGCCGTCCGCCCCTTCGCCACCGGCACCGTCGGCTTCCTCGCCGCCAGCGCCCTCGCCCTCATGGGCATCGCCGTCAGCAACGTCCTGATGCCGGTCATCGTCAAGCGGTACTTCCCCGGCCGTACCGGCACCATGACCGGCCTCTACTCCATGGCCCTCGCCATGGGCACCTCCCTGGCCGCCGCCGCGACCGTGCCCATGACCCAGGCCATGGGCGGCGACTGGCGCACCGGCCTCGGCGTCTGGGCGGGCCTCGCCGCCCTCGCCGTCCTGCCTTGGATCCCCCTCCTGCGCGACCGGGGCGCGGGCGGGCCGGCCCCTCACCTCCCCGCCCAGTCCGGACCGGCGGCGCAGGCCGCGCCCCTCCGGATCACCCGCAGCCGCACCGCCTGGGCACTCGGCGTCTTCTTCGGCCTCCAGGCCACCGGCGCGTACATCACCATGGGCTGGATGCCGCAGATCTTCCGCGACGCGGGCGTCCCGGCCGACACGGCCGGTGTACTCCTCGCCGTCACGATGGTGATGGGCGTGCCGCTCGCCTTCGTCATCCCCCGCCTCGCCGGCCGGCTCAAGAACCAGGGCCCGATCGCCGTCGCCCTCGGCCTGTGCGGCCTCAGCGGCTACACCGGCCTCTACCTCGCGCCCGCCGGCGGCGCCTGGATCTGGGCCGTGCTCCTCGGCGTCTCCAACTGCGCCTTCCCGCTCGCCCTCACCATGATCGGCATGCGCGCCCGCACCGGCGCCGGCGTGGTCCGGCTCTCCGCCTTCGCCCAGAGCGTCGGCTACCTCCTCTCCATCCCCGGCCCCCTCCTCGTCGGCGTCCTCTACCAGCACAGCGGCGGCTGGGGCCTGCCCATCGCGCTGATGGCCGGGCTGATGCTCCCCCAGATGGTCGTCGGCACCCTCGCCGGGAGGGACCGGACGGTCGAGGACGAATGCTGAGATGCGAGACTGGCCCCATGCCAGTGCTCGACCCGAACCCCCAGAACGGCCAGAAGAAGCTCCTCATCGTGCTCGGCGCGATGCTCGGCATCACGGTCGTCATCGCCATCGTCGCCTCGATCGCCTCCCCCTGACGAAATCGCCTCACCCGGAAACAGGGGAGGGTGGGGACAACCCCCCTCCCCCTAGGGGGTGACTCTCAGGGTGAAGTGGGTGGATCACCCGATGGGCCCGACCGCCTCCGGTCCGTACGTTGGAGACATCGCAGCGGATCACCCTTTTCCACGGAGGCGGCCATGTCGGCGCGTACGCACCCCAGCACCCGGAGCACGGCGCCCGGCCTCGACACCCGGCTGCCCTGGTGGGCCCTTGCCCTCCCCGTCGCCGCGTTCACCGTCCTCTTCCTGCTCATAGCGGGCCCCGGAAAGACCCACGCGATCGGCGGCGACCCGGCGGTCGATCACGTCCTGCAGCAGATCCAGCAAACGCTCTCTCTCTGAGTCGACGCACACCGTTTCATGGGAAGCTGGAGCGCATGAGCGTCGATACACCCCGCAGGATCGTGCTGCTCCGGCACGCCAAGGCCGACTGGCCCCAGGTGTCCGATCACGAGCGACCGCTCGCCGAGCGCGGCCGCACGGACGCCCCCGTGGCCGGCCGCAGGATCGCCGAGACCGGGATCTCCTTCGATCTGGCCCTCTGTTCGACCGCCGTCAGAACCCGCGAAACCTGGAAACTGGCCGTGCAGGAGCTCCCGCACCGCCCCAGGACCGTGTACGAGGAGCGGCTGTACGAGGCATCCCTCGGTGAACTCATCGCCCTGCTGAACGAGACGCCCGAGGACGTGAACGACCTCCTCGTCATCGGGCACAACCCCGGGATGCACGCGCTCTCCGACGCCCTCGCCGGCTCGGCCGAGGGTGACACACGAGCCCGGATGAACCGCGGCGGATTCCCGACCGCCGCCTTCGCCGTCGTCGGCTTCAACGGCTCATGGAAGTCGCTGGAGCACGGCGCGGGCACCCTGCTCGAATACTGGGCCCCGCACGACTAGGGCCTCTCGTTCCCACCAGGCCGGATCAGGGCCTCCCGTACCCCTGATCTCCGTACCGCGCCCGTACGGCACGACAAGGGCCCGGTCACCGCTCGGGTGACCGGGCCCTCCGCCCCAGGCATCGTGTACGCGAGGTCAGTGCAGCAGGTCCGCGCCGCCGTCCGCCGCCTCGACCTCCTCGCGGGTGATCCCGAGCAGATACAGCACGGTGTCGAGGAAGGGCACGTTCACGGCCGTGTGGGCCGCCTTGCGGACGACAGGCTTGGCGTTGAACGCCACCCCCAGCCCCGCCGCGTTCAGCATGTCCAGATCGTTCGCGCCGTCGCCGATCGCCACCGTCTGCGCCAGCGGCACGCCCGCCTCCAGCGCGAACCGGCGCAGCAGCCGCGCCTTGCCCGCCCGGTCGACGATCTCGCCCGTGACCCGGCCGGTCAGCTTGCCGTCCACGATCTCCAGGGTGTTCGCCGAGGCGAAATCGAGCCCCAGCCGCTCCTTGAGGTCATCGGTGACCTGGGTGAACCCGCCCGAGACGACACCTACCTGGTAGCCGAGCCGCTTGAGCGTACGGATCAGGGTGCGGGCACCTGGAGTGAGCCGTACCTCGGCACGGACCTTGTCCACCACGGAGGCGTCGAGCCCGGCCAGCAGCGCCACCCGCGCGTGGAGCGACTGCTCGAAGTCCAGCTCGCCGCGCATCGCCGCCTCGGTGACCTCGGCCACCTTGTCCTCGCAGCCCGCGTGCGCCGCGAACAGCTCGATGACCTCGTCCTGGATCAGCGTCGAGTCGACGTCCATCACCACCAGACGCTGGGCCCGGCGGTGCAGCCCGGCCGAGACGACCGCCACATCCACGCCGATCTGGTGCGCCTGGGGGGCGAGCGCGGTGCGCAGCGGCTCCGTCTCACAGCCCGACACCGCGAACTCGACCGCCGTCACCGGATACTTCGCGAGGCGGAAGATCCGGTCGATGTTGCCGCCGGTCTCGGTGATCCTGGCCGCTATGGCGGCCGTGGCCTCGGCCGTCAGCGGGTGCCCGAGCACGGTGACGTGCGACCGTCCACTCCCGCGCGGACGGTTGTCACCCGTGCCGGAGATGATCTCGGCCTGGAGCTTCAGCGACTCGGCCCAGCTGTGCACGGTGGCCCGCAGCTCCCCCTGGGAGGCGACGGTCGGCTCGGTGACGAGCGCGCACAGCACGAGGCGGCCGCGGGACACGACCTGCTCGATGTCCACGACGTCGACGGAGTAGGCGGCGAGGGTGTCGAAGAGCCCGGCGGTGATCCCGGGACGGTCCTTCCCGAAGATCTTGACGAGAAGGGTGGGAACGTCTGAGGTCTGCGATGCGCTCATGGTGGTTCCACCGTATCGGGCACTGGGTGCCACCAGCCTCCCCGTCCCGCGTACCGGACACCCCGGCTGGTGCCCTCCCTGTCACGGTAACGCCGCCCACCCGGCCCCGCCCCGCCGGCGCCCACGCGCCGTGCCACGGCCCCGAGGCGCACGGAGCGCCGGGTTCCTCACGCGTTGCCCCATTCGTGGATGCCACGCACCCGCCTCCCCACGCTCTTCACCCCGCCCGACTTTCGGATACGGGACCCGGCCTGAAATAGTTCCCCCCGGATGTTCGCCATCCCTGGACTCCCTGCGACGGGGGGTACATCGGGGGACAAGTAGTGGGGCATGGAGTGCCAGAACTCGTACTGGAATTGAACGGAAGGACCTGGACTCTCGATCCGTCCAGGTCGTACACCCTCGGACGCGATCCGCAGGGCGACCTCGTGATCGACGACGCCCGGGTCTCGTGGCGGCACGCCACCATCAGCTGGGGCGGCCGCGGTTGGGTCATCGAGGACCACGGCTCGACCAACGGCACCTTCGTACAGGGCCAGCGGATCCATCAGATGGAGATCGGGCCCGGCTCCGCGGTGCACCTCGGCAACGCGACCGACGGTCCGCGGCTGAATCTCGCCGCCGGCGCGCAGGCCGCCCCGCAGCAGGCACCGGCGCAGGCCGCGCCCGCCCACCAGGCCGGGGCGCAGGGGGAGTGGGCCGGCCACCAGGGCCAGCCGCAGCAGCAGGGCTGGCAGCAGCAGCCCGCGCCGGTCCAGCCGCAGCAGCAGGTCCCGCACCCGCAGGCCGCGCAGCCGCAGTTCCCGCACCAGCAGGGCGGCCCCGTCGAGCAGTTGGCGCAGAAGGTACCGGGCCAGGGCGGCGGCATGGCGGGAGCACCGCCGGTCTACGGCGACCGCAGCCCGACCACGTTCCACCAGCTGGCCCTCGGCCATGTGATGCGGATCGGCCGTGCGCTGGAGAACGAGCTGGTCGTCTCCGACCTCCAGGTCTCGCGCCACCACGCCGAGTTCCACGCCACCCCCGACGGCCGTTTCGAGATCCGCGACCTCGGCTCCCACAACGGCACGTACGTCAACGGTCAGCCGATCACCAAGGGCGGCACCGCCCTCATCGGCCCCAACGACATCGTCGGCGTCGGCCACTCGACCTTCCGCATGGTCGGCGGCCAGCTCGAGGAGTTCGTCGACACCGGCGAGGTCTCCTTCTCGGCCCGCCACCTCACCGTCACGGTCGACGGCGGCAAGCAGATCCTCAAGGACGTCTCCTTCGGCGTCCCCGAGAAGTCGCTCATCGGCGTCATCGGCCCGTCCGGTTCCGGCAAGTCGACTCTGCTCAAGGCGCTGACCGGCTACCGCCCGGCCAACGAGGGCGACGTCCTCTACGACAACCGGAGCCTCTACAAGCAGTTCGCCGAGCTGCGCCAGCGCATCGGTCTGGTCCCGCAGGACGACATCCTGCACAAGGAGCTGACCGTCCAGAAGGCGCTGCGCTACGCGGCCAAGCTCCGCTTCCCCGGCGACACCGCCCCCGCCGAGCGCGAGGCCCGCATCGACGAGGTGCTGCGCGAGCTCAAGCTCGACATCCACAAGGAGAAGAAGGTCACCTCCCTCTCCGGTGGCCAGCGCAAGCGCGTCTCCGTCGCCCTGGAGCTCCTCACCAAGCCGTCGCTGATCTTCCTCGACGAGCCGACCTCCGGCCTCGACCCGGGCATGGACCGCGATGTCATGCAGCTGCTGCGCGGCCTCGCCGACGACGGCCGCACGGTCCTCGTCGTCACCCACTCGGTGGCCGAGCTCGGCCTGTGCGACAAGCTCCTCGTCATGGCGCCCGGCGGTTCGGTGGCCTACTTCGGCCCGCCGGAGGAGGCGCTGAACTTCTTCGGCTACAGCACCTGGGCCGATGTCTTCTCCGCCTTCGAGAACTACCGCGACTACGACTGGGCGGGCCGCTGGAAGGGCTCGCAGCACTACCAGATGTACGCCGCCGACATCGACGCCGTCGCCGCGCAGCCGGTGCAGGTGCCGCAGCAGGCGATGGCCAGGCCGCCCAAGCCGCAGGGCTGGGGCTCCCAGCTGTGGACCCTGATCCGCCGCTACTCCTCGGTCATCGCGTCCGACAAGGGCTTCATGGGCCTGATGGTGATCCTGCCGGCCGTCCTCGGCCTGGTCTCGGTCGTCATCCCCGCCGACTTCGGCCTCGCGCCGCCCAAGCCCCCGTCCCGCTTCAACGGCGACGCCGGCACAATCATGCTCATCCTCGCGGTCGGCATGTGCTTCTCGGGCGCCGCCAACTCCGTACGAGAGCTGATCAAGGAGCGGGTCATCTACGAACGGGAGCGGGCGACCGGCCTGTCCCGCTCGGCGTACCTGATGTCCAAGGTCATCGTCCTCGGCGTGATCACCGCCATCCAGGGCGTCATCATCTGCGGCATCGGCTTCGCCACCCGCGACCTGCCCGCCGAGGGCCTGGTCATGCCGCCCGCCGTCGAGCTGTGCGTCACGATCATCGCGCTGGGCTTCACCTCGATGATGTTCGGCCTGGTCATCTCCTCGCTGGTGAAGACCGCCGAGAAGACGATGCCGCTGCTCGTCATGTTCGCGATCGTCCAGGTCGTCTTCACCGGCATCCTCTTCCAGGTGTACGGCTCCCCGGGCCTGGAGCAGTTCGCCTGGCTGATGCCCTCGCGCTGGGCCATCGCCGCCGCGGGCTCGACCCTCGACCTCGCCCACCTCATGCCGCCGTGGGACCACAAGGACCCGACCAACCTGGACCCGCTGTGGGACCACACGGTCGGCCAGTGGGGCTTCAACCTCACGATCCTGGTGCTCATCGGAATCGTCTGCGGCGTCGCGGTGGCGCGTCTGCTGCGCCGCCACGAGCCCGAGGTCATGCGCAAGTAGCAGCGGTCGTACGACGCCGAAGGGCGGCACCCCGTGCGTGGGGTGCCGCCCTTCGGCATGTGCGCGGCGCCGGTCAGTAGGCGCTGTTGACGTTGTCCATGGAGCCGTAGCGGTCGGCCGCGTAGTTGCAGGCGGCGACGATGTTGGCGACCGGGTCGTACTGGTCGAACTTGGTGCCCGGCACGTGGTAGGCCTTGAAGGTCGGGTAGATGACCTGGAGCAGGCCCTTCGACGGGACACCGTTGATGGCGTTGATGTCCCAGTTGTTGATCGCCCGCGGGTTACCGCTGGACTCCCGCATGATGTTGCGGTGGATGCCCTCGTAGGTGCCCGGGATGTTGTGCTTGTCCATGATGAACAGCGCCTCGCGGATCCAGCCGTCGAGGTTGTTCGCGAAGACGGGCTGGCGGGCGGCGGCGCGGCTCGCGGCGGCCTTGGCGTCGGCGCGCTTCTTCGCGTCGGCCTTGGCCTTCGCCGCGGCCTTCGCCTTGGCGGCGGCCTTGGCCTGGGCGTCGGCCTTCGCCTTGGCGGCGGCCTTGGCCTTCGCCTCCAGCTCCTGCTTCGCCTTCAGGCCGATGGTGGTCTGCTGCTCGGTGAGGCTGGCGTGCAGCGCCTTGGCCTGCGGGCTGTCCGCGTTGTAGCCCCACGCGACCTGCTGCGTGTTGGCCAGTGCCTGGGGCTCGGTCTCAGCGGCGGCGTCGTTGCCGGGGACGAGGGTGAAGGCGAGGGCGGCGGCACCGAGGGCGGCGACACCGGCGATGGAGGCCTTGTGGGTCTTCTTCAGCCGATAGTGGCCGGGGGTGTTCGCGGACATGCAGGGCTACCTCTTCGAATAGACAGGGGGTCGCTCAGGCCGGTGGCGGCGCTGCGCCTGCTCGGCGGCGACGGATGCAATTCTTAGCGGCAGCAAAAACCTGTGGCAAAGGTGTGACGTACGAAGCCGGGTAGTGGATCAGGGACCCGTGCATGCCGCACGGACACCTGCTCGGGACCCCGTCCAGCAGCCCCTATCTGCGCTCTGCCCGTCGACTAAAGGTCTTCGTAAGTGACCTGCGTCCTATGCGCGGGCTCACATCGGGCGTGTAACGAACTCACCGCAGGTTGCGCCCGCAATGCGCACAGTGAGCGAGGTCCGCCGAGCGGAGGAGGGAGAAGGGCCCGGCCTCCCACCCGAGACGCACCCGGCCTCCCACCCGAGGCGCAGCACGCCTCCCACCAGGTACTTCGTCCTAGTCCCACGGACCCAGGCGAGGGCCGTCCGCGGACGGATACGGAGTGTCACACCCCACCGGTACGGTGAGTTCATGAGTCACCGACCCGGCTCCGGCCTCGCCGCCGTGAGCACCGCGCTGCTTGCGATGAGCCGCCACCTGGAGGTGCGCGATGTCCTCAAGACGATCGTCGCCTCCGCCCGTGAGCTGCTCGACGCCGAGTACGCGGCGCTGGGCGTGCCGGACGACCACGGCGGCTTCGCCCAGTTCGTGGTCGACGGCGTCAGCGAAGAGCAGTGGCGCGCCATCGGCCCGCTGCCCCGCCAGCACGGCATCCTCGCCGCCATGCTCCACAAGGCCGAGCCCGAGCGGCTCGCCGATGTGCGCGAGGACCCCCGCTTCGAGGGCTGGCCGGCCGCCCACCCGGGGATGTCCGACTTCCTCGGCCTGCCCATCCAGGACGGCGACGAGACGATCGGCGCCCTCTTCCTCGCCAACAAGCGCTGTCCCCGGCCGGCCGGAGGGTGCGGCTTCACCGCGGAGGACGAGGAGCTGCTCGGGATCCTCGCCCAGCACGCCGCCATCGCCCTGACCAACGCCCGGCTGTACGAACGCAGCCGCGAGCTCACCATCGCCGAGGAGCGCTCGCGCCTCGCCCACGAGCTGCACGACGCCGTCAGCCAGAAGCTCTTCTCGCTCCGGCTCACCGCCCAGGCCGCCGCGGCCCTCGTCGACCGGGACCCGGCCCGCGCCAAGGGCGAGCTCCAGCAGGTCGCCGCCCTCGCCGCCGAGGCCGCCGACGAGCTGCGCGCCGCCGTCGTCGAGCTCCGCCCCGCCGCCCTCGACGAGGACGGCCTCGTCCACACCCTGCGCACCCAGATCCAGGTCCTCGACCGGGCCCACGGCGCCGAGGTCACCTTCGACAGCACCGGTGTGCGCGCCCTGCCCGCAGCCCAGGAGGAGGCCATGCTCCGGGTCGCCCAGGAGGCGCTGCACAACGCGCTGCGGCACGCCGACCCCCAGCTCGTCGCCGTCACCCTGGTGCGGCGCGGGCAGGGCGCGCTGCTCACCGTCACCGACGACGGCAAGGGCTTCGACCCGCGTACGGTCCGCAGGGCCGGACGCCACCTCGGGCTGGTCTCCATGCGCGACCGGGCCGCCGGCGTCGGGGGCCGGCTCACCGTGACATCGGAGCCCGGCCGGGGCACTACGATCGAGATGGAGGTCCCCGGTGGCTGACACCGTGATCCGCGTCCTGCTGGTCGACGACCACCGGGTGGTCCGCCGCGGCCTGCGGACCTTTCTGGAGGTGCAGGACGACATAGAGGTCGTCGGAGAGGCGTCCGACGGCGGTGAGGGCGTCGCGCGGGCCGAGGAGCTGCGCCCCGACGTCGTCCTGATGGACGTCAAGATGCCCGGCATGGACGGCATCGAGGCGCTGCGGAAGCTGCGCGAGCTGGCCAACCCCGCGAAGGTCCTGATCGTCACGAGCTTCACCGAGCAGCGCACGGTCGTCCCGGCGCTCCGGGCCGGCGCCTCGGGGTACGTCTACAAGGACGTGGACCCCGACGCCCTGGCCGGCGCCATCCGCTCCGTCCACGCGGGCCATGTGCTGCTCCAGCCGGAGGTCGCCGAGGCGCTCCTCTCCCAGGACGAGGGCCAGGGCGGCACGGGGCGCGGCACCACCCTCACCGAGCGGGAGCGCGAGGTGCTGGGACTGATCGCGGACGGACGGTCCAACCGCGAGATCGCCCGGGCGCTCGTCCTGTCGGAGAAGACGGTCAAGACCCACGTCTCGAACATCCTGATGAAGCTCGATCTCGCGGACCGGACGCAGGCGGCGCTCTGGGCGGTGCGGCACGGCCTGACCTCGTAGAACGCGGGGAATCGGGCGCCGGGCGGAAGCGGCAGCTCCAGTCTCCTTTTCATACCGTCGGGTGGATGTCCCCCATTCGGCGCAACCTCGCGGAGGCGGGGGCGTTCTCCATGGCGTGCTGCGGCGGCCGGCCGCAGCGAATACCAGGAGGATCCTGAAAGTGAAGAACCTGAAGAAGGCCGCTGCCCTCACCATGATCGCCGGTGGCATCGTCGCCGCGGGCGCGGGTGTCGCCTCCGCCCACGGCGGCGCGCACGCCCACGGGCAGGCCCTCAACTCGCCGGGCGTCGCCTCCGGCAACCTGGTGCAGGCCCCGGTCCACGTCCCCGTGAACGTCTCCGGCAACACGGTCAACGTCATCGGCCTGCTCAACCCGGCCTTCGGCAACGACGCCGTCAACAGCTGACGCACTCCCGGACCAGCCCGGCCCCCGGACGATCCCCGGGGGCCGGGCTCCGTCGCCCCCGGACCGCGGCCGGGGCCCCTGGACCCACAGCAGGCCCCGGAGCCCCGAACCGGGATCAGCGCTCCCGCTCCTCCACATACGCGTTGTACGCCGCGACCTGGGCCCGTCTCGCCACCCGCTCCACCGGACGCAACGCCAGCTGCCGGGCCGCCATCTCCGAGGCGCTGACCGCGCCCCCGTGGCCGTGGTCGTACGCCAGGTCGATCAGCAGCCCCACCCGCTGGGCCAGCTCGAGCACCCGTACCGCACGCGGCGGATACCCCGGGGCCAAGACCTCACGGCCCGCCTCCGCGCGTGCCCGGTACGCGTCGCGGGCCGCGTCCGCCACCGGGCCCGAACCCGCCACGTCCAGCCTCGTCAGGACCGTCGTCGCCTCCCGCAGCGCCTCCGCCAGCTCCCGCTCGGCCTCACCGAGCGAGGGCACGTCCGCCGGCGGCGCCTCCCGCACCGCCAGACAGCGCCAGACGACCTCCACGTGCGTGTCACCCGCCGGACCCGCCTCCATGACCTCGGGCACCAGACCGTACGGCGCACCGAAACCGACCACGGCCTCCTCCGCCTCCAGCGCCCGCGCGTTGAAGTCCGGCGGTCCGCTCAGCCCCAGCGGATGCCCCGGCGCCGGCAGCGCCACCCGCCACCCGGTCACCCCAAGCCGCCGCAGCCGGCCGAGCGCCAGCGTCAGCCCCACCGGCCCCGCCTCGCCCGGCAGACCCTCCACGCGGTGCACCGCGTCGTCCCCGACAATGGCCAGCGCCGCGTCGTCCGGCGATACCGATCCGGCCAACAGGGCATTGCCCCAAGCGGCCAGGCGTCCTGAGCGTGGTTCCGAAAGCATGCCCCAAGCCTAGGGGGGCGTCCTGCCGATCCGGCCGCGCTCGCTGGGGACTCCCCGGCCCCGCGACAGGGAAGTACCGGACCTAGGGTCTGTCGTTTGGATCAGGCCGGGCTCGCGTGCCCTGGCACCGCTCCCCCGTAGCCCTTCGGGCACGGGAGGTACCCCCACCGCGTTGACTCCCTCCTCCGCCTTGCGATCCACGGCACCAGGCCCCGCTCCCTGATCCGGCCTGATCCAAACGACAGACCCTAGGCCCAACCTGGCGACCGGCCCGCCCGGCGAGTGGCGTAGGTTTTCCCTGGACGCCGCGCCCACAGGCGCAAGGCGACGACCCGACTCGACCGCAAGGGGAGACAACGCGCTCATGAGCGATGTACTGGAGCTGGTGGACGTATCCGTGGTCCGCGACGGACGGGCTCTGGTGGACGATGTCTCGTGGTCGGTCAAGGAGGGGGAGCGGTGGGTCATCCTCGGCCCCAACGGCGCCGGCAAGACCACCCTCCTCAACATCGCCTCCAGCTACCTCTTCCCGAGCACCGGCACCGCCACGGTCCTCGGCGAGCGGCTCGGCGGCGTGGGCACCGACGTCTTCGACCTCCGCCCCCGCATCGGCATGGCCGGCATCGCCATGGCGGAGAAGCTCCCCAAGCGCCAGACCGTCCTCCAGACCGTCCTCACCGCCGCGTACGGCATGACCGCCACCTGGCACGAGAACTACGACGCCGTCGACGAGGAGCGCGCCCGCGCCTTCCTCGACCGCCTCGGCATGACCGAGTACCTCGACCGGAACTTCGGCACCCTCTCCGAGGGCGAGCGCAAGCGCACCCTGATCGCCCGCGCGATGATGACCGACCCGGAGCTCCTCCTGCTCGACGAGCCCGCCGCCGGACTCGACCTCGGCGGCCGCGAGGACCTGGTCCGCCGCCTCGGCCGCCTCGCCCGCGACCCGTACGCCCCCTCCATGATCATGGTCACCCACCATGTCGAGGAGATCGCCCCCGGCTTCACCCACGTCCTGATGATCCGTCAGGGCAAGGTCCTCGCCGCCGGCCCCATGGAGACCGAACTCACCTCCCGCAACCTCTCGCGCTGCTTCGGCCTGCCGCTCGTCGTCGAGCACGTCGGCGACCGCTACACCGCACAGGGCCTCCCGCTCAAGTAGACCCAGGCGTACGGAAACCCGGCCACCGGGCGTCGCTTCTCCGCACAGAGCCGCGCCCTGTCCCCGACCCACCCCACCGCCCTACCATGACCACGTGGACATCGACGCATGGGTGTGGTGGCTGATCGGCGCGGTGGGACTCGGCATTCCGCTGGTCCTGACCGCGATGCCCGAATTCGGCATGTTCTCCGTCGGCGCCGTCGCCGGAGCCGTGACCGCCGGTCTCGGTTTCGGCATCGTCGCCCAAGTGGTGGTCTTCGTCGTCGTGTCGGTGGCGCTCCTCGCCGTCGTCCGCCCCATCGCGGCCCGGCACCGCGACGGACCACCCCGGCACGCCAGCGGCATCGACGCGCTGAAAGGCCGTCAAGCGGTCGTCCTCGAACGGGTCGACGGCAGCGGCGGCCGCATCAAGCTCGCCGGCGAGACCTGGTCCGCCCGCGCGCTCGACGCCGATCAGAGCTTCGAACCGGGGCAACAGGTCGACGTCGTCGACATCGACGGGGCGACCGCCGTGGTCATGTGACCGAACCCCTCACACGACGGTCCGCCGTCTGGGAAACTCGATCATCGAAACCAACCCGGCAGTGAACCGGCAGCGAAGGGCACGGGGAACACGATGTCAGCAGTCATCATCGTCCTGATCATTCTGGTGGTGCTTGTCTTCATCGCCCTGATCAAGACGATCCAGGTCATCCCGCAGGCGAGCGCCGCGATCGTGGAACGGTTCGGCCGCTACACCCGCACGCTCAACGCCGGCCTGAACATCGTCGTCCCGTTCATCGACTCCATCCGCAACCGCATCGACCTCCGCGAACAGGTCGTCCCCTTCCCGCCGCAGCCGGTGATCACCCAGGACAACCTGGTCGTCAACATCGACACCGTCATCTACTACCAGGTGACCGACGCCCGGGCCGCGACCTACGAAGTCGCCAGCTACATCCAGGCGATCGAACAGCTCACCGTCACCACGCTGCGCAACATCATCGGCGGCATGGACCTGGAGCGGACCCTCACCTCCCGCGAGGAGATCAACGCCGCCCTCCGCGGCGTCCTCGACGAGGCCACCGGCAAGTGGGGCATCCGCGTCAACCGCGTCGAGCTCAAGGCGATCGAGCCGCCGACCTCCATCCAGGACTCGATGGAGAAGCAGATGCGCGCCGACCGCGACAAGCGCGCCGCGATCCTCACCGCCGAGGGCATCCGCCAGTCGCAGATCCTCACCGCCGAGGGCGAGAAGCAGTCCGCGATCCTCCGCGCCGAGGGTGAGGCCAAGGCCGCCGCCCTGCGCGCCGAGGGCGAGGCCCAGGCCGTACGCACGGTCTTCGAAGCCATCCACGCCGGAGACCCCGACCAGAAGCTCCTCTCGTACCAGTACCTCCAGATGCTCCCCAAGATCGCCGAGGGCGACGCCAACAAGCTCTGGATCGTGCCCAGCGAGATCGGCGACGCGCTCAAGGGCCTCTCCGGAGCCTTCGGCAACCTCGGAAGCGGAGCCCCGGGCTTCAACACCGGCGGCAAGGGTACGGAGCGCCGCGAGGAACCCCCAGTCGACTGACACGTACACGTAATCGTGCATGATCGGTGCGAGCCCCTCGACCCTGAGGCCCAAGGGCGGGGAGGCGACTCACCGACCATGTAAGGAGATGGCGTTGTCCATCTGGGAAGTACTGGCGGTCTTCGCCGCCGGCGTGGGAGCCGGCACCATCAACACCATCGTCGGATCGGGAACGCTGATCACGTTCCCCGTCCTGCTCCTCACCGGCTTGCCCCCGGTCACGGCCACCGTCTCCAACGCCCTCGGACTCATCCCGGGATCCATCAGCGGCGCCATCGGCTACCGCGCGGAGCTCAAGGGCCAGCGCCGCCGCATCCTCCGCCTCGGCACCGTCGCCGCCATCGGCGGCCTCGCCGGCGCCGTCCTCCTCCTGATGCTGCCACCACGGGCGTTCGAGACGATCGTCCCCGTCCTGGTCGCCCTCGCGCTGGTCCTCGTCATCCTCCAACCCCGCCTGTCCAAGTGGGTTCAGGCCCGCCGCGACCGCGACGGCACCCCGGGCGACCCCGACGGCGGACCCCTCCTGCTGACCGGACTCCTCCTCGCCAGCGTCTACGGCGGCTACTTCACCGCGGCCCAGGGGATCATCTACCTCTCCCTCATGGGCATGCTCCTCGCGGACACCCTCCAGCGCCTCAACGCCGTCAAGAACGTCCTCGCAGCGATCGTCAACAGCATCGCCGCGCTCTTCTTCCTCTTCGTCGCCGAATTCGACTGGACCGCCGTCCTGCTCATCGCCGTCGGCTCGGCCATCGGCGGCCAGATAGGAGCCAAGGTCGGCCGCCGCCTGCCCCCACCGGTCCTGCGCGGCTTCATCGTCGCCGTCGGCACCGTCGCCATCGTCCAGCTCCTGCTGCGCTGAACGACGCCGGGCCCGCCCCGAGCAAGGGGCGGGCCCACACCCGTACGACCATCACCCTCAAGCGGCCGTGCTCGCCAGCCACTCCGGCAGCTCGGACCGCTCACCCGCCCGCATCGCCAGCAGCATCGCGTCCGCCGGAGTCGGCACGAACGGCTCGTGCAGCAGGGGCATCCCCGCCTGCTCCGGCGTCCGGTCCGCCTTGCGGTGATTGTCCTCCGCACAGGACGCCACCGTGTTCAGCCAGCTGTCCGCACCCCCCTGCGCCCGCGGCACCACATGGTCCACCGTCGTCGCGCGCCTCCCGCAGTACGCGCACCGGTGCTGGTCCCGCACCAGCACACCCCGCCTCGACCACGGAGCGTGTCTTCGGAACGGCACCCGGACATAGCGGCAGAGTCTGATCACCCGGGGGACCGGTATGTCGACGGCGGCGGCACGCATGCGCAGCTGGGGATGCTCCTGCTCGACGACGGCCTTGTCCTGCAGGACAAGCACCACCGCACGGTTGAGTGTGACCGTCGAAAGCGGCTCGAAGCTCGCGTTCAGTACCAGCGTGTCCCGCATTGTGCCCACCTCCCGTGTGCCGCCCAGCCCCGTGGCAGGGCTCCGGACTCGGATCAACTCTGGCCGGGCGCGCCGGGTTGGACAACGCAATATCCGTGCGGAACGAAAGATGCCCGCTTCTGATCTCTCCAAGACCAGAAGCGGGCAAACAACCAACGAACGTTCAGCTGCGGGTGGGACCCGTGTACTCGGCGATCAGCTGGGCGCGCGCAAGCGTGTGGAACCGCAGATTGAAGCCCACCACCGCCGGCGAAGCGTCCGCGTCCGGTCCCAGCTTCTCCGTGTCCACCGCGTACACGGTGAAGACGTAACGGTGGTTCTCTCCCGGCGGGGGAGCGGCACCACCGAAGTCCTTCGAGCCGTAGTCGTTGCGCACCTGCACGGCACCCGCGGGCAGCCCGTCGAACGACCCCGTGCCCGCACCCGCCGGCAGCTCGGTCACCGACGCCGGGATGTCGAAGACCACCCAGTGCCAGAACCCACTGCCCGTCGGCGCGTCCGGGTCGAAGCAGGTGACGGCGAAGCTCTTCGTCTCCGCCGGGAAGCCCTCCCAGCTCAGCTGCGGCGAGGTGTTCCCCTCCGCGTAGACCTGAGCGTCCTTCAGTACGCCCCCCGGCACGATGTCGTCGCTCACCACGGTGAACGCCGGCACCTGCGGATGGAAGTCATGAGGGAGCGGCGCC
Source organism: Streptomyces sp. NPDC093600 (assembly GCF_044764755.1). Taxonomy (NCBI): domain Bacteria; kingdom Bacillati; phylum Actinomycetota; class Actinomycetes; order Kitasatosporales; family Streptomycetaceae; genus Streptomyces; species Streptomyces sp. NPDC093600. The sequence goes on from NZ_JBIWIU010000002.1 coordinate 947,561, forward strand.
CTCTTGCCCTCGGCCACGTTCGAACCTCCGTATCGCCTGACCTGGCTCACAGCCTTACGCGGCCGAGCCTAGAGCCAGTTGCGCCGACCACCGACATCGGCGAGCCACTGGTTGAGGTAAGCCGCCCAGTCGGTCGTGTGGAAGTCGGCCAGACCCACCTTGAACGCACGGAACGAGTCACTGCTCTCGCTGAACAGCCCCGGCTTCTTGTCCATCTCCAGGACGACGTCCATCTCACGGTCGTCCGCGACGAAGCTGACCTCGACCTGGTTCAGACCGCGGTACTGCTGCGGCGGGAAGAACTCGATCTCCTGGTAGAACGGCAGCTTCTGCCGGGTCCCCCGGATGTGCCCCCGCTCCATGTCCGCGCTCTTGAAGCGGAAGCCCAGCTGCAGGAAGGCGTCAAGAATCGCCTGCTGCGCCGGCAGCGGGTGGACGTTGATCGGGTCCAGGTCACCGGAGTCCACCGCCCGGGCGATCTCCAGCTCGGTGGTCACCCCGATGTTCATCCCGCGCAGCTGCTGCCCGGCGATGGCCGTGACCGGCGTCTCCCACGGAATCTCGAACCCGAACGGGACCACGTGGACCGCGCCCGCCTTCACCTCGAAGGCACCACCGAGCCGCACCTTGACGAACTCGATGTCCTGCTTGGTCTCCTGGTCCGCTCCCTCGACCTCGACCCGGGCCTGCAGTCCTACGGACAGACCCTCGATCTGCTGGTCGACCGAGCCGCCCTGGATCCGCACCTCACCCTGGACGACCCCGCCCGGTACGACGTTCTCCTCGGTGAGCACCGTCTCCACGGACGCCCCACCGGCACCCAGGCTCGCGAGCAGCTTCTTGAACCCCATGAACACTCCCTATCGGTCCTACTGGTCCTGACCCCTACTTACGCGCGACGACCGTAACCGGTTCCGGCACGGCTTCCCGTGCCCCCAGTACCCTCGGACGCCATGAGCGAGAGCCCCGACCGTACGCCGCTCCCGCGGGACTTCTTCGACCGCCCCGTTCTGGAGGTGGCCCCCGACCTTCTGGGACGCACGCTGGTACGCACATCGGAAGCCGGCCGCATCGAGCTCCGTCTCACGGAGGTGGAGGCGTACGCCGGCGCCATCGACCCCGGCTCCCACGCCTTCCGCGGCCGCACCGCCCGCAACGCGGCCATGTTCGGCCCGCCCGGACACGCGTACGTCTACTTCACCTACGGCATGTGGCACTGCCTGAACCTGGTGTGCGGCCCGGAAGGCCAGGCGAGCGGAGTCCTGCTGCGCGCGGGCGAGATCCTGGTGGGCGCGGAACAGGCCCGCAAGCGCCGACTCTCGGCCCGGTACGACGAGGAACTGGCCAAAGGCCCGGCCCGGCTGGCCACCGCCCTCGACGTGGCCCGCTCCCTCAACGGCACGGACGCCTGCGCCGGCCCCGACTCCCCCCTGACCCTCCTCACGGGCACCCCACCCCCGGCTGACCAGGTGAGGAACGGTCCCCGGACGGGAGTGGGCGGAGAGGGTGCCCCGCATCCCTGGCGCTTCTGGATCGACAACGACCCGACGGTCAGCCCGTACCGGGCTCATGTGCCCCGCAAGAGGAGGTCTTGACGAGACTTGACCCAGGTGCTGGGGACGCCTAATGTAGTCCGAGCCGCAGGAACGGGCAGTGCTTCCAGAGCACCCCGGAGCGGCCATCCACTACCTACAACGAACCCCCATCGGGGCGGATTCTCGGCATGGCCGGAATCGCATCCGAATGGCTCGATTATGAGTCGCCGGGGAATTCGGCTAAAGTAGTGAACACGCCGAAAGGCAAAGGCCCCCAATCGGCCGCCGGAAACAGAATTCGAACCGGAAACGGAACGGAAAACGGATCTGGTAAGGTTGGGAACACGAAAGACCGAAGGGAAAAGCCCGGAGGAAAGCCCGAGAGGGTGAGTACGAAGGAAGCGTCCGTTCCTTGAGAACTCAACAGCGTGCCAAAAATCAACGCCAGATTAGTTGATACCCCGTCCATCTTCGGATGGCGAGGTTCCTTTGAAAGCCCTACCGGCCCATGCGGCGGGTAGGCAACAACACAGCGAGGACGCTGTGAACGACCGGTCCTATTCCGACCGATCGTTCCGCTCTCGTGTGTGCGAACCGGATAGCCGGTAAACATTCACGGAGAGTTTGATCCTGGCTCAGGACGAACGCTGGCGGCGTGCTTAACACATGCAAGTCGAACGATGAAGCCCTTCGGGGTGG